>VGSZ01000176.1 GCA_016874845.1 Deltaproteobacteria bacterium
CAACACCATCGGCGTCGAGGCCGCCGCCGACGCCTACTTCGGCACCCGCGCGGCGCTGCTCACCACCGCGCAGGCGGCGCTGCTGGCCGGCCTCGCCCACGCCCCCGCCCGCGAAGATCCCGATCGCTTCCCCGACGCCGCCCGCGCCCGCCGCGACGACGTGCTGCGGCGCATGCACCGGGCCGGCTTCGTGGACGACGTCGCGCTGGCAGCAGCGCTGCGCGAGCCGCTCGAGACCCGCCCGCCCAGGCACACCGGACCCGCCGCGCCCCACGTCGTCGCCCGGCTGCGCGAGGCGTGGCGCGGACGCGCCGCCGTCGTCGACACCACGCTGGACGCCGGGCTGCAGCGACAGGTCGAAGCGATCGTGCACGACGAGGTGCGGCAGGGCGCGCACCGCGACCGCGGCCTGCAGCACGCCGCGGTGATCGTCCTCGACAACGACAGCGGCGAGGTGCTCGCGTGGGTCGGCTCCGCCGACTTCTTTGACGATCAGACCCTCGGCAAGAACGATGGCGCCCACGCGCGACGCCAGCCGGGCAGCGCGCTCAAGCCCTTCGTCTACGCCCGCGCTCTCGAGCGCGGCTTCACGGCCGCCACGGTGCTGCCCGACGTCGACACCGCGCTGTCGATGGGCAGCGGCGACGTGTTCACGCCGCAGAACTACGACCGCCGCATGCACGGCCCGGTGACGCTGCGCCTGGCGCTGCAGAACTCGTACAACGTGCCCGCCATCCGCGTCGCCCGCAGCCTCGGCGCCGACGCAGTCCTCGACGTGCTGCGCCGCGCTGGCTTTGGTTCGCTCGACAAGGCCGCCGACCACTACGGCGCCGGGCTCGTCCTCGGCAACGGTGAGGTGACCCTCGAGGAGCTCGCCCGCGCCTACCGCGGCCTCGCCGAAGGCGGCGTCTTGAAGGACCACCGTTTGGTGCGCGCCACCACCGATGCGCAGGGCCGGCGCACCGGTGTCGTCGAGGGCGACGGGCGAGGCCCGCGCTTCCTGCGGGCTGACGTCGTGGCACTGCTGACCCACGTGCTCGCCGACGACGTCGCCCGCACGCCGGCGTTCGGCGCCGACAACGCCCTCGATCTGCCGTTTCCCGTCGCTGCGAAGACCGGCACCAGCCACGCGTGGGTCGACAACTGGGCGGTGGGCTTCACCGCCGAGCGCACCGTCGCCGTCTGGGCCGGCGCCTTCGACGGCACGCCGATGCGCGGCGTGTCGGGGGTGTCGGGCGCCGGCGTGATCTTCCGCCGCGTGATGCTGGCGGCGATGCAAGGCTTGCAGCCAGCGCGCCTCGTCGACGAGCGGCGCTTCGAGCGCGCTGCGGTGTGCCCGCTGTCGGGCCTGCGCGCCGGCCCGTCGTGCCCGGTCTTCGACGAGGTCTTTTTGCCCGGCACCGCGCCCTCGTCGACGTGCGACGTCCACGGCGGGCACGGCCGGCACGCTGCGCACGCTGGGTACGCGTCGCGCGACGATGGCCCCACCGCGGCGTCACCGACGAGCAGCGTCTCCGCGTCGTCGTCCATGGCGACCCCGCCAGGGGCGGACTGCGCCGCTGGCGAGCGCGTCGTGACGCTGCCTGGCGCGCTCGATGACTGGGCCGCGCGCGAAGGCCGCTGCCGGCCCGGCGCGACCTCGCTGTCATCGGCGCTGCTGAGCCCAAGGGATGGCGACGCCTTCGTGCTCGACGTCGGCGTACCGCTCGCTGGTCAGGAGATCCCGGTGCGGACCCGCGGCCCCGTCGCCACCATCGACGTCGACGGCGTGGCCTACGCGCCAGCCCCTACGGTGTGGGTGCCGCTGTCCCGCGGCGCCCACGTCGCCCGCGTGCGCTTCGCCGATGGTGGGCAGGCGCAGGCGCGCTTCACCGTCGAGTAGCGGCGTCAGGCGGCGCCGCGGGCCGCCGTCACCGCCCTCGTCGCGACCACGTCAGTCGCAGGGGCGGCGTTGTCACCGCCGCCAACGCCGACCGACGCGGCTCCCCCACCGGCCCTCAGGTGGCCCCGGGTCAGACCGGCGCCCGGGCTTCCTGTCCGCGAAGGAAGCGTCGTGATCCGCTGGCAACAAGCACCGGTTCGGCCCACAATGGAAAAATGAACTCCCGGCACGCCGTCACGCTCCTCGGGATCAGCCTCGTCGTCATGACCGCCGGGTGCCGGCCGGGCGGGAGCTACGACGGCGGCAACGAGCGCGACGCCGGCCCGGCGCCAGAGCCGATCTCCGTCGACGACATCGGTGCATCGTGCCTCTACGACCCGCGCACCGGCGAGAACCCGACGAACCAGTGCGCCCGCGGTCTCGAGTGCGTGATCGTGACCCCGGACGGCGCGTTCAATCCGCTCGGCATGACGCTGGGCGCCTTCGAGGACCAGTTCACCGTCCCGCTGCCCGATGGCACCATCGAGGGCTACTGCTCTCTGGTCGGCAACGCCGCCCAGCCGCCCACGTGCCCGCTGGGCTCGATGCTCAAGTTCGTCCGTTCACCCTCTGCCGGCGGCGGCTTCGCGGCGTTCTGCGTGAAGCCGTGCAGCAGCAGCGCCGAGTGCGGCGGCACCCGTGTCTGCGACACGCGCTTCATGGACCTGGCTCAGGGCAACGCGCTCGTCTCGGCTTGCGTGAAGCCCTGCACGTTCGACGTCCCCGACTGCACGTTCACCGGCGTCACCTTCGTCCCGGCCGAGGGCGGGCAGACGCTGGCCACGCTCGTCGACGCCGACAGCCTCACCGGCGGCTCGGTGTGCGTGCGCTCCACCGGGTTCTGCGCGGCGACGCCAAGCCGGGGGGCCGGCGACAAGGGCGCGCCGTGCGTGACGTCGGCGGACTGCGCGCCCAACGCGGCCTGCTATCAAGATGAGCTGTTCGCGCGCGACCGCGACGACGGCGGCAAGGGCTTCTGCGTCGCCCGCTGCCGCCTCGAGGGCAACGAGTCCATTGGCTGCGGGCCAGGGGCAGTGTGCCAGCCGGGACTGAATTTCGGCTTCCAGTTCGATCCCCTCGCCGGCGGGATGATCCCGATGCGCAACAGCCAGGGGCAGCTCGACCTCAGCAACGGCGTCTGCTTCTCGCAGTGCCAGGTGGGCAACGACACCGCCTGCAACGTCATCCCCGACACCCACTGCGACGTTGTCGACGGCAACGCCATCGGCGCCCCGACCGTCGGCGTGTCGATGTGTGTGCCCGACGAGATCGCGCTGCAACCCCGATGACCCGCCGAGCGACGGCCGAGCCCATCGCCGCCGCCGCGCGGCTCTATGTCGCCGGCGTGCGCGCCCACGAGCGCCGTGAAGGTCCGCTCGACAGCGTCGTCGCCCGCTTCCTGCGCGAAGAGCTGAAGGGCGCCCCCGACGATGACCGCGGCGTCGTCGTCGACCTCGCCCAGGGCATGTGGCGTCGGCGGCGCCTCCTGCAGGCCGTGAGCGACGCTCTGCTCGACGAGCCGGCGTGGACCGCCGTCGCCGGCAGCGGCCGCCCGACGAAGGAGATGCTGGCCTGCATCGCGCTGGTGCTCGACGGTGTGGCCGCGACGTCCCTGCCGATCGATCGCCGGGCGGCGGGCGCGCTGGCGGCGACGGTGACGCGCGTCGTCGCCGCGGCGCCCCTCGACGTGCGCGCGTCGCTGTCGCCATGGCTGTGCGAGCGGCTGGTCGCCGTCGGCGGCGAGGCGCTGGCGCTGTCGTCTACGACAGCGCCCCCGCAGACGCTGCGTGTGAACACGCTGAAGGCGACGCGCGAGGCGTGCGCGCAAGCGCTCGCCGAAGAGGGCATCGACACCGTGCCGTGCGTCGACTCCCCCTGCGGCCTCGTCGTCACGCGGCGCAAGAACGTCTTTCGGACCGTCGCGTTCTCCGGCGGCTGGTTCGAGGTGCAGGACGAGGGCAGCCAGCGCGTGGCGGCGCTGGCGAGGGCGCAGCCGGGGCAGCGCGTCGTCGACGGCTGCGCTGGCGCCGGCGGCAAGACGTTGGCCCTGGCGGCGGCGATGCAGAGCAAGGGCACGCTGCTGGCGTTCGACGTGCACGGCGGGCGGCTGAAGGCGCTGCGCGCGCGCTGCACCAGAGCCGGCGTCGACAACGTGCGGGTGCACGACCTTGATGAGGAGCCGCGCGCGCACAAGCGCCTGCACGACGCCAGCGACGTGGTGTTGGTCGACGCGCCGTGCTCGGGCACTGGCGTGCTGCGCCGAAACCCCGACACGGCCTGGACGCTGCAACCCGACGACGTCGTGCGCCTCGTGCAGACGCAGGCGATGCTCATCCGGCGGTACGCGGCGCTCGTGAAGCCGGGCGGACGCCTCGTGTACGCGACGTGCTCGGTGCTGCCCGAGGAGAACCGCGGCGTCGTCGGCGCCTTCCTCGCTGACGACCCGCGCTTCGCGCTGGCGGCGCCCGAGAACGAGTTGGTGCTGCTGCCCACCGTGGGGGGCGGCGACGGCTTCTACGCTGCGGCCCTCACACGGCGCTGACGCTCGCGTGGCGGAGACGAGCGACGACCACCACGATGCTCAGGCCGGGGCAGGCCCCGGCTCAGCGCGGCGACGGACCTGGGGGGCGCGCCGCCTGCGGCGGCGCGGCGGGCGGCAGCGTGGTGGGGGCGTTGCCCGTGAGCTCGCCGACGAGGCGCTGCACGGCGACCCGCAGGCGTGCGGTCTCGTGCTCGGCGACGGCCTTGCTGTCGGCGGCAGCGGGGTCGACGACGAGGGGCGGACCGAAGCGCACGCGCACCTTCCACGGCAGCGCGACGGGGATCCACGGCGCGAAGTCGGGGCCGCCGAGATCGTGGAAGTTGAACAGGCTCGGCACGACCCACCGCGTGCCGGTGGTGCCGATGGGAACCAGCGGCACGCCGGCGCGCGCGGCGAGCCGCACCGCGCCGGTGCGAAACGGCTTCAGCCCGCCGCGGCCGAACCAGTGGTTGATGTTGCCCTCGGGGAACACCGTGACGAGGTGGCCATCGCCGACGATCGCCGCCAGCGTCTCCATCGTACGCCTTACGTGATCGGCGTCCTGACTCTTGCCGAACTGCGCCTTGATGGTGTGGACGACGCCGAGGCTCTTGATCCAGCGGCCGACGAGGGGCATCTCGAGCACGCCGTCCCAGGCGAGGAAGTGGACGGCGCGCTCGGGGGGAACCGCGGCGCCGAGCACGAACGGGTCGGACAGGTTCTCGTGGCGCGGGCACAGGATGGCGCCGCCGGCAGCGGGGATGTGCTCGGTGCCGCTTACGTCCAGGCGCACCCACGCGCGGATGACGCCGCCGAGCGTGCGGTGCAGACGGCGGTACCGTTCGCGCTGCGCGCCGACGACGGCGGAGGAGCCCGCAATCACACCAGTCGTCGCCTTGTCGCCGTGGGGCGCGGTCATCGTCATCGCTCGCCATCTCTCGTCGTTGTCGGGGGCCGCGTCACGGGGCGGCGAAGAACGCCTGCCGCTCCTGGACGAAGACGCGCACGCCGTCGACGACGCCTTCGGCGATCTGGTCCTGATACTCCGCCGACGCCAGGCGCTTCTCCTCCTGTTTGTTCGACAGGAAGGACGTCTCGACGAGGATCGACGGCATGCGGTTGCCCATCAGCACGTAGAAGAGCGCGTGCTTCAGACCGAGGTCGGGCACGTCAGGCCACGTCTTGTGCAGCTTGGTGACGATCGCCTTCTGCACCGCGCGGCCGAGGCGCACGCTGTCGTCGACGTTCGACTTCATCGCGAGGTCGGCGAGGATGAAGTCGAGGTCGGAGATGCTGCCCTCGCCGAGCTCGGCGTTCTCGCGCGCGGCGAGCTTCATCTCGTACTTGTCGTGGGTGATGTTCAGGTAATAAGTCTCGACGCCGCGCACGCGCCGTGACGGGCTCGCGTTGCAGTGCACCGAGATGAAGAGATCGGCGGCGGCGGCGTTGGACACGTTGGTGCGGTCCTGCAGCGCGAGGGTGCGGTCGTCGTCGCGGGTCATGATCACCTCGACCTCGGGCAGCTCGGTGTTTAGCTTGTCGCGGATTCGCTGCGCGATCTGCAGCGTGACGTCCTTCTCGCGCACGCCGGTGGGCCCGAGGGCGCCGGTGTCGTGGCCGCCATGGCCGGCGTCGATGACGACGCGGTGCACCTTCAGGCCGAGCTGCTGGCTGATCGACACGCCGCCCGGTGCGCCGGGCACGCCGATGCTGGCGCCGATGCGCTCCTTCACCTCGTCGGCGCTGGGGGGCGGCGCCGACGCCGTCGCCGGCGCGGCGCCGGCGACGACGTCGGCGCGCACCGACAGCGGGCTCGACAGCACGAGCTCGAAGGGCTTGCGCGTCACCGACAGCGCCGGCTCGGCGCGGCCCTCGAGCTCAACGACGAAGCGGACGACGTCGACGTCGTACTGCCCGGCGCGCACCCGCGCGATGGACCCGTCGTGGACCTCGAGCGGCGCGACGTTGCGCTGCCCGAGCCGCGCGGGCGCGACGTCGTAGAAGATGCGGCGGCCGACGTGGGCGGTCGCCGGCGCCTCGCCGCGCAGCACGCCCACCTCGCCCGAGATGCGAAGCCGCACCGACGACTCGGAGGCGGTCTTCTCGTGGCGCACCACCATCACCTTGCGCGACGGCGTGCCTGGCGGCGGCCGATCGGGCAGCACCGCCACCGGCCGCATGGTCACTCGCGCACCGTCGCCCTGGTCGAGCTGCATCGTCGGCGCCGTCGGTGTCGCCTCGGGCGTCGCCGCCGCGGCGGCGGTCGGCGTGGGGGCCGGGGCCGAGGTCTGCGCGGACGGCGCCGCGGACACCGTCGCCGTTCCCGTCGTCGTCGCCGGGGCCGCGGGCAGCCCCTGCAGCCGCGCGAACGCGCTGGCCATGGTCGGCGTGGTCGTCGCCGTGGAGGCGGGGCCCGTCGCGGTCGCTGCCGTCGCGACCGCCGTGCTGACCGTCGTGCTGCCGTTCGTGGTGACCGTGGACGGCGGCATCGCCGGCGGCGCGTCCCCGGTGGCGGGGACGACGATCTCCTCGTCGCGCCGTTCGTCGTCGGGCCGGCTCGCCGTGGCGTCGGCGGCGGCGAACCGGCGCGGGGCCCCACCGTGGGCATGCTTGCGCGCCAGCGCCTGCTTCTTCGCCTCGGCCACCGCCGCATCGCCGAAGCGCGTGGCCTTCAGGGCCTGCGCCTCGTCGCGGAACTCGGAGCCCTTCATCGCCAGCACGCCGTCGACGAAGGCGCGTCCGCGCGCGGCGTCGGTGGTCAGGCGCGCCGCCGCGATGAAGGCGTCGTCGCGCAGCGGCGAGGATGGGTAGCGTCTGGGGACCTCGGCGTAGGCGTCGACGGCAGCGTCGCGGTCCACCGACAGCTTGCTCACGGCATAAAGGTCGCTGCGCAGCTGCCCGATCAAGAAAGCGCAGTCGTCGCCGCGGCCGTGGGCGCGGTGCTTCTTCAGCGCCGCCTCGAGCTTCGTCAGCAGGTTCTCGTAGTGGTGGCGGAACCGCCGCCGCTCGGCGTCGCCACGGAGCTTTTCGAGCTCCTTTTGCAGCGCGAGGTAGGTCGCCTCCGACGGGTCGGCGCCGGCCTTCGTAGGCGCCTTCGCCGCGGCCTTGCCCGCCGTGGTCTTCGTCGCCGCTGGCGCCGGCTTGCCGGCGGCGAAGGCGGCGGGCGCGGCGACCACGCCCGTGGCACACAGTACGACGACGATGACGGCGGTCAGGGGGCGGGTCATGCGTCGGGCTCCGCGGCGGACGGGGCAGCGGACGAAAAGAACAAAGACGACGCCGTCGCCGTGGACGCGGTGTCGGCGGTGGGGACGGGGCCCGACGTGCGGTGCCGCTGCACCTCCTCGCGCAGGATGACCGCGAGCACGGCGCCGACGGGCAGCGCGAACAGCACGCCGAGGAAGCCGGCGGCGGTGCCGCCGAAGAGCACCGCGAGCAGCGTCGCCAGCGGCGACAGGCCTGCCTTCTCGCCCACGATGCGCGGCGTGAGCAGATAGCCTTCGACGAACTGCACGACGACACAGGTGATCAGCGCGCCGAGGATGGCTGGTCCGCCGCCGAGCCCGCGCTCCAGCAGCGCGAACGCCGCCGACAGCACGAAGGCCACTGACGCCGACGCAAACGGGATCAGGTACGCCGCGCCGGCGAGCACCGCGATGGCGAGCGCCGCCGGTACGCCCGAGACCAGCAGTCCGATGGCGTAGAGCACGGCCATCAGCGCCGCCACCGTCAGCTGCCCGCGCACCAGCGCCGACAACGACTCTTCGACGAGGGGCGCGTAGCGGGCCCCCCACGCGCGCGCCCGCGGCGGGCTCACGTCGACGATGACGCGCTTGACCCCCGGCAGCTCGGTCAGGACGAAGAACGTGATCACCGGGACGAGCAGCGCCTGCGCGAGCATCCCCGCCGCCGACGCCGCGCCCCGCGCCAACCCCAGCGCGCCTTCGCCGACCAGGGCACCGCCCTTCTCGGCCATCGGCGAAAGCCGCTGCAGCAGGTCGCGCGACGCCGAGCCGGTCAGGTCCGACAGCGTGCGCGGCAGCGTCACGCCGAGGAGCCGCTCGAGGGCAGCGACGGCGCCGCGCAGCGCCTCGGGGGCGCGCTCGAGGACGAGGGCGACATCACGCAACAGCGGGGGAACGACGAGCGCGCTGAGCCCGAGCAGCAGCAGCGTGCCGCCGAGCAGGAACAAGCCGGCCCCCAGCGACCGGGGCCAGCCGCGGCGCTCGATGCGGGCGACGAGCGGCGCGCCGAGGAACGTCAGCACGGCGACGAACAGCAGCGGGACGAGCACGCCGCGCACCAGCCAGAGCACGCCGAGCAGCACCGACAGCGCCGCGAACGGCGCGAGAAACCGCTGGTCGAGGACCATCAGCCGCAGCGGCGGCGCGCTGCCCTCGGCGCTCAGGATGCCGTCGCCGCCGCCGGGGCGTGCGCTGTCGCCCACGGCGACGGTCGTCGCCGGTGGGGGCGGCGTCGGCGGCGCGGCGGGGGGCTCGGGCTCCGTTGGCAGGGTCACGGGTCGTCTCTTTCTGCCTGCGCCGGGGTGCGCGACCAAGGACGCCGTCTGGCGACCGGTGGCGCCCGCCGGCGGAAGGCGGCGCCCAGCGACTCCATAAAGCACCCGATCGTCGACGGCAAAAAGAACGATGACCGACGCCGATCCGGCCTGCACGGAGCCGGCAATCGATTCGGCGATCGATTGTCGGCGGGCTCGGCACAGGCCGCCGTTGGATCTCGTGCCTTCGTGGACGCCGTCGACGAAGCTCCCGTCGTGCCCCCTCCGGACCCGTCACCCTGCGCGCCGGTCGCCGCCGTCGCCGTCGCGCGGGACGCGCCGGTCGACGTCGTCGGCGCCGCCGTCGTCGGTGCGCTGTGCGGCGTGTCGTCGGCGGTGTTCCTGCGTGGGCTCGACGTCGTGACCGCGGCGCGGCTCGCGCAGCCTTGGCTGCCGTGGGCGCTGCCGGCGGCCGCTGCGGCGCTGCTCGTCGTCGTCGGCCGCTGGGCTGGGGCGGCGTCGCGGGGTACGGCGCTGGTGCTGTGGCGAGCGGCGACGGGGCAGGGCGAGCCCGTGCCGCGCCGGCTCTGGCTGTTTGCGCTCGTCGGCACGTGTTGGACGCACCTGTTCGGGGGCAGCGCCGGGCGCGAGGGCACGGCGCTGCAGATGGGCGGGGCCGTCGCCGACGCCGTCGCCGCCGTCGGCGGGGCGGGGCGGGGGCGTGACGACGAGCGCCGACGACGTCTGCTGCTCGCCGGGTTGGCGGGGGGCTTCGGCTCGGTGTTCGGCACGCCCGTCGCCGGCGCGGTGTTCGCGCTCGAGGTGGTCGTCCTCGGCCGCGTCGACGTGGCCCGGGCGCTGCCTGCGGTGGTGGCGGCGTTCGTGGGCGACGCCGTCGGTGGCGCCGCGCTGCACGCCCTGGGCGGCGCCCACGGCGCGTGGCCGGTCGTCGTCGTTGACGCGGCGTCGGGTCGCCTGCTCGCAGCCAGCGTCGCGCTGGGGGCGCTGGCTGGCGTCGTCGCCGTCGTCTTCCTCGTGCTGACGGCGTGGGTGCGGGCCGCGTCGACGCGGCTGTCGCCGGCGGTCCGTGGCGCGGCGGTGGGGCTGGTCATCGTGGTGCTGTGGCGCTGCGCGGGTCGCGACGACGTGCTGGGGCTGTCGTTGCCGGCGCTGTCGGCGGCCTTGTCCGGCGAGCCCGACGCGGCGCTGTGCGTGTGGAAGCTCGTGCTGACCGCGGTGACGGTGGGTGGGGGCCTGATCGGCGGCGAGGTGACGCCGCTGTTCGTGATCGGCGCGGGCCTCGGGGCGAGCCTGGCGGCGCCGCTGCAGGTGCCCGTCGACGTCGCCGCCGTCACGGCGATGGCGGCGGTGTTCGGCGGCGCCGCCGGGACGCCGTGGGCGCTGTCGTTGATGGTCGTCGAGCTGTGTGGCGTCGGCGTCCTCGCGCCAGCGCTGCTCGCGACGTTCACGGCGTCGTGGATCGTGCGCGCCGCCGGACGCTCGCTCTACGAGCGGTGGCCGGGCGTCGCGTCGTCGGCCACCGCGGTCGCGTCGATCACATCGCGGTCGGCGACCGCGTCGATCACGACGGACCCGACGGACCCGACGGACCCGACGGACCCGACGGACCCGACGGACCCGACGGACCCGACGGACCCGGCGCCGGGGCGTTGACCAGTTCGCTGGCGGGCTGCTCGCCGGCCCCGCCGTCGGCGTCGCGGGTTCCCCGGTCGCGCCGGAAGCGCGCCGGCACGCCGCCCCACAGCTGGCCATCGGGCACGTGGGTGCTCTTCGTCAGCAGCGACGGCGCGCCTCCCACCGCGCGTTCGCCGAGGACGCAGCCGGGCATCACCTCGGCGTCGCCGCAAACCATCGCGCCGCGCGTCAGGTGCACGCGCCGCATGCGCATCCGCCCCCCTTCGAGCGCGTGCCCCATGACGACGCAGTCGCCGCCGAGCACGACGCCGTCTTCGATGGTGAGCGGGTTCCGCTCGTACAGGTTGACTGGATTGATGCTGACGTTGCGGCCAATTTTTGCGCCGATCGCGCGATATTGGATGCTCGAGAATGCAGCACCTTTGAGGTGCACCAAGAACATGTGGTTGGCGAAGTTCGTCGGCGCGCTCACGGCGCCCCAGCCGACCCCCGGCCAGGAGAACAGGGGCAACTCTCCTTCGCGCGTTTTGTGGTGAATGGCGAGTTCGTAGAAGACGCAACGATAGCA
>VGSZ01000177.1 GCA_016874845.1 Deltaproteobacteria bacterium
GCAGGGCTCGGCGGAGCAGGGCTCGGCGGAGCAGGGCTCGGCGGAGCAGGGCTCGGCGGAGCAGGGCTCGGCGGAGCAGGGCTCGGCGGAGCAGGGCTCAGCGGAGCAGGGCTCAGCGGAGCAGGCTCAGGGGGTGCCGCAGCGCCGACCCCGGCGAAGGGCATCGGTGGCGTCGGCGTCGGGCCAGCGGCCGCCGGCCCACTGGGTGTCGGTGCGGACGCCGGCGCCGCAGCTTCCGAGGCGACAGGCAGGGGCGGCAGGGGCGGCAGCGTCGGCGTGGGGATCGGCGGCGTGGGCGGCGCCTGAGCGAACTCGCGCGCGTTGCCGGCGGTCCACGGCTCGGCGGGGATCGCGGCGATGAGGCGCCGTGACGAGGGCGGCCGCACCGATGGCGCGAGGGCCGACGCGGCTGCGGCGGTGGCGAACGGGTTGGTCGTCGTCGGGGCGCCGGTCCAGGGCTCCGAGGGCACCGACGCGAACAGGCGACGCGACGACGCCGGCCGCGGGGTGGGAGCGGGCGTCGCGGCTGCCACCGCGGCGAAGGGATTGTGCGGCGGGGGGAGCTCGGGGTCGCGCTGTGCAGGGCCGTTCGGGGTGTGGACTGCATCGCGGGGCGGAAGAGGCGAGGGCGGCTGGCTCGCGCCCGGTGCGCCGACGGGCGCGTCGCCCGCCTGGGCCGGTACACTGCTCGACGTCGACGGCGCCGCGGGCTTGCGGAACGGGTTGTGGGACGGGGTGGGCGCGGACTTCGTCGCTGCGGCGAGGAACACGGGCGCAGAGGGGGCGGTGGTCGCCTCGAGCGCCGCGACGACCTTCGCAGCGACGTCGGGGCGGGGGGCCTCGTCGGGCTCGGCGCGCGCCGCCGCCCCCGCCGCCGGCTCGGTCTTCGCCGCGGCACCGGTCAGAAACGAAGCACCCGGCGCCGCAGCAGCAGTGCGCACGGCCGCCCCCGGCTCACCAGTCAGGACCGCGGCTACATCGCGAGGGTGCGGCGTCGACCTGCCGCCGAGCACCGCCCAGGGGGCGACCCCAGGGTCGACCTTCGGCACGATCGGCGGCGGCATGCGCGCCGGGGGCCCGCCAGGCGTCGTCGGGGGCGCTGGCGGCGGCATCGGCGGCGGCGGCGGAGCAGCAGCGCCGCGCCTGGACGATGTCGGCTTGGCCCGGGGCGCCGTGAAGGCGGGCGCAGCAGGCGAAGCAGCGGGCGGGGCAGCGGGCGGGGCAGCGGGCGGGGCAGCGGGCGGGGCAGCGGGCGGGGCAGCGGGCGGGGCAGCGGGCGGGGCAGCGGGCGGGGCAGCGGGCGGGGCAGCGGGCGGTGACGCCGACGGCGGCGGCGCCATGGCCCGCTGTGCTCCGCCGATCGCGGGCATCGACGGCGCGGTCGGGACACGTGGGATCGCGGGGGCCGTCGGCGGCGGCCGCGGCGCGGGCAGGGGCGGAGCGACGAACGGATTGCGGGACTTGCCGCTCGACAGGGCGGCCCCCGCCGCTGCCGCGGTGGGCGCGTCGAGGCCGGCCGGCCGGATGATGTCGCCGCTCAGCACGCGCAGCGTTGCCTTGGTGAAGTCGACGTCCGTGACCTCGGTGCGCACCACGATGGGGTCGACGCCCGGGATCTGGATGCTCACCGTGAGCTGTGTGGTCGTCGTCAGCGGCCGCAGGGGCCGCACCCAGAGCGTGCCGCGCCCCGGTCCGCTCGCCCAACCGTCGGCCGCGTCTTCCCGCGTCCCGAAGCGGACAACATTGTGGGAGTCGAGAGTCGGCAACACTGCCATGGCAGATAACAGTTTGATCGATAAAAGCGTCGGAAACAAAGTTTTGGAGCGTCCCCATGGCCGACCTCGACCCAAGCCTCCGCCAGCGCATCGACGACCTGGTTCGCAGCGACCGCGTCGTGCTCTTCATGAAAGGCAGCCGCGCCCAGCCCCGCTGCGGCTTCTCCGCCGCCGTCGTCGCCCTGCTGGACGGCTACATCCCGTCCTACGCGACGTTCGACGTGCTCGCCGACCTCGCGCTGCGCGAGGGCATCAAGGCCTACTCCGAATGGCCCACCATCCCGCAGCTGTACGTCGCCGGCGAGTTCGTGGGCGGCGCCGACATCGCCAAGGAGATGCACGCCTCGGGCGAGCTCGCCCGCCTGCTCGGCGTCGAGGGACCCGCTCCGTCGACGGCCGCGCCGTCGGTCACGATCACGCCCGCCGCGGCGGCGGCGCTGAACGAGGCGCGCAAGGGCGAAGAGGCCAGCCACCGCTTCCTGCGCGTGACCGTCAACGCGCGCTTCCAGCACGGGCTCTCGTTCGGGCCCGGGCTCGCCGGCGACGTCGGCACCGTCAGCGCCGGCATCGATATCCGCCTCGACGCCGCCAGCGCCGGGCGCGCCCAGGGCCTCGTCATCGACTACGTCGCGGGTCCGCCAGCGGGGTTCCGCATCGACAACCCGCAGGCGCCGCCGACGGTGAAGCCGGTGTCGGTCAAGGAGCTCGCGGCGCGCCTCGAGATGGCCCACGCCAGCGGCCACGTGCAGCTGCTGCTCGACGTGCGCACCCCCACCGAGTTCGCCACCGCCCACATCCCCGGCGCCCGCCTCGTCGACGACGCCGTGCGGGCGATGCTCGAGCAGCTGCCGCGCGACACGCCGCTGACCTTCGTCTGCCACCATGGCGGTCGTTCACAGGCCGCCGCGGATCATTGGCTGCAGAGGGGCTTCACCCACGTGAACAACGTCGTTGGCGGCACTGACGCGTGGAGCGTCGAGGTCGACCCGACGGTCCCGCGCTACTGACGTCCGCCGTGGCGTCGCCTTGGCAGCAGGCGGTGTGGCGCGCGGCGCGGCGCGTGCCGCGGGGCCGTGTAACGACCTACGGCGACATCGCGGCGCTCCTCGGCCACCCCGGCCGCGCGCGGCAGGTCGGCGGCGCGCTCGGGGCGCTGCCTGGCGCCGACGTCGTCGCGCGCGCCAGCGTGCCGTGGTACCGGGTCGTCAACGCCCGCGGCTTTCTGTCGATCCGGGGCGCCTTCGTCGGCAAGGACACGCAGCGCGCCTTGCTCGTCGCCGAAGGGATCGACGTCGATGACGCCTACGTCGTCGTCGGCTTCGCCTCGTTGCGCTGGCGGTTCGCTGGACCGGACGGGGTGCTGCCGGGGTGATCTGGCGGCAGCGCGCGAACGGCGCTCCGCAGCGTCAGCCGACGTCGCCGAAGCGGTGCCGCACCTCGAGGAACTCGAGGAATTCGGCGAGCTTCTGCACGTCGGGGACGACGAACCCGTTGGCGCTCGACAGGATGAGGCGCGACCGCTCGAGGCGCGCGAGCACCTCGTCGGTCTTCTGCGGGTCGACGTTGGTGCGCTCGGCGAGTTGGGCGGCGGTGATGACCACGGTCACGCCGCCGTCGTCGGCCTGCGGGGCGCCGTGGGTGCGCTGCAGCAGCGCGTGCGCGATCCGGCTGTTGGCGTCGCCGAGCAGCAGGTTCTCGATCTGGGCGTTGGCGGCGTCGAGGCGCGCCGCGAGCTTCTTGACCATCCGCACCGCGATCTCGGTGTTGGCCTTGATCATCGCCTCGAACGTGCGCGGGTCGAGGACCAGCAGCTGGGCGTCCTCGAGCACGACGGCGCTGGCCGTGCGCGGCTTGTCGTTGATGATGCTCATCTCGCCGAAGAACTCGCCCGCCGGCAGCTCGGCGATCACGGTCTCCTGCCCCCGCAGCACGCGCGTCAGCCGGATGCGACCGCTCTGGATGACGAACATCTCCTTGCCCGGCTCGCCTTCCCGAAAGAGCACGGTGCCCGCGGCCGCCGTCCTGCCGAAGCGTTCGATCAAGCTCATGACCCGATTCTACCGCGCGCATCGTCGAACGCCCGGTTTTCCTCCGCCGGCGTACCGCGGGGACGCCCTCGCGACCCGACGTCAGGAGCGGTCGCTCGACGCCCGGCCCGCCGATCGTCTGGCCGCTCTCACGGGCGGGAATGGATCCTCGCGAGCGCACGCGCGACCCGCTGCGCGCCACGGACGTGGACGCCGTTCATCGGCGCCGGCTCGTCTCGCAGCACCGCGCCGGCGCCGAGGGCCTGCGGGTCGTCCAGACGCTGTCGCTCGGCGCCGACGATCGCGTCGTCAGCGGACGGATCGCGGCGCTGCGCACGGGCGGCGGCGGCGAGCCGCCCGTGCACCAGGCAGCGCAGCGACGCGTCACCGATCTCGCGCGCCAGCGGCGCGGCGCTCGCCCACGAGCCGACGGCGTCGTCGATGAGGCCGGCGGCGATGCCGATGTCGCCGAGCAGCAGCAGGCCGTGGACCTCCTGACGGCGGTTCTGCAGCTCACGGTGCATCGTCAGCGCGCGGCGCAGCAGGTCGCGCGCGCCGGGGACGTCGCCCCGCGCCAGACGAACGCGCGCCAGCTGCATCTGGTGGATGGCCTCATAGCGCCGGTCTCCGCACGACGCGTGGATCGCGATGGCCGCTTCGTAGTCGCGGGCCGCCGCCTCGAGGTCGTCGGCCTCTTCGTGCAGCAGGCCGTAGAAGCCGATGCAGCGGCCCTCGATGCGGCGCTCGCCGGCTCGGCGCAGCAGGTCGAGCGCGAGGTCGTAGCTGCGTCGGGCGTCGTCGAGGTCGCCGACGTCGACGGCCAGGGTGCCGAGGTTGGCGAGGGCGCGCGCCTCGAGCACGCGGTCCTTCGCGCGCCGAGCCAGCGACAGCGCGCTCTCCAGATCCTGCCGGGCGTCGGCCAGCCGTCCGGTGGCGCGACGCAGTCGGGCGCGCAGCTCCAGGGTCTGGGCGACGAGCCCCGGGTCGACGCCGGCGGCCAGCGCCGGGTCGACGGCGCGATCGAGCAGACGGGCGAACAGCTGGTGCGGTCCGCGGGTCGCGAGCACCGGCTCGAGGGCGCTGAGCGCCAGCAGGGCGTGCGCCAGCCCGAAGAGGCCGGGGTCGCCGTCGGACAGTACGCGGCGCACGACCGCGAGCAGGTTGTCGACCTCGGCGTGCAGCTCGCGCCGCGCCACCAGCCCACCGTGGCTGTCGGCGTTCTCTTTCAGCGCGCCGCACCGCGACGTCACCCACGCGGCGTGTCGACGCGCCAGCGCCTCGCGCGGGACGAGCAGCTCGAGTCGCGGCACGGTCAGCTCGTCATCGTGCCCCTTGACCGAGAGCCCACCGGGTAGCCCCTCGAGTGTCGACGCCGGCCGCGCGGCCGGCGCGCGGGTGCCGGGGCGGACGAGCACGATCAGGTCGCGCACCGCGGCGGGGTGGTCGTAGCGGGGCGTGTCGTCGTCGGGGCGCCGCATGACCTTGAGCAGGGCCTTGTCGACGAGGCTCGCCACCACCTCGTCGACGGCGGGGGCCTGGGGCAGCGACGACAGGTCGCAGACCGCGCGCGCGGCCTCGAGGGTGAAGCCGCCGTGGAAGATCGCGCACTGCGCGAGGAGCGCCCGCTCCCACGGCTGCAGCAGGTCGAGCGACCACGCGACGACGCCGGCCAGCGCGCTGGGGGCGCGCGCCGGCGCCAGCGACGCGACGTTGCGCGGCAGCCGCTCGAGCAGCTCCGACGGCGCCAACACGCGGCAGCGGGCGGCGGCGAGCTCGAGCGCCTGCGGCACGCCGTCGAGCAGGCGGGCAATGCGCTGGACCGCGTCAAACTCGCCCTGGCCGAGCGGCCGGGAGTGAGCGCCGCGCGCCTCGCCGATGCGCTCGACGAGCAGGGCGGCCGCCTCCGACAGCTCGTCGGCGGTGGCGCCCTCGCGCCGGGCGGTTGCGAGCGGCGGGACGGTGAAGCTGACGTGTTCGTCGGCGGGCAGGCAGGGCGCCCGCCGCGTCACGAGGAACCGCGCCGAAGGGCACGCGACCGCGAGCGCCACGAGCGCGGCGAGGCCGTCGCCGATGTCGTCGAGGCCGTCGACGATGACGAGGGCCGCCCCGTGCTCACCGAGCGCCGCCGCGACGCGCGCCCGCTCGTGCGCGGCGGTGGCGGCGGCGTCGGGCAGCAGGCCGAGCGTCAGGCCGATCAGCCGGACGACGCCAGCGCCGTCGTCGGCGGCGGCGGCCTCGACGAGCCAGACGCCGCCGTCGTGGCCGAAGCGGGGCAGCTCGCGGGCGGCGGCGCGCAGCGCCAGGCGAGTCTTGCCGTGCCCCGCGGGACCGACGAGCACGACGACGGCGGGGCTGGTCGATTGCAGTGCGCGGGCCACTGCCGCGAGGGCGCGCTCGCGCCCGACGAAGGCGCCGCGCTCGACGGGGAGGTTCGTGCGGGGGGGGCCACGCCGCGACACGACACCAGCATACGGGAAGCCGGGCCGGCCCGGCCGCCTGCTAAAGTCGTCCGGTGATCCGTGTGCGGGACGGCGACGACGACGTCGTATTGACGATGGACGAATTCGACCGCCGCGCCCGCCGCGGCGAGATCTCGCCCCACGCCCTCGTGTCGATCCCGGCCCTGACCGGCGACGGCTTCTTCGAGGCGCGGCTGCTGCCGCTCTTTTCGTCGGCGTTCGACCCGCGGCGACTGCTCTTCCGGCGGCACTTCCACGTCGGGCGCCTGCCGGTCGTCACCGTCATCGTCGCTGTCGTCTGCGTCGCCCTGTGGTGGCTGGCGCGGGAACGCGGCGACGGCGTCGTGACCCGCGAGGCGCTGCTGCTGCTCGGGGCCAAGGCGCGGGCGCGGATCGTCGATGAGGGCGAGGCCTGGCGGCTCCTCACCGCCGGCCTGTTGCACAAGGACGGCGTGCACCTGGGCTTCAACCTGTTCGCGCTGCTGTCGGTGGGCGCGGTGCTCGAGGGCGTCTACCGGCGCGGCGACTACGTCCTGCTGCTCGTCGCGAGCTCGTTGTCGTGCATGGTGGCGTCGACCCTCGGCAGCCCGCCGGTCACCGTCGGCGCGTCGGGCATGATCTTCGGCTGTCTCGGCTGCGCGGTGGTCTTCGGCCGGCGCTTCGCCGACGTGCTGCCGGTGCGGTACCGCGTCTACTTCGGCGTCGTTCTCGTCAGCTATACGGCGCTGACCTTCTGGATCGGGCTTTTGAGCGCCACCATCGACCACTGGGGACACGCTGGCGGCATCGTCTGCGGCGCGCTGTTCGGCGCGCTGCTCGAGCCCCGGCTCCTGCGGCTGACGGCAGTGCGCGAGGGGGCGGCCGCCCTTGCCCGGCCGTGGATCGCCGCTGTCGTGCTCGTGGTCGTCGTCGTGGCCAGCGGTCCGCTGCTGCCGCACGCGCTGCTGCGCTGGCAGCCGGCTTCGTTCTCGGCGTTCGGCGTCGTCGTCGAGCACCCGAACACCTGGACCCGCGGCTCCGACCCGTTCGGCTTCCTCGCCTTCGGCAACGGCGTCGACGCGCTGGCGTCGCTCGCGTGCGCCCGCGTCGAGAGCTCGCCCACGCTGGACGCGGCCACCGAACGCTTCCTGCAGGGCGAGCTCGCCGGCCTCGCCCGCGCCGGCCACATCGCCGACCTCGTCGTCGAAGACACTGCCGACGACGTCGTCGGCGGCGCGCGCGCGGTGCCGGCGCGCCGGGTCCACGTGCGCTTCGTCGCCAGCGATGGCCCGTTTGTCGCTGACGGTCGCGTGTTCGTCCGCGGCGAGATCGAGTGCACCGTCGTCGCCGCCGCCCGCGTCGACGCGACCCCGCGGGCGCGCGCGCTGCTCGACGAGCTCGTGGCGCGGCTGCGCTTCGTTGCGACCGACGCTGAGACCGCCGCGATCCACGCCACGTCCCTCGCGCCCGACTCGACGAAGGCCTGGCTGGCGCGGGCGCTGGCCCACGAGGCCGCCGGTGACGTCGCCTCGGCCCGCGGGGCGCTTGCCCGGGCCGAGGCGCTCGTCGTCGCTGAGCCGAGCTGGCGACCGCGCCTCGCCGCCGCCCGGGCCCGCTTCGAGCTGGCCCGCGGCGGTGCCCTCGACCGGGCGGAGACCGCCGCCCGCGCGGCCGTCGCCGGCGCGCCCGACGACGCCGACGCCCACGCCCTGCTGCTCGAGGTGCTGCGTCGCCGCCGCATCGCTGGCCTCGTCGCTCCCGGCGCCGATCCTGCCGGGACGGCCGCCCTCGGGGCTGCCCACGAAGCGGCGCGTACCGAGGCGCGCGCGCGCTTCCCCGGCGACGGGCGGTTTGCGCCGTGAGCGACGCCGACGACCGCCTCGACCCCGGCAGCGGCGACCGACGCGCCGAGCGGGCGATCGCCACCGTCGCCGGCGTCGGCAGCGCCGTCGTCGTCACCCTCTTTTTCTGCACCCTCGCGCAGCTGCAGCCGGTGTCCGACGCCGTCGTCGTCGTCGTCGCCGACCCGGCGGTGCCCGCGGGGCGCCCGCTGGCGGTGCGGGTGCTCGGCGTCGGCGCGCGCGGCCGCCTGCCCTTCGTCGGCGCCGTCGACGGCGTCGCGGTCGACGACAACGGGCTCGCGGTCATTCCGCGCGGGCCGGCGCTCGCCGTTCAGGGGATGCTCGACGACGTCGCGGTGTCCTTGATCGCGCCGCTGCCGGTCACGGCGGGGCCGCCCGACGACGGCACGAGCCTCGTGCCCTGGAGCCGGACGCTGGCGCTGCCCGCCCAGGGCGCCGCCGTCTACCCCGAGGCCGGGCTCGTCACCGGGCGCGGCGTGTCGCGCGTGCTGCTCGTCGACGACCGCGCCGCCCGTGTCCTCGACATCGCCGCCGGCGAGAACGCGCGCCTGCCCGACGGGCGCCTGCTGCTCGTCGATCGCGCGCCGCTCCTGGCGCGTCTGCGCTCCCTCGCCCCCGCGCCCGGCGATGACGTGGTTGTGCAGGTGAGCGGCGTCGACGCCGAGCAGCCGCTCGCGCTCGAGCTGCTGGTGGGCGGCGTCGTGCGCGCCATCGCCGACGCCCGCGGCGCTGGCGACCACGCGCTGCCGCTGCCCGCCGATGCCAGACCGGGCGAACTTGTCGTCGTGAGGGTGGCGACGTCGCCGCTGCCGTCGGCGGCGGGGCGCACGCTGGTGACGCGCGTGGGCGGCCCGCGCCCCGCGGACCTCACGCGCGTCGAGCCCCGCATCGCCCACGTCGCCCGCGACGCCGGCGTCGGTGACGACCTCATCGCGCGGGCGCTGCTCGCGCGCCATGTGCCGCGCGTGCGTCAGGCGCCGGTCGTCTCGCCGTCGCTGCATGCGCAGGTGGCGCGACGCGAGACCGAACGCGACATCGCCGTCGCCGTCTGGCGAGGGCGCATGCGTCTGGCCGCCGCCGTGTTGTTCGGCTTCGTCGTCGTCGCCGCCGCCCACGCCGCGCGCCGCGCGCCTGCGCTCGCGGCGGGCGCGCTCCTGGTCGTGCTCGGGGTGCTCGGCGGCCTCGACGTCGTCCTTGGCGCCGCGGCTGGCAGCCTCGGCGGCTGACGCCGGGTACGCATTGCTCGCCGTCGCGCTACGGGGCTGGCTCGGGAGGCGGCGGGCCGAGCACCAGCGCACCGACAGCGATGGTCGTGAACAGCAGCGGGCTGCTGTCGGCGATCACGACGAAGCCGTAGTCGGTGGGATCGATGAAGTCATCGATGAAGAACGCCCGCGCCGGGTCCGAGGCGGTGCGCGTGCTCGCCGCAGCCATCACCGGGTCGAGCTGCACCGACGCCGAGCGGAATGGGTCCTCGGTGCGCGACAGATACACGTGGGCGTCGGGCAGGCCGTCGAGCCCCGGCCCGCCCACGAGGGGATCGAAGACCAGCTGCACGCGCTGGTTGCGCACCGCGCCGCCGATGTCCTCGATGATCGCGAGCGTCCCGTCGCCGACGTACGAGCCCCCGAACGCACCGTCGGACAAGCGCGCGTGGGCCAGCACGCAGCGGTCGCAGCCGCCGCAGCGGCTGTCGGGGCTGCGACCGCGGAAGCACAAGAGCGCGTTGTCGTCGGTGGTGCAGACCTGTGTACCGGTCTGGCAGGCGGAGCAGGTGTCGCCGGGCGAAGCGTCCGCCGGCGTGAGATCGGCGCACCCGCCACACTCGTTGCGAGGGTGGTCGCCGATGCACAGGGTCGCGGTGCCATCGTCGTTGCAGGCAGCCGTGCCGCAGCCGAACTCGCCGCACGGCTGCCCCGGGACGCCGGCGGTGACGTCGAGGGTCGCGCAGACATTGCAGCGGTTGGGCTGGCCGGGGGGCTGGAAGCAGGCGAGGTCCCCGGTCTGCGGACTGCATTGCAGCGTGCCGCACAGCGGCGGCTCGTCGGTGGCCGAGCACGCGTCGCCGAAGCCCGGCGTGCTCTCGTTGCACGAGGGGCCGGCGTCGCCAGGCTCGTTCTCGCCCTCGCCTTCACCCTCGCCCTCGCCCTCGCCCTCGCCCTCGCCCTCGCCCTCGGTGCCGGCGTCGGCGGGCGGCGGGTTGGTCGTGCACTCTTCGCATCCGACGGCGACCGCGCACAGCAGGGCGAAGGTGGCGACGACGACAATGCGCATGTCGTCGAGTATGCCCAAACCGCACGCCGGCGCCAGTCGGCAGGCCGATCTTCCGACAGCCCCTCGAGGGCCTCTCAGGCGCCCATCTCGGCGACCACCATTCGGTATATCGCCACCGTCTCGGCGTCGTCGGGAGCGATCTTGAGCGCCACGTCGAGCATCGGGCGCACGACGGCCAGCGTGCCCGCGCGCTCGTAGCCGGTGTTGGCGAGTAGCACCCGCGCAAGCGCCGTCAGGCACTCGGGGCGGTTGTGGTCGAGCCGCACGGCGTCGCGCAGCGCGGCTTCGGCGTCTCCGAGGCGCTGCGCCGCCTCATGCGCCAGGCCCTCGCGGTACTTGCGGTCCGCCGGTGAGGCGTCGTTGTCCGACGCCGCCCCGCCGGCCGCGCTCGACGCACCGCTCGAAGGCGCCGACACGGCGGCTGCGCCGGAGGACGTGGTGGTCGCGGCGGCCGACGTCGCCGCCGCGGCCCCCGTCGCCGCCGCGGCCCCCGCCGACGCGCTGAAGGGCGACAGCGAAGACGCTCCGTAGAGCGCCGAGGACGAGCTGCCGAACGGAGGTGAGCTGCTGTACGACGATGAGAAGCCGCTCGAGGACGACGAGCTGGCGAGCCCCACGCCGGAGCCGATGGCGGCGGACGACGAGCCGAAGTTGGACGACAAGCCGAACGCGCCTGCGCCCAGCAGGGAAGACGACGAGCCCGACGACGACGAGCCCGACGACGACGAGCCCGACGACGACGGGCCCGACGACGACGGGCCAGACGACGACGGGCCC
>VGSZ01000178.1 GCA_016874845.1 Deltaproteobacteria bacterium
ACGGTCACGGGAACCATCACCGACCCGAAGAACCCCTGCGGCCTGCCGAAGGGCACCGTGGTGCTCAGCGGCGCCCGTCTCGACGACAGCGTCGCCGGCACGCTGAAGACCTGCAAGTTCGCCGGCGCGGGCTGCTCCGGACTGATCGAGGGTGAGACCATCCTGCTCGTCACCAAGGGGGGCGCGCAGCTGTCGGGCACCGCCCACTTCGAGGCCGGCACCTGCAAGACGCCGCTCGGGCAGTCGATCACGCTGAAGAAGCCCGCGCTTGCCAAGGCTGCGCTGCCGCCGAAGCCGAAGGTCACGGACCTGCAGCGCGCCGAGACCCTCGCCCGTGAGGCGCAGCCGCTGCTGCAGAGCGGCAACGCTGAAGAGGCCCGCAAAAAATGCCAGGAGGCGGTCAAGATCGACCCGGGGTTCTCGCAGGGCTACACCTGCGTCGGCGTCAGCTTCTACCTGCGCGAGCGCTACGAGGAGGCGCTCGAGCAGTACAAGAAAGCCCTCGAGGCCGACCCGGGCAACCGCGATGTCTATTACAACATCGGCTGCGTGCATGTGATCCAGGGGCGCACCGCCGAGGCCCTCGACTACCTGAGGCTGGCGCTGCTGAACGGCTACGTCGACGTGCAGACGCTGGCGAACGACAGCGACCTGAAGAGCCTGAACGGCAACGCGGCCTTCGAGAAGCTGAAGGCCGGCGAGCTCGACTAGCGGCGCGCTGCAGAACGCTTTGCGTTCTGCAGCACCCTGCTCGATGTTTCTCGCGCTCGTCGAGGACGAGAGCCAATTGGATCGAGCAGGCCGCTGAAAAAGGCCAGTTGAGGGCTTTCATCAGCAGCCTGCGAGGTGTCTCTCGGTTTCATCGAGGACGAGCGCGAATCGGGTCGAGCCGGCTCATGCAGGAGCCGGCCGAGGGCTTTCTGCAGCAGCCGGCGGGCGCCGGCGTCGGCGCCGGCGGGTCGTAAGCTTGTTCGCGCGCCGGTCGCGCGTATAGTGAAGAAGAGGCCGCCGATTCTCCCCGCGAGCGCGGCCGCAGGAGTCCCTGTGACGTCGAAGAAGAAGGACCGCCCCGATTTCAAGCCGCAGGACCTGCCGGGCGAGCTGCCCATCCTGCCGCTTCGCAACAGCGTGTTCTTCCCCGGCGCCGTCATGCCGCTGACCATCGGGAGGGCCAAGACCATACGCCTCATCGAAGAGGCGACGCGCGAGAACTCGCTGCTCGGCATCATCACGCAGCGCGCGCCCGAGATCGACGACCCGACGCCCGACGATCTCTTCGAGATCGGCACGGCGGCGCGGATCATCAAGCTCGCCCGCACCGGCAAGGACGGCTTCAATATCGTCGTCGAGGGCATCGCCCGCTTCCGGCTCGACGAGATCACGCAGGAGGAGCCGTTCTTCACCGCGCGCGTGACGCCCAAGCTCGACGAGGGCACCGGCGACGTCGAGGTCGAAGCGCTGGCGATGAACCTGAAGAACACCGCCCGCGAGGTCATCGACATGCTGCCGGAGATCCCGGTCATGGCGAAGCAGCTGCTCGAGAGCATCAACGCTCCGGGGCACCTGGCCGACCTGATCACGGCCAACATCGACGCCACCATCGAGGAGAAGCAGGAGATCCTCGAGGCGGTGCACCTGAAGGTGCGACTGAAGCGCGTGCTCGAGCTGCTCAGCCGGCAGTTCGAGGTCATGAAGCTCAGCAACAAGATCAACTCGCAGGTCAAAGGCGAGATGAGCAAGACGCAGCGCGAGTACTACCTGCGTCAGCAGCTGAAGGCGATCAAGGAGGAACTCGGCGACAAGGAGGACGACGAGAACGGCGTCGAGGAGCTCGAGAAGCGCCTGCGCAACGCTGGCCTGTCCGACGATGCCGAGAAGGCGGCCAACCGTGAGCTGCGGCGCATGAAGAACATGCAGCCGAGCCAGGCCGAGTACACGGTGGCGCGCACCTATCTCGAATGGCTGGCCGACCTGCCGTGGTCGAAGACGTCGACGGACAATCTCGACCTGAAGAACGCGCAGCGTCAGCTCGACGAAGACCACTACGGGCTCGAGAAGATCAAGAAGCGTATCGTCGAGTACCTCGCCGTCCGCAAGCTGAAGAGCGACATGAAGGGGCCCATCCTGTGCTTCGTCGGCCCTCCTGGCGTCGGCAAGACGTCGCTCGGGCGCTCCATCGCCGACAGTCTCGGCCGGAAGTTCCACCGCATCGCGCTCGGTGGGGTGCGTGACGAGGCCGAGATCCGCGGCCACCGACGGACCTACATCGGCGCGTTACCCGGTCGCATCATCCAGGGCCTGAAGAAGGCCGGCACGCACAATCCGGTGTTCCTGCTCGACGAGATCGACAAGCTCGGCCACGACTTCCGCGGTGATCCGTCGTCGGCCTTGCTGGAGGTGCTCGACCCCGAGCAGAACAACAGCTTCAGCGATCACTACCTCGATGTGCCGTTCGACCTCAGCCGCGTCCTGTTCATCGCCACGGCGAACCAGCTCGACACGATCCCGGCGCCGCTGCGCGATCGCATGGAGATCATCGAGGTCCCCGGCTACACGTTTGAGGAGAAGCTCAACATCGCCAAGCAGCACCTGGTGCCCAAGCAGGTGAAGGAGCACGGGATCACGTCGGCGCACATCGAGATCCCCGACGACACGATCCTGAAACTCGCAACCAGCTACACGCGCGAAGCGGGCGTCCGCAATCTCGAGCGCGAGGTCGCGAGCGTATGCCGTTCGGTCGCCGTCGCCGTCGCCAAGCACGACAGCAAGGACGGAGAGTTCAAGAAGGTCGTGGTCGACGTCGAGCGGCTGAACAAGATCCTCGGCGCCGAGAAGTTCTACAATGAGACGGCTGAGCGGACGTCGCTGCCGGGGGTGTCGACCGGGCTTGCGTGGACGGCCGCGGGCGGCGACCTGCTGTTCATCGAAGCCACGCGCATGGGCGGCAAGGGCTCGATGATCCTCACCGGGCAGCTCGGCGACGTGATGAAGGAGTCGGCGCAGGCGGCGATGTCGTGGATCCGCAGCAAGTCCGTCGACCTCGGCGTCGCCAAGTCGCTCGAGGAGCACTTCCTCGAGAAGAGTGACCTGCACATCCACTTCCCCGCCGGCGCCATCCCGAAGGATGGCCCGTCGGCGGGTGTGACGATCACGACCGCGATCGTGTCGTTGCTGACGGGGCGCCACGTTCGCGCCGACACGGCGATGACCGGCGAGGTCACGCTGCGCGGCCATGTGTTGCCCGTCGGTGGCATCAAGGAGAAGGTCCTCGCCGCGCACCGCGGCGGCATCCGCCGAGTGATCCTGCCGGCCCGCAACGAGAAAGACCTGCAGGACATCCCGAAGAACGTCCGCGACGAGATGGAGTTCATCTTCGCCAAGACCGTCGACACGGTGCTGCAAAACGCCCTCGAGGGCGGCTTCACGCTGAAGCTGTCGTCGACGGCGGGCCCGCGGGCCGAGGCCTGAGCCGAGCGGGCGACAGGCGATGCCGGTGACGGTCTCCGTCCGCTACTTCGCCGCCGCCCGGGACGCCGTCGGCGTCGACATCGAGGAAGTCGTCGTCGAGGACGTCGTCGTCGACGGTGTGACCACGACGGGTGCTCTTCGAGGCCTGCTCGCGGCGCGCCACCCGGCCCTGGGCCGCGTGTTGCGCCAGTCGCGCCTCGCCGTGAACGAGCGCTTCGCCGGTGACGACGCGGTGCTCGCTGCGGGCGCCGTCGTGGCCGTCATCCCGCCGGTGGCCGGCGGCTGACGTGTGGTGTGCGATTCTCGAGCAGCCGCTGTCCGTTGACGCCTGTCTCGCGCAGGTGCAGCACGCTGGCGCCGGCGCCGTCGTCGTCATGCTTGGCACGGTGCGCGATCACACGAAGAAGGACGGTGTCACCGTCGCCGTCACCTGCCTCGAGTACGAGGCATACGCGTCCATGGCGGCGCGGGTCATCGACGAGGTGGTTCAGGGCGTCTGCGCGGCCCACCCCGGCGTGCGGGCCTTCGTGCAGCACCGCACGGGCGCCCTCGTCGTCGGCGACGTCGCCGTCGTCGTCGCAGCGTCGAGCCCGCACCGCAGAGAGGCCTTCGTCGCGTGCGCGGCGATCATCGACGGCCTGAAGCAGGACGCACCCATCTGGAAGCGCGAGCACGGCGACGACGGCGTCAGCTGGGTCGGGCTCGGGCCGTGATGGCGCGGCTGCCCGCGGTGGGCGACGTGCTGGCAAGGCTCGTCGTCGATGGTGTCGACGACGAGGGTCGCGGCCGCGCCACGCTGGGGAAGGGCGCCAACTCTGTCGACGTCGCCGTCCGCGGCGCCTTGCCCGGCGACGTCGTCGACGCCCGAATCGAGCGCGCGTGGCCCGCGCGCGGGTTGGTGCAGGCGCGCTGCCTGACAGCCGTCGACGACGGCCCGCTGCACGAGCCTCGCACCTGCGCGCACCGCGGCCCCTGTGCGGCGTGCCCGCTGCATGGCGTCGACGACGGCTTCGTGCTGGCGCTCAAGCGAGCGCGGGTCGAGCGCGCCTTTGCCGACGCCGGCCTCGCTGTCGCTGTCGGCGACACGGTGCCCGGCGGTGGGCTGCGGCAGAAGGTGAAGCTCGTGGCCGGCGGCGCGCCGGGGCGCCTGGTGCTCGGCCACTACGTGCCGCACAGCCACGTCATCGTCGACGCCACCGGCTGCGGCCATGCCGACGACGCGCTGCAGGACGCCGTCGTCGGGCTGCGCGCGCGCCTCGAGGCGCACCGGCTCGGGCCGCCGCTGATCGCGGCGGTGATCGCGCGCCGGTTCGTCGAGGGCACGGTCGTCGTCGTCGTGGCTACCGCGCCGTCGCCGGTGTCGCTGGCGGCGCTGCTGCCGCCCGGCGTGCGCGGGCTGTCGTGGCGGGTGCCTGACGCCACCCAGTCCGACAACGCCATCGTCGGCGGCGTCGTCGTCGGCAGCGTCGGGCTCGTGCAGGGCACGCCGCTCGGCGCGGCGACGGGCGATCCGGTCGTCGACGTCGACACCTTCTGCCAGGCCGATCCGGTCTCCGCGGGCGTGCTCGTCGACGCGGCCGTTGCCCACGTCACCGGCGGCCTGCCGGAGGGCGCTGTCATCGCCGACCTCTACGCCGGCACCGGCGCGTTCGCGCGGTCGCTCGCGCGGGCCGGCGCCCGCGTCGTCGCCGTCGAGAGCTTCGCGCCGTCCGCGGCGGCGTTGGCGGCGCTGCCGGGGGTCGCGGCCATCGCCGCGCGCGTCGAGGACGCGCTCGAGCGGATCGGCGAGAGCGCGCCGGTCGGCCTGGTCGCCGATCCGCCGAAGAGGGGCCTCGGCCCCACCGTCGCGCCGGCGCTGGCGCGGCTGCCGGTGGCCCGGGTGGCGCTCGTGTCCTGCGACGTCGACGCCGGCGCACGCGACGCCCGCGCCTTCGTCGACGCGGGCTTTGTCGTCGACGCTGTCGTCCCCGTCGACCTCTTCCCCGGCAGCGCCGAGGTCGAGGCGCTGACCCTGCTGCGCCGCCCGTAGTCTGCGCGGGCGCCACGGCCGGCGTGCCGCTGCGCTGCCGACGGTGCTCGTGCCGTTGCGCGTGGCATTTGGCAGAACGCCCCCGAAGGCGCAGACCTCGCCGCGGACCTTGAGACCTGCCGATGCCCCGCCCCGGCGACGAAGACGACGAATTCGTGACGCTGCGCCTGTCGCGGCGAGCCGTCGCGTTCGTCTACGCGGCGGTGCTGCACGCGGCGCTGCTGGCGTTGGTGGCGCTGCTGCCCGAGCCGCCCCGCCGCGAGCAGCGCGTCGAGGTGACGGTGCGTCGCCCGCCGCCGCCAACGCCGCCGGCGGCGTCGTCGCCGCGGCCCGCCCGCCCCGCGTCGCCGCCCCGCGCGTCGCCGACTCCGCCCGCGCCGCTGCCGGTATCGCCCGTCGTGCCCGTCCTGCCGCCGTCGCTCGCGCCGCCTGACAACGCCGCGGTCCTGCCGCTCGTCGAGCGCGCCCCCGACCCCCGGCAGCCGCTGCCGCCGCCCGTGCCCACGGCGCCACCGTCGTCGTGGCGCGAGCGGCTGCTGTCGTCGCTGGCGACGCCGCCGCGACCGCGCGACGACGTCTTGCCGCCGTCGTTCAAGACGCTCGACCGCGTGGTGGCCGCCGACGCGCGCCTGCACGACGACAAGAACGAGGAGCGCCTGGTGTTCGACTACGGCCCGTTCTTCCGTCGTGGGCTCGAGGCGCTACGGGCGACATGGCACCCCGACGACGTGCTGCGCGCCGACCGCGACGACGAGGTGCGCCGCTGCGCCCGCGAGACACGCACCACGCTGGCCGTGGCGGTCATCGACCGCGCAGGCAACGTCGTCGACGTCGAGCTGAAGCGCCCGTCGGGCTGTGCCGGGCTCGACGGCGAGGCCCTCGCCGCGTTCCGTCGTGTCGCGCGCTTTCCGCATCCGCCGCCCGGGCTGTTCGTCGACGGCGTCGGCGCTCCTTCCGACACCGCGCGGCTGCCGGTGCGGTTCATCGTCAGCTTCGACGGCTCGGTGCAGCTCGACTGGCGGTGACGACCGGCGCCCTCGACGGCGTCAACGCGTGGATCGTCCCTTCGCCACCGGCGCCGCCGCCAGCGGATCGTCGGGCCACGCGTGCTTCGGGTAACGCGCCTTCAGCTCCTTCTTCACCTCGGGGTAGCCGGAGCGCCAGAAGCTGTGCAGGTCGCGCGTCACCTGCACCGGCTTGTAGCCGGGCGACAGCAGGTGGAGCACGACGGGGACGCGGCTCCGCGCCACCGTCGGCGTCGTCGTCCAGCCGAAGCACTCCTGCAGGCGCACAGCGAGCACCGGGCCGCCCTGCTCGGCGAGGGCCGGCGCGTAGTCCACCGCCAGGCGGTTGCCCGTCGGCACCGCGAGGCGCGCCGGCACCTCCTCGTCGAGCAGCTGCCGCTGCGCCCAGGTCAGCTGGCCGTCGAGCACCGCGTGCCAGTCAAGCGCCGTGACGTCCTCCACACGCCGTCGGCCGCGGGCGACCAGCTCGGCGCACAGCTCGGGCAGGCGCGCGCAGAGCGCGTCGTCGTCGACGGCGGGCCACGGCTCCTCGGGCACGAAGCGCGCGGCGAACAGCAGGCGCTCGCGCAGCCGCAGCGCGGCGTCGTCGGGGCGGAACACGCGGGTGAACTGCCGCGCGCAGTGCTCGGCGAGGCCCGCGGCCAGCGCGGCGTCGTCGACGGCGACGCCGGGCTTCTCGACCAGCACGAGGTCGGCGAAGCGGGTGCGTCGCACGCCGGCGAAGGCGCCGCGGTCGTCGTCGAAGACGGCCTCGTCGCGGGTGACGAGCGCCCCGGGGAACACGTCGCGCAGCAGCGCCTCGTCGACGGCCTCGGCGACGCGGACCAGCGACGCCGCGCCCGTGCCCTCGAGGGACAGCGCGAGGAACAGCGGGGCGGCGACGACGCCGCTGTCGGGGCCGAGCCGCACGCCCCGGCCGCCGACCATCACCGCGTCGGGCTCGCCCGCCCGTCGTCGCCGACAGACGCGATCGGGGAAGCCGGCGAGCAGCGCCCGCGTCAGCCGTCGCGCCGGCGGCTCGTCGACGGCGCCCCTCGTCGGCGCGGAGACGTCGACCTCGTCGAGCAGCCGGGCGAGCTCCCGCGCGCTTTGGTGGACCTCGCGCAAGCGGCGATCGTCGTGGGCCCGCCCGAGCAGCACCTGCAGGTCGGAGTCGGTGGCGGTGGTCGTGCCGCGAGGCTGCAGCTGTTGCAGCGCGCGATCGTCCTCGAGCAGGGCCATCGCGACGCTGGCGTCCTCGACGACGTCTTTGGCGGCGGCGTCGAGGAGCACGGCGGCGGCGCGGGGCGAGACCGGCAGGCGTGCGAGCGCCCGCCCGCGCGGCGTGGGGCGCCCGGCGTCGTCGAGGGCGCCGAGCAGCTGCAGCAGGCGCAGCGCGTGGTGGACGTGCGCGGCGGGGGGCGCCTCGAACCAGGCGAAGCGGCGCGGGTCGCTCTGGGTGAACAGCGCGACGTCGAGCAGCACCCGCGACAGCTCGACGCGGTGGATCTCGGGCGCGTGGTTCGGCGACAGCCCCGCGTGCTCGGCCTCGGTCCACAGGCGCAGCGCGCGCCCCGGGCGGGTGCGGCCGGCGCGGCCGGCCCGCTGCTCGGCCGAGGCGCGCGAGATGCGCCCCAACTCGAGCCGCTCGCGATCGCTGCGCGGATCCCAGCGGGCGCTCTTCATCAGGCCGCTGTCGACGACGGCGGTGACCCCTTCGAGGGTCAGCGACGTCTCGGCGACGTTGGTGGCGAGCACGACTCGCCGTCGCGGGCCGGCGAGCAGCGCGCGATCCTGTTCGGCGGCGGACAGCTGCCCCGACAGCGGCACGACGTCGGGGGCGCCCGGCAGCGGGTCGGCCGCGAGGCGCTCCTGGACGCGGCGGATCTCGGCGGTGCCGGGCAGGAACACGAGCACGTCGCCGCCGTCGTCGACGAAGGCGCGGTCGCTGGTGGCCGTCGCGAACACGGTACGCAGGGCGCCGGCGACGCGCTCGTCGAGCGGCCGCTCGACGTCCCTGGCGCGTCGGTCGCTGTGGCGGACCGTGACCGGGTGCGGCCGCCCGGCGCTGGTGACGACGGGGCAGTCGTGCAGGAAGGTCGCGACGGCGCCGGCATCCAGCGTCGCTGACATGACGACGATCTTCAGGTCGTCGCGCACCGTCGCGAGCTCCTTCAGGAGCGCCAGACAGAGGTCGGTGTGCACCGAGCGCTCGTGGAATTCGTCGAGCACGACGGCGCTGGCGCCCTCAAGGAACGGATCGTCGGCGAAGCGGCGGGTCAGGATGCCCTCGGTGACGACGAGGATGCGGGTGTCGCGGGACTCCTTGCGGTCGAAGCGCACCTGATAGCCGACGGTGCGCCCGACCGGCTCGTCCAGGGCGCGGGACATCGTCGTGGCGGCGGCGCGGGCGGCGATGCGCCGGGGCTCGAGCAGCAGCAGGCGTCCGCCGCCGCCGGCGGCGCCGCGGGCGTCGAGGAGGCCGGCGTGCAGCAGCGCCAGAGGCAGGCGCGTGGTCTTGCCGGCGCCGGGCGGAGCCTGCACGACGACGGCCGGCGCTGCGCGCAGGGCGCGCACGACGTCGGGGAGCACCGCGTCGATGGGCAGGGCGGGCCGGGACACCAAAGTGGTCATGCCACAGCGCGCGCCGTCGCCAACCGCGGGCCGTGGTAAGCCGCAGGAATGTCGGACGACACCAAGAAGGGCGGCGGTCTGCTGGGCTGGCTGCTGGGCGACCACCGCGCCGCGCAGGCCGGGCGGCCTGCGGGAGACAGGATGCCCGCGGACGCGTCGTCGGTAGCGTTGCGCACGTCGTCGCCGCCTTCGTCGTCGGACAGCGCGCCGGCTGTTTTTTCGGTGCCCGTGGCGCCGGGGTTCGTGAACCGCGGCGACGCCGATGTCTCGATGGCGCGCCCCATCACGCCTCGGCAAGCGAAGCGCCTGAACAGCGAGGTCACGCTGCGCTACGCCGACAAGGGCGAGCTGGCGCGCGGCGGCATGGGCTCGATCCGCAAGGTCTTCGACGAGAACCTGCAGCGCAGCGTCGCGATGAAGGTGATGTTTCCCGAGCACCGCGACGAGGCGAAGATCGTCCAGCGCTTCGCCGAGGAGGCCCAGATCATGGGCCAGCTGGAGCACCCCAACATCGTTCCGGTGCACGACTTCGGCGAGGACGACGGGACCAAGTACTTCACGATGCTGTACGTGCGCGGCAAGACGCTGACCGATCTGCTGACCGAGCCGATCGTGGGCGACCAGCGCGAGGCGTACTTCCGGTTCCTGAACATCTTCCTGCGCGTTCTCGACGCCGTCGCCTTCGCCCACAGCCGTGGCGTCGCCCACCGCGACCTGAAGCCCGACAACATCATGGTCGGCAACTTCGGTGAGGTGTACCTGATGGATTGGGGCATCGCGAAGCTGCTGCATCGCGTGGGGGGCGTCCCGCCGTCGGGTGCGGGTCCGGGCAAGACCATCGCGATGTCGGCGATCGGCCAGAATCTGGACGAGCTGACGCCGGTGCGCGTGCGCCGCGCGCAGGGCGACGAGACCGGGCAGATCATCGGCACGTTCTTCTACATGGCGCCCGAGCAGGCGCTGGCGAACCTTGAGCAGATCGACGAGCGCACCGACATCTTCCTGCTCGGCGGCGTGCTCTACGAGATCCTGACGAAGCAGCCGCCCTACATGGGCAGCACTGTTGTCGACGTCGTCCGACAGGCCCAGGCCTGCCGCGTCGTGCGCCCCGAGCTGCTGTCACCCGAGGCGAACATCCCACCCTCGCTGTCGGACATCTGCATGCGGTGCCTGCAGGCCGAACCGGCGGACCGCTACCAGACGGTGCTCGAGCTGAAGAAGGACATCGAGACCTTCTTGAAGGGCGGCGCCGGCCTGCCGGTGCGCACGTTCAAGGCCGGCGAGCACCTGATGCACGAGGGCGAGCCGGGGGACGAGGTCTTCATCGTGCAGCGCGGTACGGTGCAGGTCTACACGAGCCAGGGTGGACGTCGACGTGGACTTGCGACCCTTGGGCCCGGCGCCGTCGTCGGTGAGGCGGCGGTGTTCCGCGCGGCGCCGCGGTCGGCCAGCGTGGTCGCTGCCGACGACGTGCAGGCCGTCGTCGTCACGCGTCGTCAGTTGGAGCGCGAGCTCGGCCTGAACACCTGGGTGGGCTCGCTCGTGACGGCGTTGTCCGAGCGCTTCTTCGCGATGAACGAGAAGTTCACCCGCGCCGACGAGCAGGTCGACGTGCTCCGGGTCAGCAACTGGGTGCTCCAGTACCTGTACCTCTATGGGCACACCGGCCCGTCGGGTCGGCGCGAGGTCGCCTGGTCGCACCTGAAGCAGGCGGCGATGGCGCAGTTCCAGCGGTCCGAGGCGGGGGTGCGCGCCGCGCTTGCGGCGGGCCAGTTCGCCATCGACGACGCGCGTGACGCGGTCTGGTTCGCGGCCTCGTAGCCGTCGTTCGCGTCCTCGTCCGCGTGGCGGGGCAGGACGGGTGAAGGTGCCCGATCCCGGGTGGCGCCGCCGCGTCCCGATGACACGTCGTTCTGGCGGGGCATTTGCGGCGGGGCACCGTGGGGGTTCCCCCATGGCTCGCTTGACCCTCGCCG
>VGSZ01000179.1 GCA_016874845.1 Deltaproteobacteria bacterium
GCGAGGGCGAGGGCGAGGGCGAATTCCGCTGTACGCGCAACCGTGACTGTCTCGAGGGTGAGCGCTGCATCACGCGCACCGGCACGTGCGAGCTGCTGTCGTGCCTCGGCGACGCCGACTGCCGAGATCTGGGCGCAGCCTACGTCTGCGACTTCGGCCAGCACCTGGCGCAGGGCGGCTTCGCCTGCGTGTTCGACGGCTGCCGCTCTAACGAGGACTGCGACATCACCATCGAGACGTGCGACCTCGACACCGGCGCCTGCGTGCCGATCGAGAGCCCGCCGTGTCGCCGCGAGCGCGACTGCGCGTCCAACGAGCACTGCGAGTACGAGACCGGGCTGTGCCGTGCCGGCAAGCGCTGCGCGTTCGATCCGAACTGCCCGGCGCGGCAGCGCTGCGGCCCCGAGAATCTGTGCATCGATCGCAAGCCCTGCGTGACGGCCAACGACTGCTTCGTCGACGCCCTCAATGGCATCCCCGTGCAGGTCGGCGACGAGTTTTGTTACGGCGGCACCATCGAAGCCAACCAGAACACCTGCATCGAGTTCGGCATCTTTTGCAGAGACAACGACCAGTGCCTGCCGGGGGCCCGCGCCGACGGCAGCCCGCTGCACCGTTGTGACATCTCGGCGGGGCGCTGCGTCACCGGGGGCGCCTGCACCGTCGACGCGTCCTGCGGCGAGCGCCAGGCGTGCGACGTCAAGAGTCGCGTGTGCGTCTACCCGATGCAGCCCTGCTCCTTCGACGCGAATTGCCGCATCGATCAGCGCTGCCACGAGACGCTGAAGCGCTGCGTGACCAAGCTGATGTGCCCCAACGACTTCAGCTGCCCCCAAAACGAGATTTGCGAGGCCGGCACCGGCGAGTGCCGCGAGAGCGACCTGAACCTGGCCTGCACGTCCAACGAGATCTGCGTCGAGCGGCTCGGCGCCGGCTCCACATGCGATCTGGCCACGTCGCGCTGCCGCGAGATCGCGGTGCCCGGGCGCTGCCAGTTGTCCGCCGACTGCCTGCCCAACGAGGTCTGCGACGTCGGCAACGGCGTCTGTGTCGCGGCGCAGATCCCGCCCGAGTGCGGCACCGACAAGCCGTGCCCGTCAGGCCTGACCTGCAACCTCGGCGAGGGGGTCTGCGTCAACACCAACATCGGCTGCAATCAGAACACCGACTGTCTGGCCAGCGAGCGCTGCGACCCGAACTCCAACGAGTGCGTGCTGCTCGCCGAGCCGGCCGAGTGCACCACGAACACCGAATGCGAGGGCAGCCAGTTCTGCGACCCCGAGACCAACAAGTGCACGCCCGTCGCAGGCGGGGCAGGGTGCGACTCGGACCTCGACTGCCGCGGCAACGAGATCTGCGATCCCGACACCAGCGAGTGCGTGGTCCGCGCGCAGCCCCCCGTCGAGTGCCGGAGCACCACCGACTGCGGCCCGCAGGAGGTCTGCTTCGGAAGCCCCGGCGAGTGCGTCACCCAGTCGGGCGGCACGTCATGCACCACCAGCCTCGACTGCCGAGCCAACGAGGTCTGCGATCAGGGCACGGCCCGGTGTACCGGCACCGCGAGCTGTCAGTCCGATGACGATTGCACCGCGCGCTTTACCTGCGACCTCGGGTCGGGCAACTGCACCGCGCGCGGCGGCTCGTGCGTGGCCAACGCCGACTGCTCGGGCACCGAACTCTGCGAATTCGTCTTGGGGATCTGCATGGTCGGCGGCGGCGCCTGCGGCACCGACACCAACTGCTTCGGCGGTCAGGTGTGCGACTCGACGTCGGGCACGTGCCAGTTCGCCGGCGGCGTCTGTCGGACGGACCAGGAATGCTGCGACGGCTTGGGGTCGTGTGATCTGGTCTGCCTGCCGGAGATCGGCTTCTGCAGCGTTCCTGTCTCGCCGTGAGACAGAAATGCAGATCTAGGATGGAAACTTTCCTCCCGTGGGAAGGATCGGGAGGAGCGAGCAAAAAGGGAGGACGCGTGAGAACAGCACCTTGGAAAATCGGATTGACTGCGACGGCGATCGCCGGCGCCGCCACGACCATCTGGTGGGGAGTCGCCGATCGCGGCGCCGCCCCGACGGACGCCCCCGGCGTCGTCGCGGCCAACGAGCCGGACGTCATTCGCGACAACGCGAAAACGATGTTCAAGCTCATCGACGACCGCAAGACGCGTAACTTCGCGTTCAAGATCGAGGGCGATCGCGTCGACGCCGACGGCATCGTCGCGTCGCGAGGCGAGATGACCTTCACCTCGCAGGTGACGGGCAAGACCCTGAAGCAGCGCCTGACGGGTGCGAGCCTCATCGACGGCGACAGCCGCGATCCGCTCGAGACCGGCGAGGCCGTCAAGCCGTCGGTCGAGCAGTCCGACAAGCGCGGCTCGGTGCGCTATCCCGGCTTCTACGCCGGCCTCGACCTCGAGTACCGCTACGACGGCAAGGACGTCGAGGAGTTCTTCCACGTCAACAATGATCTGCACCAGCGCCTCGCCGGCAGCGGCGAGGACCTTGAGGTCCGCACGATCTTTCCGGGAGTGTCGCGCGAGGGCGGCGCCCTCGTGTCGGCGCTGACCCCCGGCGTGGCGGCCCCCGACGCGAAGCTCGCGCCGGACAACGTCGAACTCCCGCAGGGCGTCGTCGGCAAAGACTCGGTCGAGCTGACCGTCGGCCCCGACCGCTGGACGTTGCCCGCCGCCGTGGCCATCGACGGCCGTGGCGAGAAGCTGGCGCTGCAGCGCACGTTCCGCTTCGTGCCCGAGGGCCTCGAGGTCTCGGTGCGCCTGCCCGGCGCGTGGATGAAGACCGCCGACGCCCCCGTGGTCGTCGACCCGTCGGTCATCGACAACACGCGCGCGATGCAGAACATCACGTGGAACGAGCGCTCGATGGTGGTCGACTCGAAGGGGCGCCACCACATCGTCTACCGCGGTGTGCACCAAGGCTACTGGAAGGCGATGTACACCTCGGGCGACGGCAACATCTGGGACGACCCGGTCCCGGTCGCCAACGTCGACACCGCCAAGGGCGAGAACCAGCACTACATCCCGACGCTGGCCATCGACGGCACCGACACGCTGCACGCCCTGTTCAACGACTGGGGCTATAACCCGTCGAACGCCGCCGCGCGCGGCCCGCACAGCGGCTGGGGCCACCGCGTCCACTACGCGCGCTGCACCAACCGCTGCGCGCTGAAGGACTGGAGCTGGAACGGCCAGGCAGGCGGCAAGATCCTGACACCGACGTCAGCGTACTGGCAGGCCTACCAGCACATGGCCATCGACCAGCAGAACGTGGTGCACATCGCGTTCGAGCAGGGCGATCCCTACGCCCACTTCTACTTCCAGATCAGCCCGCAGGGCGTACTGGTGCAGAAGCCCGGTCTGCCGCTCAACTACCACGCGACGAACCTCGTCGTCGACAACTCCAACGTCGTGCACTACCTCGGCGCCGACTACTGGAACAGCTACAACGTCCGCCACTTCATCTGGAACCGCGCCGCCGATGGCGGTGACGGAGCGTGGGAGCAGCGCGCTCAGCTCCAGATCCGTCCCGACGGCGAGGCCGGGCGCCCGGCGGTGTCGGGCTGCCACCCGTACTTCTCGAACCACCGCCTGGCGTCGTCGACGGCGCCCAACGGCCGCATCCACGTGACGATGCAGCTGTACAACCACTGGTGCGGCACCGAGTACACGTGGCGCATCGGCTACGGCGAGTACGACCCGGCCACCGACACCTGGGCCGCGGCGCAGGTGCTCAACATGCCGAACTACGTACAGGGCCAGCACGAGCACGTCGCGCAGATCACCGTCGACAACAACAACACCGCCCACGTCGTCTGGCTGCGCAATGGCGCGACGCAGAACCTGGTCTTCTACGCCCGTCGTCCGTCGGGTGGCGTGTTCACCAACGGCGTCAAGCTGCTGCGCAGCGTGGGCTCGTTCGACGCGCCGCAGATGCGTCCGCGTCTGTCGTTCCCTGCTGGCCCGAACTCGTCGGTGCCGGCGGGCCTGCTCGACCTGGTCGTGCTCGAGAACGGTGGCGAGCTACGCTACTTCTCGACCGGCGCGCCCGTCGACGGCCCAATCCTCGACCTGCCGCGTGACCACACCTACACGAACATCACGCGTCCGCAGTTCCAGTGGCGCCGCATCCCGTCCGACGACAACACCAACACGACGTACGAGCTCGAGATCGACACGACGCCGCTGTTCAGCTCGATCCGCGTCAGCAAGACCGGTCTGACCCAGCCCACGTACACGCTGAGCGGCAGCGGCAACGAAGTCCTCTCCGACGGCCAGTTCTACTACTGGCGTGTCCGGGCGCGGAACGCCAACGGCTTCGGTCCATTCGGCCCGATCTTTGAGCTCGGTGTCGACACCACGCCGCCCGCGAACTTCAACCTGATCGCGCCGGCCGATGGCTCCGACCCGCAGACGAAGACGCCCACGTTCACGTGGGAAACGGCGGTCGACTGATCGCCCCGCCTGGCGGTCTCGCGAGAGGCCGCCAGGCGTCCTCCCCGCCCGGCGCGCCGCGTTCGCGCCGGGCGCTCGCTCCGGCCCAAGCCGTCGAGCGGATCGCCGTCGTCGTGATGGCTTCAACGCACAAGTTTCATGACTCTCGCGCGCGGGGTTCGCGTCATGTTCGGTCATCCCAAGCAGGTTGAACGCACGAGGTCTGGCGCCGTCACGTGGCCGTGGCTCTTCGCCGCGGTCGCGACGCTCGCCGCTGCCGACGCCCACGCTCAATCCGCCGATGTGACGCCGCCGCCGTTGCCGGTCGCGGTGTTCCCCACCGACGTCGTCACGCTGAACCCGCTGCTCGGATTCGTGTGGACGGGGGTGGTCGACCAGGCGCCGAACCCGCTCAGCCCGGATAGCTCCCGCGTCTCCGGCCTCGCCAGCTACCGCTTCGAGCTTAGCCAATTCGCCAGCTTCAGCTCCATCATCGCGACGTCGACCGGCACGAGCACGCGGTATCAGCTGACGACCGCCCAGCGCCTGACCCCCGGCTCGACGTACTACTGGCGCGTCACCGTGCGCGACAACGCCGGCAACGAGGCGACCACGCCCATCCGAGTGTTCACGGTGCAGCAGCGCCTGGTGCGCTACCGCATGATATTAGACGACGACTGCTCCGGCGGGTTCACGTCGCCCAACATCGACATCAACACCACGGCCACCGCCGCGACCGACTCGCGGTTCCCGTTGACGGAAGGTGTTCAGTACTGCTGGCGCGTCCAGGCCATCGACCTCGCCGAGAACGTGCGCACGACGCCGACCCGGCGCATCCTGCTGGCCGACCGCTTCGGCCCGTCGGTCGCCGTGCTGCACCAGCCGGCCAACGACGCCCTGCTGATCGACAACACGCCCGGCTTCGCCTGGACGCCGTCGAGGGATACGGGCACGGTCACCTACACGGTGCAGGTCGCCACCAGCGACCAGTTCGCGAACCTGCGCGACATCGGGGCGGCCACCAACCTGACCGCCACGGGCTATCAGATCCCCGACGCCAACGCGTTGCCGCGCGGCGCCCGCTACTTCGTGCGCGTGCTCAGCCGCGACAGCCTCGGCAACGTCACGACGGGGACGGCGGTCCGATTCAGCGTCGACGATCGCGCGGCGCGATACACCCTGACCGTCGCCCGCGAGAGCCCGGCGTCGCGCACGTTCGAGTTCAACAGCAGCACGGTGCCTACCGGCACGGCGCTGTTTGGCAACGCCGTGCTGCTGGGCGACGGCGGCTTCAGCGGCGGCGCCCTGAACCTGGTGGGCCCCACCAAAGAAAAGCAGGGCAGCATCATCGTCAACGACTTCGCTGGCGGCACGGCGGTGAAGAGCTTCGCGGCGCGCATGAAGATCCGCGTCGACCAGACCAGCAACCCGCCCGCCGACGGGTGGAGCTTCAACTTCGCCACCGACCTGCCCAACACGTCGTTTGGCGAAGAGGGCGCCGGCAGCGGCCTGACGATCAGCTTTGACACCTTCGACAACGGTCGCGGCGAGGCCCCGGCGATCAACGCCCGCTGGCGCGGTACCAACATCGCCGAGGGTCGGCCGGGCATCGCCACGCTGATCACCGGTGACAACGGCTCGAGCGTGTGGGCCGATGTCCTGATCCGGCTCGACCCCGACGGCACCCTCGACCTCGTCTACGACGGCGTCCCCGTGTTCGCGAACCTCCAGACGCCGTACGTCGCGCAGAGCGGCGCGCGCTTCGGCATCGGCGCCCGCAACAGCAGCCGTTGGTCGAACGTCTCGGTTGACGACCTGACGCTCACCGTGGGCACCCCCGACCTGGAGGTGCCCGACCTGACGAGCACCAGCTACATCCTGACCAACAGCTCCCTGCTGCAGGACGGCCAGCAGTACTTCTGGCGCGTCAGCGCTACCGACCGCGCCGGCAACGTACGCCTGTCGCGCACGAACGCCAGCGTCGACCGCGCGTCGACGTTCACGCTGGGCGACACCTACCCGCCGCCGCCCGCCGAGGCGGTGTTCCCCGAGGACGGCTCGGTGACGCTCACCACCAAGCCCATGTTGACCTGGGAAGCCTCCAGCGACGCCCGCAACTTCGTCGTCAACGTCTCGGCCAACGCCAACATGTCCTCGCCGTTGCAGACGACGGCGCTGCCTTCGCCGGCCCGGGCGATCGTCGGCACACCGGTCGTCCAGCCGCTGAACCGCGGCCAGACCTACTTCTGGACGGTCCGCTCGATCGACTCCAAGGGCAACGGCTCGGACTCGCCCATCTTTCGCTTCACGGTCGACGCCAAGGCGGTGCAGTACAACGTGCAGGTCGCCCAGACGACCACGTTCAGCACCGCGCTCATCGACCGTCAGGGCTTGCGCGCGACGACCTATACCGTCTTGCAGGGCGAGGCGTTGCCCGAGGTGACGCAGCTGTATTGGCGCGTGCTCGCCACCGACCAGGCCGGAAACAGCAAGACCTCGACGAGGTTCCACGGCATGCGGATGGCCGACCGCTTCCCGCCGCCGACGCCTGAGCTGACCTACCCCGAAAACCAGGCGTCGATCATCACATCGAGGCCGGTGTTCATGTGGGACCCGGTCTTCGACAGCTCCGGCGGCGTCACATACCGGCTCGAGATCAGCACGAACGACCTGTTCAGCAACATCGTCCTGCAGCGCACCGGGCTCACGAGTCCCAGCATGACGATTCAGCCCTCCCAGGCGCTGGCCCCCGGCCGGTACTTCTGGCGCGTGCTCGCCACCGACCTCACCAACCAGACGGCGGCGCCGGCCGTCGGCACCTTCTCCGTGCTCAGCCGGGCGGCGCGCTATGAGATCGCGCTGTCGCGCCAGGCTGACCTGTCGACGCCGTTCTTCCAGTCGCCGACCAGCGCCATCTCGTTCCCGCTGCCAGCGAGCGCCTCGCTCGACGCCGGCGTGTCGTACTACTGGCAGGTCGTCGCCATCGACGGCGCCGAGAACCGCCGCAACAGCGGCATCCGCCGCTTCAGCCTCGTCGACCGCTTCGCGCCCGAGCCGCCCGACCTCCTTTATCCGGCGTCGGCGGCGACGGTAGTCAACGACCGCGTGTGCTTCGCCTGGGGGACGGCGCGCGACAGCAGCGCGGTCACCTACCGGGTGCAGGTCTCGCGCAACACGCTGTTCTCGCCGCTGGTCGCGGAGTCGACGGCGTTGACGACGCAGTCGTTCTGCCTGCCTGCCGCGCTGCCGCGCGATACCAGCTACTACTGGCGCGTTCAGGTCGCCGACGCCGCCGGCAACACCGGCGCCTCGACCACCGGCTCCTTCACCGTCGAGTCCCGCAGCGCCGTCTACGCGCTAGAGGTCGCCACGGACTCGACCTTCAACGCGCCGGTCATCCAGCGTCCGGGCCTCGCCAACAAGGCCTACAACCTCGCCCAGGGCGAGGCGGTGAACGAGGCCGTGCGCTACTTCTGGCGCGTCCGCGCCAGCGACCGCGCCGGAAACGACCGCCTGTCGCGTGTGGCCTACACGTTCCAGCTGACCGATAAGTTCCCGCCGGCGGTGCCCGACTTCATCTTCCCGACTGCCGACGCGACCCTGATCAACGACCGGCCGTCGTTCTCGTGGGAGGCCACGGCCGACTTCAGCGGCGGCGTCCGCTACACGTTCGAGCTGGCCACCGACACGCTGTTCAATGAAATGGTCACGACGTCGCTGACGCAGACGGCGACAACGTTGGCCCTCGGGTCGCAGGGCGTGCGCTTGGGGCGCGGTCGGACTTACTACTACCGCCTGAAGACGCACGACGCGGCCGGCAACGTGGGCGTCGGCCCGACCCAGCGCTTCGATCTGGAGACCAAGCAGGCCATATTCACCTACACCCTGCTCGACGGGTCGGTGCCCGTGGCCGCCAGCGGAGACTTGACGACGTCGTCGTATACGCTTACCGGGCTGCGCACGCCGCTGGTCGAGGGCAAGGCGTACACGTGGACGGTGCAGGCCCGGGACCGCGCCGGCAACGTGCGCAACCCGGCCAAGAACTTCACGTTCGCGCTGGCCGACGTCTACGCGCCGAGCCTGCCCGAGCTGCAGTACCCCGACGATCGCGCCGACGTCCTGAACGCGCGCGTCGGCTTCCGCTGGGGCACGAGCAGCGATCCCAACGGCGTCGCCTATCGCGTGCAGGTGTCCGAGACGAAAACGTTCGACATCAAGCTGGTCGACCAGAGCACGACGAACGGTTTGTACCAGCTGTCGTCGACGCAGGCGCTGCCAGCGGGCAAGAGCTACTTCTGGCGCGTGGTCGTCGCCGACAACAAGGGCAACACGGCGGCGACGCTGCCGAAGACCTTCCAACTCATTCCCAAGGCGCTCAGCTACACGCTGACCGTCCGGCGCTCCGCCGGCGACGGTGCCATCGTCGCGCAGGCGACGACGACCGCTTCGAAGTACACCGTTCCGCCGGCCACGCCGCTGGTGGACGGCTTGAGCTACAACTGGTCCGTCGATGCCGTCGATCAGGCCGGCGGCATCCGCAAGTCGGTGACGCGGCAGTTCACGCTGAGCGACATCTACCCGCCGAGCCCCGCCAAGCTGACCTACCCCCGGCCCGGCGAGACGGTAGCCAACCCGCGCCCGTCGTTCCTGTGGGACCCCGCCATCGACGCGTCGAACTCGATCCAATACACCATCGACATCTCGGCGGCCGCCGACTTCGGCCAGGCGACGCTCATCGAGTCGCGCAGCGGCCTGACGGCGACGATGTTCACGGTGTCGACGGCGCTGGCCCGCGAGAAGACCTACTACTGGCGCGTGCGCTCGCGCGACAGCAACGGCCGCATCAGCAACAGCGACACTGGCACCTTCGTCGTCGGCACCAAGAAGCCGCGCTACCGTCTGGAGTTGACGGACGGCACCGACGCCGCGGCGCTCAACTCGCCCGCCTACGTGCTGGATACGCCCGAGGGCATCACGCAGAAGAACCTCGCCGACGTGATCGGCCTGCAGCTGCGCGAAGAGACCAACTACGTCTGGCGCGTGCGTGCCATCGACGCCTCGAGCAACGAGAAGCTGTCGTCGACGTTCCGCCGCTTCCGTCTCGCTGACCGCTACCCGCCGCCGGCGCCGGACCTCGAGTACCCGTCGGACGTCGGCGAGGTCGTGAACTCGCGCGTCGGCTTCCTGTGGGAGGCCGTGCGTGACTCCGGCCCGAACCCAGCGGTCACCTACGGAATCGAGGTCAGCACCGTGCCGACCTTCGCGACGACGGTGCTGCAGAAGACCGGCCTGACCGCCGCGGGCTACCAGAGCTCGTTCACCGAGCGCCTGACGCCCGACAAGACCTACTACTGGCGCGTGAAGGCGAAGGACGTCCTCGGCTTCGAGGTGGCGACGGCGCCGCGCAGCTTCACGGTCAAGCGCTCGGTCGTGAAGTACACGTTCACGCTGGCGAACGACCAGAACTTCTCCAACATCCAGTACCGCACCAGCGACCTGACCATCCCGAGCCAGCTGCTGCCGGCGCCCGTCGGGCTGACCGAGGCGCGGGAGTACTTCTGGAACGTGGAGGCCCGCGATGACGCCGGCTTCAACGTGCCGGCGCTGAACGGTCCGTTCCGCATGCGCCTCGCCGACACGCTGCCGCCGGCGCCCGCGGTGCTCACCTACCCGGCGATGGCGTCGGTGGTCGCCGACAACACCCCGGGCTTTGCCTGGGAGAAGGCCTCGGATCCGTCGGGCGCGACCTACGCCATCGACATCGCCCGCGACAACAAGTTCACCGATCTGGTGGTGAACAAGCAGGCGGTGGGGACGGCGCTGGGCTTCCAGATGCCGAGCACCACGGTGCTCACGCGGGACGCCAACTACTTCTGGCGCGTCTACTCGAAGGACTCGTTCGGCAACGAGTCGGTCAGCGCGCCGTCGGTGTTCGGCGTCGGTCCCAAGGGCGTCAAGTACAAGCTCGAGGTCGCGACCGACTCGGGCTTCAGGGCGATCATAAAGACCTACACCGACATCCGCACGCCGTACTTCGACACGCCGATCCTCGAAGCGTTCGACATGAACAAGGACCACTTCTGGCGCGTGACGGCCACCGACCAGCTCGACCGCAGCGTGGCGGCGGTGCGCGCGTTCAAGTTCAACGTGCGCAACCTGGCGCTCATCCGACGCGGCGGCCTTGAGGGTTTCTATTACGACGGCGTCGCCTTCGACACCGAGATGTTCCGCCGCATCGATCCGCAGGTCGACTTCCCGGTGCTCGCCGACGGCAACGTCGCCGGCGACTTCGACACCGGCATCGGCCCCGACACGTTCTCAGTGCGCTGGCGGGGCTGGTTCGAGGCGACGTCGTCGGGAACTTACACGTTCTTCACCAGCAGCGACGATGGCCAGCGGCTGTACATCGACGGCGCCCTCGTCGTCGACGACTGGAACAGGCAAACAACGACAACGAAAACAGCCGTCCGCAATCTGGGCGCCGGCTGGCACTCGGTGGTCTACGAGATGTTCGAAAACACGGAGGGCGCCGTGGCGCGGCTCGAATATTCGGGTCCCGGCGCGACGCGCCAGGTCATTCCGTCGAACCTGCTGGCGGTGATCGGCAACCCCGGCGACAAGACCCCGCCGGTCAGCACGAGCGCGTTCATTTCGGCCGCCGG
>VGSZ01000180.1 GCA_016874845.1 Deltaproteobacteria bacterium
CAGCCTGGGCGCGGTCGCGCCCGGGCTGCCCCGCATCCCGCCGTGGGGCTGGTTGCCGGGGGACCCGTGCTGCCGCTGATCCTCGTGGCGCTCCTGACCCCGACGTCGCCCTGCGTCGCTGTGGCCACGCCCGGCGCGCTCGGCTTCGGCGCGGCGAGCGTCGGCACGCTGCAGGCGAGCGTCCGGGCAGCGGCGGTCGCCGCCGTCAGCGACGAGGGTCCTGTCGTGGCCGTCATCGACGCGGTGCCCGCCGTTTGCGTCGAGGACCCGGCCTGTCTGGGCCCGCGGGTCTCTGGTCACGACGCGCTCGTCGTCGTCGAGGCCTCGCGGGTGGGCGCCGAGGTCGAGATCGCCGCCGTGGTGTACGGATCCCGCCGTGGCAGCGTTGCGCGCCCATGGGGCTTCGGCCGCCCCACCCACCGTCCCCCCGCGCCGGCGCGCTCGGCTTCGCCGTCGTCGTCGGTGCTCGCCACCGGGGCCGGCGCGGCGCGTGGGCTCGCGGGGCTGCTCGGCTTCGCGCTCGACGCGGGCACGCTCGACAATCCCCGCTCCCCCGGGCGGCGACAAGGAGCGCGCCCGCGTGACCGCGTGGTCGTACTTCGGCGGCGGCGACGGCGCGTTGACAGGCAGCCGGAAAATCCGGTCGTGGATCCTGCGGGCGGCCGCCCCTGACGATGGGGCAAGAGGTTCGTTCGGAGACCGGCGGGGGCCTGCTACGCTGCGCCTCGCCCGAGACGACGCTCAGGAGGCCGCGCATGAACGACACCGTCACGATCCGCGGCGCCGACGGCGGCGAATTCTTCTACGACCTCAACCGCGTCCTCACGTCGCTCCTGCAACTGTTGCAGGCCAACCGCGTCGACGAGGCGGCGGACCTGTATTCCCGGATCCGCGAGGACATCTCGTATCCGCTCATCGCCCGGGCCCAGACCGACCAAGACGCCTTTCGACAGTTGGCGAACCTGTTCTTCCGCGCCCGCGACTTCGCGCGAGCGGCCTACTGCTGCGAGCACCTCGACGAGCCGCGCAAGGCGGCGAGCCTGTACGAGCAGGCCGGTGACTTCGCAGCGGCGGCGCAGATGTTCGCCGCCGCTGGCGACGTCCCGCGGGCCGCCGAGATGTTCGAGCGTGGCTGCAGCTTCCTCGACGCCGCGCGGATGTACGTCAACGTCGCCACCGCCGAGGCACAGCTGCGAGCCGCCGCCTGCTTCGAGCGCGCCACTCGTCTCTTCGACGCCGCCCAGTGCTACGAGCGCGCCGGCCGCGGCGAGCAGGCGCTGGCCCTGTACCAGTCCATCGACGACGACAGCCCCGACAAGAAGGTGGCGCAGCGGCTGGCCCGCGCCCTGGTCGAGCGGCTGACGGCGTCGCGCGCGGGGACGGCGCCGGCGTCGTCGCCTGCGCCCGTCGCCGCACCCGTCGCGGTGGCTTCGCCGGCCGCGCCGGCCCCGCTCGACGGGTCCGACGCCTTCACCGAGCCGCGCCGCCTGGCGCGCCCTCCCGCCACCCCGTCGCTCACCGGCGAGGTGTGCTTGTCGGCGTTGCCGGCCCCGGTCGGCGCAGCCTACCGGGCGTTGAGCGAGCCGACGCCGCTGACGTTGCCGCCTGAGCTGGCGTCGGGGCCGTCGCCGGGCTCGGCGGCGGCGTGGCCACCCCTGCCGGTCGAGCCCGACACCGAGCCCGACCCTTGCTCGGTCGAGCGGGCCCCGGCCGTCTTTCCCCTGGCGCTCCCGGCGGCGCCGCCCCTGGCGCCGGCGTCCATCGATCTTGGTGGTGCGGCGGTGCCGGCAGGCACGCGCTCGGTGACGATGATGGAGGGCTTCGACGCGCTGAAGGCGCTGCCGCTGCTGTCGCTGCTGACGCTGGCCGAGCTGAAGGCCGTCTACCACCTGTGCTCCGTGGTCACGCTGGCCGCCGAGGAGCTGCTCATCGAGGCGGGGGCGCCGGCGCCGGCGGTGTGGATCGTGCTCGGGGGCGAGCTGCTCGTCAGCGCCCCCAGCGGCGCCGCGGTCGCGCGCGTGGGCCGCGGCGGGCACGTCGGCGAGATGGGCTTGTTCGATGACGCGCCGGCGTCGGTGGACGTCACGGTGTCGGTACCCGGGCGCGCGCTGCGCCTGCAGCGCGCCGGGCTGCGCGACATGGTGGCTGCCAACGACTCGCTGGCGGCGCGGGTCTACCGCATGCTGTTCGCGACGTTGCGCGATCGGCTGCGGGCGACCACCGAGAAGGTTGCGCTGTCGACATGACCGACCAGACCGGGGGCCCGCCGATGACCGGAGACGACGCCACCACCGACGGCGCCGCCGTCGACGACGTCGTCGATCAGCCCCCGGGGGCGTTGGCGGCGACGCTGGCGCTCGTCTACGCCGACCTCGATGCTCACCGGCGCGCGCTGCCGGCGCTGGGTCGGCACCCGGCGGTCACCGGCGTCGAGTTCACGGTGCAGGCGCCCTTGTTCAAAGGCAGCCGCCGCATCGTCGAGGCGCTGGCCGGCGCGGCGGGTCTGGACGACAAGATCGACGCGTACTTCCGCCACGGCCTGCTCGACGAGGGCGAGCGCGTCCGCTTCGCCCGCCTGTTCGCCGCGCGCTACCTTCAGCGCCATCCGCGCGCCGAGCGGCAGGACCTCTTCCTCGCCAGCGGCGATGTCGTCGGCTACTCGTTCGACCTCGTCGCCCCGATGCAGCTGGCGGTGCCGCGCGAGGCCCTCGACGCCATCGCGCAGGGGCCCCACGACGTCGGGCTGCTCGCGCGGCTGCGCGGCGGGCGGGCCCCGCCGCGCTGGCACCTGAAGGTCCGGCTGCGCCTGTTCCTCGACCACGCGCTGAATCCGCGCCGTCACGGCGAGCCCGCCGTCGCCGCCGCCGCCCGCAGCCTCGGGGTGGACGCGCCCTATGTCGTCGAGGTCGAGGCCTCGCCGGCGCTGTCGGGTTATGCCCGCTTCGTGCTCGAGCCTGTCGTGGCCGCCGTCGGCGGCCACGTGGTCAGGCTGCAGGCCTGACCAGGGCCTGACCGGGGGGGACGCGGCCTGCCCGGGGCCAGCGCCATCGACGTCGACAGCAACGCCTGCCGGTGCGACCCCCTTTTCGCCGCGTGCTCGTCGCCGGCGAGGGGCGCGTGACCCCCTCGTCAGAACGCGAGGGCGTGGCTATGCCCCGGCCATGCTCGAGACCGTCAGCAAAGGCTTCAAGACCGCCCGCAACTACCTCGCCGGCCAGGCGGAACTCACCGAGTCGAACACCGACGAGGCGCTGCGCGAGGTGCGGCTGAGCCTGCTCGAGGCTGACGTCGAGCTCGGCGTCGTCAAGAGCTTCCTCGCCCGGGTGAAGGAGGCGACCATCGGCCACACCGTCGTCGTCGAGGGCTCGACGAAGAAGGGGCAGAAGGTCAAGCTCGGTCCGGCCGAGCACTTCCTGAAGTCCAGCTACGAAGAGCTGGTGGCCCTGATGGGCCCCGTCGACACGAGCCTGCGGCTGAGCAAGCCCGTGGGCACCGTCATGATGGTCGGCCTGCAGGGCACCGGCAAGACGACGACGACGGGCAAGCTGGCGGCGATGCTGAAGAAGCAGAAGCACCGCCCGCTCCTGGTTGGCGCCGACATCTACCGCCCCGCCGCCGTCGAGCAGCTGCGCACGCTGGCCGAGCGTCTTGACGTGCGCTTCTATCACGAGGACGGCGTGGCGCCGCCCGAGCTTTGCAAGCGCGCGATGCAGAAGGCGCGTGAGTGGCAGTGCGACGTCGTGCTGTTCGACACCGCCGGCCGGCTGTCGATCAACGACGAGCTGATGAGCGAGCTCGAGAGCGTCAAGGCGCTGACCCGGCCCGACAACATCATCCTCGTCGTCGACGCGATGATGGGTCAGGACGCCGTGCGGACCGCCGTCGAGTTCGACCGGCGGCTGAGCATCGACGGCTTCATCATGACCAAGCTCGACGGTGACGCGCGCGGTGGCGCGGCGCTGTCAATCAAGCAGATCGTCGGCAAGCCCATCAAGTTCCTCGGCATGGGCGAGCAGATGGACAAGCTTGAGGAGTTCCGCCCCGAGGGGCTCGCGAGCCGCATCCTCGGCATGGGCGACGTTGTCGGGCTGGTGAAGCAGTTCGAGGAGGTCGTCGACAAGGACAAGGCCGAGCAGGACGCGATGAGGATGATGCAGGGGAGGTTCACCCTGCAGGACTTCCTCGAGCAGCTGAAGATGGTGAAGAAGATGGGGTCGATCAGCTCGCTGATCGAAAAGATCCCCGGCATGGGTGAGCTGACGCAGGGTCAGAAGGTCGATGACAACGAGTTCATCAAGCTCGAGGCCATCGTGCAGTCGATGACCCCCGACGAGCGCAAGCGCCCCGACCTGATCACGCAGAGCAAGTCGCGCAAGCGCCGCATCGCCCGCGGCTCGGGTCGCACCGAGAAAGAGGTCGATGACCTCATCGTCCGCTTCAACATGATGAAGCAGATGATGCAGATGATCGGGATGCAGCCCGGCCTGCTCGGCAAGATGCCCGGCTTCGGCAACATGGCGAAGATGGCGCAGCAGTTCGGCGGCGGCCTGCCTGGCCTCGGCGGGCGCGGCATGCCAGCGATGCCCCCCGGCGGCCTCGGTGACATGAGCGCGCTCTTCGGCGGCATGAACCCGTTCGGTCCGCAAGGGCAGCGCCCCCTGGCGCCGCCGCCTGGCTACTTCGCGACGACGCGCGCCGGCGCCGCCGGTGGCAACGCGCCGAAGGACAAGAAGGACAAGCGCAAGGCCGAGAAAGCCGCGCGCAAGAAGAACCGTCGCTGAAGGCCCCCGGCGCCGCGACGGGGGCGCTGACGGGGTGGTCAGTCGAGCGGACCGCCGACGTCGAGGCCTACGCCGACGAACACGAACAGCCGGTTGCGGGCGTAGCCGATCACTCCGTTGTCGTCGGGATAGGCGACGGCGGTCGCGATCGACGGCTCGACGAAGCCGGTGAACGACACGCCGCCGCCGAGCGGCAGCCCCAACTCGAGCGGCACGATCACCGCCGCCGACAGGAGCGGCCCGTTGCCGCCGGGCAGGCCGACGCTGCCGCCTGGGGCGACGACCGCCCCGGACGGGGGGCGGGCGGCGGAGACGAGCACCCCGGGCACCACGCTCGCGCGCGCGCGCGCTTCGCCCAGGTGTCCCTGCCAGCCGACGCCAGCGCCGACGACTGCCTCGATGACGTCGAGGCTGCCGGTGGATTGGCCAAGCACGCGGCTGGCGACGACGGGGCCGGCCGAGAAGAACAGCGGCGCGAACGCGGTGGCCCCGGCCCACGGCACGAGCGCGTCGCCGGCCAGGACGAAGCCCGCGGCCGCCGACGGCTCGATGGGCCAGGCCGTCGTCGCCAGCGAGCGCGTCACGCGGCGTGGCCCTGCGCGCTGGTCGCCGTCGACGTCGGGCCGCGACGACGCCAACGGGGCGACGGACGGCGCGGCCGCGGGGGCGGCTGCTCGTGGGGGATCGTCGTCGTCGGCGCGCGCCGTGGGCGTGGCAGGTGACGCAGGCGCGGCGGGCTCGATCGGCGCCGGGGCACCGTCGAAGTCGACGACCGCGGTGAAGAGCCGGAGCAACAGGGCCAGCGCGGCGTGCATGGCGACGCGGTACCGCGCCGCGGCGCGGGTGTCACCGACGCCGGTGTGGGCAGAGGAAAACGCGACGCGCCATCGGGTAATGTGCGCCGGCATGAAGACGCACACCGCTCCTCCTCGCCGACGTCCGTCCCCGTGGTCGCTGGCGCTGCTGCCGGCGGCGCTGGCGCTGCCGCTGCTCGGCGGTGCCCTGTGCGGCGACACCGCGCCGAAGAACGCGCAGGAGCTCGTGCAGGAGCAGGCGTGCGTCGCGAACCTCGAGAAGGGCGATCTCGACGCCGCCGAGACCCGCTGCGAGATCTGCCTTGAGTACAACGAGCGCAACGCCGAGTGTCTGAACAACCTCGGGCTGGTCTGGTTCTACCGGGGCGACGACGCGCGGGCGCGCAGCTACTTCATCAAGGCCATCCGCGAGAACAACGACTTTGCCCAGCCGCGCAGCAACATGGGCGCCCTGGAGTTCAAGGCGCTGAACTTCAAGGAGGCGGTGAAGTTCTTCGAGCTCGCCGTCGAGATCGATCCGCGCTTCGCCCAGGGCCGCTACAACCTCGCGCTGTCGTGGCTGCGCATCGGCCAGCAACAGCTCGCCAGAAAGGAAGATCCGAGCGAGGCTTTCAAGAATGCTGAGATACATTATCGCCGGATCTTCGAGCTGTTTCCTACGATGGCAAAGGCCTATCACGACATGGGTCAAATCATGGCGTGGCGCGCCGAGGTGGTGGCGAAGACCGAGAAGCAGAAGCGCGAGTTCACGCAGGACGCCGAGCAGTACTTCGTGCGCTGTCTGGACATCGACAGCACCTACGCCTACTGCCACATGAACCTGGCGCACCTGCAGCTGGCCACTGGCCGCGACGACGAGGCGCTGTTCCACTACATCCAGTGCCTGGCGCTCGACCAGAACGAGCCGACCTGCGCCACCGAACTGAAAATCGCTTATGCGCGCTCCCAGCTGGCGTCGGCGGCGCTGAAGAAATACATGGACCAGCTCGTCGAGAACCCCGGCTACGGGCAGGGACACTACGGCTTCTGTCTCGCGCTTTTCGATAAGCAGCTGGTCGACATGGCGGTCACCGAATGCGAGAACGCCTTGAAGCTAGACGGTACGATTTGTCTCGCGCACTACCAGCTGGCGACTCACTATAAAAACGTGCAAGAAAACGAGCTGGCCATCGAAAACTGCCGGGGCCTGATCCGCTGCGCTGGCGAGTCGAAGCACCAGTCAGAGGTCGCCGACTGCAAGGCGATCGTGCAGGCCCTCGAGGTCAAGTAACCCGCAACCCGGCGGCTTCGCCGCCGACCACGACGGCAGCGTCGTCGTCAGGCACGCCAGTCGGGTCGACAACCAGGGCGACGACGGTCGCGGCGTCGTTGCGGTCTGTCGGGAGGCGGCGCCGTCAGGCCTTGAGGACGTCGATGCCGCCCAGATACGGCCGCAAGGCCGCCGGGATGGCGACGGAGCCGTCCTCCTGCTGGTGGTTCTCGACCAGCGCGATCAGCGTGCGTCCGACGGCGAGCCCCGAGCCGTTGAGCGTGACGAGGGGCTGTGGGCGCGGGGCCTTCTTCGGGTCGGTGCCCGGCGCCGGCGTGGGGCGGAAGCGGATGGCCGCCCGGCGCGCCTGAAAGGTGCCACACGTCGAGCAGGACGAGATCTCGCGGTAGGCGCCGCGGGTGCCGTCGGCGTTCTCCTGTCCGGGCAGCCAGACCTCGAGGTCGTAGGTCTTTTCGGCGCCAAAGCCCATGTCGCCGGTGCACAGGAGCATCACGCGGTGGGGAAGCGCGAGGGCGGTCATCAGATCGCTGGCGCGCTGGACCATCGCCTCGAGCTCAGCGAGGGCCTGCGCCGGCGTGCAGAAGCGCACCATCTCGACCTTGTCGAACTGGTGCTGGCGGATCAGCCCGCGCGTGTCGCGGCCGGCGCTGCCGGCCTCGGCGCGGAAGCACGGGCTGAAGGCGCAGAAGCGCTGCGGCAGCGTCTCCTCGTCGAGGATCTCGTCGGCGTAGTAGTTCGTGATCGGCACCTCCGACGTCGGAATCAAGTACAGCGGCGTGGGGCCGGCCTCCTTCGGCGGGCCAAAGCTGACCGAGAAGAGGTCGTCGCCGAACTTCGGCAGCTGCCCGGTGCCTTGCAGGGTCTTGCCGCTCACCAGATAGGGCGGCGCGATCTCAACGTCGCCGCGGGCCAGATGGAAGTCGAGCATGAAGGCGGCCAGGGCGCGCTCGAGCCGCGCGCCGTGGCCCTTCAGGAACGCGAAGCGCGCACCCGAGATCTTGGCGGCGCGCCCGGTGTCGAGCATACCGAGGCGCTCCATGACGTCGACGTGGTCGCGCGGCGCGAAGGCGAACGCCCGCGGCTCCAGCACGCGCTGCGTCTCGACGTTGTCGTCGCTGCCCTTGCCTTGCGGCACCTCGGGGCGCGGCGGGTTCGGGACCACCAGCGCGAGCGCGTTCAGGCGCTCCTCGGTGTCCTTCGCCGTCATCTCGAGCTCCTTGATGCGATCGCCGAGCGACCGCAGCTCGACGCGCTTCTGCTCGCGCTCTTCGGGCGTCGCCTTCTTCATCTGGTCGTTCAGCTTGTTGCGCGTCTCCTGGGCGGTCTGCGCCTCGCGCAGCGCGGCCTTGCGCGCGTGGGTCAGGCGCACGAGCTCGTCGAGGCTGCCGACCTCGCCCCGCCGGCGGAGGTTGGCGGCGAAGGCGTCGGGGTCTTCTTCGAGGGCGCGCAGGTCGATCATGGCCGCTGCCTACACGCCGGGACGGCCGAGCGGAAGACGAGGGACATCCCTTGGGACCCTGTCACCGGGGGTGCTAACGCCGTCGTCGGTGAAGCCCCGCCACCCCCGGCTTGATGCGCTGTGGACGTCGCCGTGGCGGCGGCCCCTTGCCATCGCTGCCGTGCCGGTGGTGCTCATCGTCGGCGGCGCCGCCGGCTACGTCATGCTCGAAGGCTGGTCGTGGTTCGACGCGGTCTACATGGCCGTGATCACGCTGATGACCATCGGTTACAGCGAGGTCCACGAGCTCGACCGTTCGGGACGCACCTACACGATGGTCCTCGCTCTCGTCGGCGCCACCAGCCTCGCCGCCGCGGCGACCTATGTCCTGCAGTTCGTCATCGGCGGTGAGCTGAACAAGACCTTCGGGAGGCAGCGGATGAAGCGCGCGCTCGACAACGTGTCTGACCACGTGATCGTCTGCGGCTATGGCCGGGTCGGCCGCCGCGTGGCCGCTGAGCTCGGTGAGTCCGGCGTCGCCGTCGTCGTCGTCGACAAGGAACCCGAGCGGCTGACGAACTGCGCGCTGTGGGTCAGCGGCGACGTCACCGAGGACCCGGCGCTCAAGCAGGCAGGCATCGACCGCGCCCGCGCGCTGGTCGCTGCCCTGCCCGCCGACGCCGACAACCTCTACGTCACGATGTCGGCGCGGCTGCTCAACGCGCGGCTCACCATCGTCGCTCGCGCCGAGGTCGAGGGTACCGATGAGAAGCTGATCCGCGCCGGCGCCACCCGCGTGATCTCGCCGACGGCCCTCGGCGGCCAGCGCGTCGTGCAGGCGGTGCTGCGCCCCGCCGTGCTCGACTTCATCGATCTGGCCACCAAGTCGCCGCACCTCGAGCTACAGATGGAGCAGGCGCTCGTGCACAAGGGCTCGGCGCTCGACGGCGTCAGCGTCGGCGAGGCCTCGCTGCGCGAGCGCTGCGACGTCCTCGTCGTCGCCATCCAGCGGGGTGACGGGCGGACGCAGTTCAACCCGCCGCCCGACGCACGGCTGCAGCACGGCGAGCGCCTCGTCGTGCTCGGCAACCGCGCGAGCCTCGACAAGCTCGAGGCCCTCGTCCGGTCGTAGCCGAACGTCAGATCACGAGGCCGCCATCGACATTCAGGCAGGTGCCGGTGATGAACGCCGCGTCGTCGGAGGCGAGGAAGCAGTAGGCGGCGGCGATGTCTTCGGGCTTGCCCAGCCGGGCCAAGGGTGTGCGCTCGCAGAGGCCGGCGATGTGGGCCTCGGGCACCGCCCGCGCCATCGGCGTGTCGATGAAGCCGGGGGCGACGGCGTTGACGCGGATGCCGGCGCGGCCGAGCTCGCGCGCCATCGTCTTGGTCAGCCCGATCAGGCCCGCCTTGGTGGCGGCGTAGTTGGCCTGCCCGAAGTTGCCGGTGTGTGCGACCACCGAGGCGGCGTTCAGGATCACACCGCCACGGCCGCGTTCCTTCATCTTGCGCGCGACCAGCTGCGACAGGCGGAACACCGCCGTCAGGTTCACGGCGATCACGCGGTCCCAATCGTCGTTCGTCATCTTCAGCGAGGACTTGTCGCGCGTGATTCCGGCGTTGTTGACGAGCACGTCGACGCCTGCGTCGCCGAACGCCGCCTCGACCGCCGAGAGGCCTGCCTCAGTGGAGATGTCGCCAACGACGTAGTCCATGCGCTCGGGGAAGAGCGCGGCGAGGCTGGTGTCGGCGAGGGCACGTACGTCGCAGAGCAGCAGGCGCGCGCCCTCGTCGAAGAAGCGCTGCGCCGTCGCGCGGCCGATGCCGCCCGCCGCGCCGGTGATCAGGACACGCTTGCCTTGGATGCCTCGCATGGGGGTGCTCCTCTTCGTCAGACTTCGAGTGGTGGCTTCGGGGAGGAATGCTGCGGATGCGAAGGTATGTTCGCGTCCGCAGCATCAAGATGCAAGGGGACTTTGGCCCTCTCCTGCGCATCAAACGTTGATCATGCGGCGCCAGCCATCGAACACGGCCCGCGACATCGACGCCGTCAGCTCGACCTGGCTCTCCCACAGGCGGGCGCCCTCGTGGGTGGCGCGCCGCGACTCAGCGAAGCCGCGCTCCATCATTTGCTCGGCCTCGTCGGCGAAGCGCAGCGATTCCCTCTGCATGGCGCCCCAGGCGGCGTGCAGCGGCGAGGCCGCCTCGTGGGTGGTCTTGTGGGCCTCGGTCTTCTTCTGATCGGCGGACATGGGTGCTCCGGTCGTGGAGGTTTGGGGGCGGCAGCGCCGTGCGCTGTGCGTGGACAGTAGGCGCATTGTGCGATTGCGTCAAGAAGTCTTGTGCAATCGCACAAAGAAATCCGCCGCGAACGGCGCCGTGAAACGCGCCCCGAACGGCCCAGACCCGCCCCGACGCCGGCGCCGCCGGATCCACTGGAGTCGCTGGAGCCGCCCGACGGTCGATCGTCGCTGGCCGCCGCTGGCCGCGTCTTTCGTTCGCTCCGCCGCCGTGGAACAACAAGGCCGTGATCGAGCTGTACCACGTCGGCAAGACCTATCCGGGCACTGAGCGGCCGGCGCTCGACGACGTCAACCTGCGCATCGACAAGGGCGAGTTCGTGGTGCTCGCCGGCGCGTCGGGCGCCGGCAAGTCGACGCTCCTGCGGCTCTTGTTCTGCGCCGAGCGGGCGTCGAGCGGGCAGGTGATCCTGCACGGCAAGAACCTCGCCCG
>VGSZ01000181.1 GCA_016874845.1 Deltaproteobacteria bacterium
CGGCGGCGGACCGGATCGTGATCCTGCCCGAGACGCTGGCGCCGCCGACGCGCCCAGCCATCGACGACCTTGAGCGGACGGCGCTGGCGGAGAACGCCCGGCTCGCCGCCCGCCGCGCGGCGCTGGACGCCGAGGCGAAGGCGCTCGGCTACGTCGACGTCGCGCGGTTCCTGCCCGACCTCGACGCCGGCGTGGCCGTCGGCGTGGAGCACCACGGCGAGGTCGGCGTGGGTCCCTCGCTGGGCGTGGGCCTGCCGCTGTTCAACCAGGGGCAGGGCGAGCTGTTGCGGCGCCAGTCGGCGCTCGCCCTCGCGGCCGCGGCCCTCGCCGAGGACGCCATCGCGCTGCGCACGACGGCACGACAGGCCGCCGTCGTCGCCGACAACGCCTGCCGCCGCGCCGAGCAGTTCGAGAAGCAGCTGCTGCCCGTGCTGGCCGTCATCGTCGATGAGATGGAGCGGCGGCTCAACGGCATGCTCGTGACCCCCGAGCCGCTGCTGGCGTCGCGCCGCGTGGCCATCGACGGCGAGCGGTCGCTCGTCCTCGCCCGCCGTGACGCCTGGCGCGCCGTCGTCGACGTCCTGCAGCTGCGGCAGGGCGGGACCCCCGTCAAGGTCGCGTCGCCCATGGCGGCGGCGTCGGCGGCGTCATCGTCGCCCGCCCACGGCGGCGCGGGAGGTCACTGATGGTCACGCGTCGCGAATTGCTGGCGGCGGGGGCGGTGGCGGGCCTCGTCACGCCCCGCGCCCGGGCGGCGCAGGCGGCCGCGCACGGCGGGGCGCTGGCGCTTGCCGAGCGTCCGCGCGCCGGCGGTCGCCCGCCGCTCGTCGTGCCCGACGGCGCCGTGCTGCCGTGGGTGCTGAAGGACGGCGTCAAGGTCATGCACCTGGTCGCCGAAGAGGTGCAGCACACCTTCTGTGACGGCCTGACGGCGACCTGCTGGGGCTACAACGGGCGCACGCCCGGCCCGGTCATCGAGGTCGAGCAGGGCGATCGCCTGCGCATCTACGTGACCAACAAGCTGCCCGAGCCGACGACGGTGCACTGGCACGGGCTGCGCGTGCCCAACGGGATGGACGGCGTCGCCGGCCTGACCCAGAGGCCCATCCGCACCGGCGAGACCTTCAAGTACGAGTTCACCGTCGAGAAGGCCGGTACCTTCATGTACCACCCGCACTACGACGAGATGACCCAGATGGCGCTGGGCATGACCGGGCTCTTCGTCGTGCATCCTCGGCGTGCGCCGGCTGAGGAGCCCGCCGTCGACCGCGACGTCTGCTACGTGCTCAACGAGTGGTCGATCGCGCCGGGCGCGAGCCGTCCCAATCCGATGGCGATGGCCGAGTTCAACGTCCTGACGTTCAACAGCAAGGCGTTCCCCGGCACGTCGCCCATCGTCGTGCAGAAGGGCGATCGCGTGCGCCTGCGCCTCGGCAACCTGAGCGCGATGAGCCACCACGCGATGCACCTGCACGCGTTTCCGATGACGCTGGTGGCCACCGACGGCGGCGTCGTCCCGCCGTCGGCGCGACACCCCGAGACGACGTGGCTGGTGCCGACCGGCTCAGTGCGGGTCATCGAGTTCGTCGCCGACCTCGAGGGCGACTGGGCCTTCCACTGCCACATGACCCACCACGGCATGAACCAGATGGCCCACGGCATCCCGAGCATCATCGGCGCCGACGTCACCGACATCGCCGTGCGGCTGCGTCAGCTGCACCCGTCGACGATGCTGATGGGCGAGGCCGGCATGGGCGGCATGATGCACATGTACCGGATGCGGTCGAAGATGCCCGAGAACAGCGTGCCGATGCTCGGCGGCACCGGCCCGTTCGATGACATCGAGATGGGCGGCATGTTCACCATCGTGAAGGTGCGGGCCCCCGGGCAGCTCGACGACGTCTGGTACCAGCACCCGCCGGGCACCGTCGCCAGCCGGGCCAGCGACGACGATCTCCGTCGCGACGGCATCGTGCCCGGACGGCATTGAACGGACCCCGCCCGGCGTCGGGCGTGACACTTGGACCGACGGGCGCTCCGGTAGGCGAACACGTCGCGGGGGATTGCCACCGGAGGCGCGCGGCCTACGGTCGGCGCCCCGGAGTCCCCATGCTGAACAAGCTCGCTCTCGCGGCCCTCGTCGCGCTCGTCCCTGTCTCCGCGTCCGCCGCCGTGGGCGTCGCGCAGGCGCCCAACCGCTTCGATCGTCACTTCGAGCGTCTGCCCGACGTGCGGCTCGTGCGTGGCGCGCAGCCGAAGGCCATCCCCCTCGACGTCACCGCCGCCGCCGGTGAGGCGTGGACGGTCGCCGTCGACGCTACCTGGGCGACGGTGACGCCGGCGGCGGGCACCGGCCCGGCGCGGGTAACGCTCACGTTCGACGCCGACGCGCTGAACGCCCTCGTCGACCCGACGGCGACGCTGACGGTCACCGGCCCGGACTCGACGGCGACGCTCGACATCCAGTGGGACATCTGGCCGAAGGTCCTCGTCGGCGCCGACCAGCGGCAGGGCCCCGAGGGGCGCGCCGCGCTCATCGAGTACGCGAAGAACCGCGCGAACTGGCCGAAGGACGGCTTCGGCGGGTCGTGGGAGCTGTGGGGGTTCCTGCCGGACCCGACGACGCACCCCGACCGGCTCTCGGGACCGGCGCCCATCGACGCCGCCGAGGCGACGCCTTGCGCGCCGGGGCAGACGACGGGCTGCACGCGCGAACGGCAGGCGGGTCTGTCGGCGGGCCAGAACGCCGACCAGGCGTGGCTGCTGTCGACGGGCGACTTCCGCGTCACCATCGGCGTGCTCGACTCGGGCATCAACTGGGACGCCAACAGCCTGGTCAACAAGTTCTACGTGAACGCCGCCGAGCTCGCGTCGTGCCCACCGCCGGGCGCCGACACCACCGCCAGCGACCTGTTCACCGCGTACGACGTCAACGGCGACGGCCTGTTCAACATTCGCGACTACGACGACGCGCCGTGGCTCGAGGACGTCAACCTGAACCGTCGCCGTGACCCGCAGGACCTTATCTGGGCCGACGACGGCGACGGCCCCTGCAGCGACGGCGTCGACGACGACGGCAACGGCTACGTCGACGACATCGCCGGCTGGGACTTCTTCTGGAACGACAACGACCCGTCCGACGACAGCGACTACGGCCACGGCACCGGCGAGGCCAACGACTCCGGCGCCGAGGCCCACGATGACGACGGCACCCCCGGTCTGTGCCCGCGCTGCTCGATCCTGAACGTGCGCGTCGGCGACTCGTTCGTCGTCGACGTCAACCAGTTCGCCGACGCCGTCGTCTACGTCGTCGACAGCGGCGCCGACGTCGTGCAGGAGGCGCTCGGCTCGATCAACAACACGGCCTACGCGCAGAAGGCCATCGACTACGCGTACTTCCACAACGTGCCCATCGTGGCCTCGGCCGCCGACGAGACGAGCTACCACCACAACTACCCGGGCAGCCTCGAGCACACGCTGTACGTGCACGCCATCGTGCACGACGACGACGGCCCCTTCGACTCGACGACCTTCCTGAACTTCAACAACTGCACGAACTTTGGCGGCCACCTGGTGCTGTCGACGCCGGGCGCGGCGTGCTCGTCGGAGGCGACGGGCAAGACCGCCGGCCAGACGGGCCTCTTGATGTCGTACTGGCTGCAGCAGAAGGACCGCGCGCAGGGCACGCCCGCCGAGGCCTACTTCGCGACCCCGCTGTCGGCCGAGGAGATCTACCAGACGCTGATCGCCTCTGCCGACGACATCGACGTCGAGGGCGCCGAGGCCGACCCGGCGGCGAAGGAGCTGCGCAAGTTCCCGTCCAACGAGGGCTGGGACCTGCACTTCGGCTGGGGCCGCAACAACGCCCGCCGCGCGCTCGAGCTGGTGCGCGACCAGCAGGTGCCGCCCGAGGCGGACATCGCCTCGCCGCGCTGGTTCGAGGTCTACGACCCCGATCGCACGCCGACGTTCGCCGTGCGCGGCAACGTGTCGTCGCCGCGGCTGACGGACCTGCGCTGGGAGCTCTACGTCGGCGAGCGCATGGTGGGCGTGCCGCTGGTGAAGGTCGCCGACGGGCAGGGCGGCGTCGGCGACGGCCTCGGCGCCACCGACGTGCTCGCCACCATCGACATCGCCCGCGACCTGCCGGGCATGCTCGCCCGCGCCGGCGACAAGGCGGGCAGCGACCCCGAGCAGTTCTCGGGCGTGCTCGAGCTGCGCGCCTACGGCACGAACCCCGCCGGCGACGTCCTGATGGGCAAGTTCCGCAAGACCTTCGGCGTGCGCCGCGACCCGAGCGTGCTGCCCGGCTTCCCGCTGTACCTGGGCGCGTCGGGCGAGTCGTCGCCCAAGCTCACCGACCTCGACGGCGACGGCTCCGAGGAGATCGTCCTCGCGACGTCCGACGGTCTGGTGCACGCGATCACCGCCGACGCCAGCGAGCTGCCGGGGTTCCCGGCGGCCCTCGACGTCTACGCCGCGCTGAACCCCGCCGTCTGCGCCGCCGAGCCGACCAAGTGCCACCGCTCTTCGCGGGCGTTCCGCGAGGGCACGACCCACCGCATCGCGCCCGAGGACATCCGCACGTCGGTGCTCGCCAGCGTCGCCGTCGGCGACCTCGACGGTGACGGCGGCGCCTGCCGCGACGTCGTCGTCGCCACCCTCGATGGGCTGCTGTACGCCGTCGACTGCAACGGCGCGCTGCGCGCGGGCTTCCCGGTCACGATCGACCGCTCGACGACCCCCGACGGCCTGACCGGCGCGCGCCGCTGCGAGCGCAACGGCCAGCCGGTGATCGGCTGCCGCGACGAGCAGCTGTTCGCCGAGAGCGGCTTCTTCAGCTCGCCGCTGCTCGTCGACCTGGACGCCGACGGCAGCCTCGAGATCGTGGTGGGCGGGCTCGACTCGCGCGCCTACGCCTGGCACCTCGACGGCCGCGTCGTGAACGGCTGGCCGGTGCACCTCGTGAACGAGGCCGAGCCGGCCTACGTCGACGGCGAGGCCAACCGACTCGACGACCGGATCATCGCCTCACCGACAGTGGCCGACCTGTTTGGCGACGGCACACCGTGGCTCGTCATGGGCACCAACGAGCGCAAGAAGAACTCGAACCAGGTGTTCCTGTACGCCATCCACCCCGAGGGCAACGCCCACGCCGGCGGCGCCTTCCCCGACGGCTGGCCCACCAAGGTCGACGGCTTCATTCCCGACGAGATCCTGCCCTACGTCGGCCGCGGCAACCCGAACTCGCCCTGCGCCGCCGACTTCGACGGCGACGGCGACGACGAGATTGTGAACGCCGGCATGGGCGGCAACATGCTGATCATCGACGGCAACGGCGTCGCGCGGTCGCAGGCCATGCGCTCGCTCTCGAGCGACTTCGGCCCCAACGAGACCGTCGACGAGACGAAGAACGGCTTGATGCTGCCGGTGATCAACAACCCGTCGGTGGCCGACCTCGACGGCGACGGCATCCTCGACATTGTCAACGGCACCGCCGGTACCGGGCTCATCGCCGTGGCCAGCGAGGGTGGCAAGCGCAGCGACTTCGACCACGCGGTGTCGGCGTGGATCAGCGGCAACGGCTACTTCCAGGACGGCTTCCCCAAGCGCGTGTGGGACTACCAATTCTTCATGAACTACGCGGTGGCCGACGTCGACGGCGACGGCCAGATGAACGTGCTGTCGGGCGACGGCGGCTACTTCGTCTACGCCACCAACAACGACGGCAGCGACGCGCCGGGCTTCCCCAAGTGGACGCAGGGGTGGCACATCGCGACCCCGGCGGTCGGCGATCTCGATGGCGACGAGAAGATCGAGGTCGTCGCCAACACCCGCGAGGGCTGGCTATGGGTCTGGAAGACCGAGGGCCATGTCCGCGGCCCCGAGCAGGCCCAGCCGGCCATCGCGTGGGAGGGCTTCCACCGCGACGACCAGAACACCGGCAACGCCTCGGGCCGCTTCGCCTCCCTGAAGCGCTACGCGCCGCTGTTGCCCCCCGACGACGCGGGCGATGGCTGCGGCTGCACGCAGTCGCAGACGAACCCGGGCGCGCTCGCGGGCCTCGCGCTGCTGGCGACGCTGTCGTTGGCGCGTCGGCGTCGGCGCGCGTGAAGGAGAACCCCATGGCGCGCTCGGTCATCGTCGTCGTCGCGGTCCACCTCTGCCGGTTGTCGATCCTCGCGATCGGCGCGGTGGCGCTGCCGGGGTGCCCAGAGCTGACGACCTTCACCGTGCCTGCCGAGGGCGAGATCGAGGTGCCTGGCGCCCCGATCGTCGGGGCCAATCCGCTGCTGGCCGATCAGGTCTTCCCCGGTGAGATCTTGTCGCAGGCGCTGTCCGAGGCGCTGCAGCAGTCGTTCGACACGCAGGGCTACGACAAGGACGCCGTCGAGTCGCTGCAGCTGACAAGGCTGACGATGACTGTGCAGGACGCCGAGCAGAACGGTCGGCAGGTGCGCGGGCTCGGCTTCCTGTCGAGCCTCACCGTGTCCATCGGCGCCGACGGCTTTCCGGCCGTCGTCGCCGCGCAGAGCGAGGACGGCGCGTTCGACGGTACGCCGGGGCCGGCCCGCTACGAGGTGCCGTGCAGCGAGGCTGAGCTGAAGGAGCTCTTCGCCGGCTCCGACGCGCTGCAGATGACCGCCGACGTCGAGACGGGCGCCCCGCCGAACTTCAACACGACGGTGAAGTTCCAAAGCGAGCTGACGGTGCAGGTGAACGTCATCGGCGCGCTGAACTGACACTGACACTGACACTGACACTGACACTGACACTGACACTGACACTGACACTGACATTGGCATTGGCATTGGCGCTGGCACTGGCACTGGCACTGACCGACGCGGCGCCGGCGGCTCTTCGCTCAGCCAGCGTCGAGGGCGTCAAACAGGCGGTCGACGTCCTGCGCGCGGTTGAAGCCGTGCGGCGTGACGCGCAGCCCGCCGGCGCGGACGCCGACGGCGACGCCGCGGTCGCGCAGGCGGTTCGCCGTCGCCGCCGGGTCACCCGACGGCACCACGACGACGAAGGGGCTGTCGTGGCGGGCGCGCACGACGGCGCCGGCCCGGCGCGCCCGCTCCTCGACGAGCGCGGCCATCGCCATCGCCTCGGCCTTCAGCCGTTCGACGCCGACGGCGAGCAGCAGCTCGATCGACGCGGCCCCGGCGCAGGCGCCGAGCAGGTGGGGCGTGCCCGGCTCGAAGCGGCGGATGTCGCCGCGCGTGGGCTTCTCGTGGTCGACGGGGTCGTCGGGGGTGCCGTAGGTGATCGCGCCGTGCAGGATGGGCGTCAGGCGGTCACGCAGCGCCGGCGTGACGGCGAGGAACCCGTGGCCAAGCGGGCCCATCAGCCACTTGTGGGTGCCGCCGCACACCGCGTCGACGCCGAGGGCAGCCATGTCGAAGGGCTGCACGCCCAGCGCCTGGATGGCGTCGGCGACGACGACGGCGCCGTGGGCGTGGGCGGCGTCGACGACGCGGGCCAGGTCCACCCGCGCGCCGGTCTGGTACTGCACGGCGCTGACAGCGACGACGCGGGTGCGTGGTCCGATGGCGGCGCACAAGGCGTCGTGGTCGACGGCGTAGTCGGGGCCGCTGCCGCTGCCGACGACGACGACCTCGGCGCCAGCGCGCTCGGCGGCGCGGTGCCAGGGGTACGCGTTCGACGGGTACTCCTGAGCGAGCCGCACGATCTGGTCGCCGGCGCGCAGGGGCAGTCCGAAGGCGACCTGCGTCAGCGCCGACGCGCAGGTCTGGAAGAACGCGACGTCGTCGGCGGTGCAGCCGATCAGGCGGGCGAACGTCGCCCGGGCGGCCTCGTAGCGGCGCAGCAGTGCGCCGATGGCAAGCGTGCCGTCGCGCGACAGCGCGGCGACCTCGGCGAGCGCCGCCGCCGCGTGGGCGGTCATCGGGCTGACGCCAGCGTTGTTCAAGTGCACCGACGCAGCGCCGTCGTGGGGCGCGCGCAGCGCGCCGAGGGCCTCGTCGGAAGTTGGGGACGCGGGCATCGTCGGGCCTTGGTCGTTCACAGGATGTAGCGCGACAGGTCTTCTCGACCGAGCAAGGGCTGCAACCGCTGCTCGACGAACGCGCGGTCGACGACCACTGCGCGGCCGCGTTGGTCGGCGGCGCCGAACGACTCTTCCTCGAGCAGCTTCTCGAGCACCGTCGCCAGCCGGCGGGCGCCGATGTTCTCCTGCGCGAGGTTCACGGCGGCGGCGACCTCGGCGATGGCGTCGACGCCGTCGTCGGTGAAGCTCAGCGCGAGGCCCTCGGTGGCGAGGAGCGCCGCATACTGCAGGAGCAGCGACGCCTCGGTGTCCTTCAGGATCTTCTTGAAGTCGTCGCGCGACAGCGGCTTCAGCTCGACGCGGATGGGCAGGCGACCCTGCAGCTCGGGGATCAGGTCCGATGGCTTCGACACGTGAAAGGCGCCGGCGCACAGGAACAGCACGTGGTCGGTGCGCACGGGTCCGTGCTTCGTCGACACCGTCGAGCCCTCGATGATCGGCAGCAGATCGCGTTGCACGCCCTCGCGGCTGACGTCGGGCCCCTGCCGCCCCGAGCCGGCGATCTTGTCGATCTCGTCGAGGAACACGATCCCCGACTGCTCGGCGCGCTGCACCGCCTCGCGGGTGATCACCTCGTGGTCGACGAGCTTAGCCGCCTCCTCGCGCTGCAGCAGCGGGCGCGCGTCGCGGATGCTCAGCTTGCGACGCTTCTTCTGCCCGCCCAGCGCGCTGGCGAGCGCGTCCTGCAGGCCGCCCAGCTGGTCACCCAGCCCAGCGTCCAGGCCGGGGCCCATGCCCGGCACTCCCAGCATCTGGAAGGTCGGGCCGGCGCTGGCGACGTCGATCTCGATCTCGCGGTCTTCGAGCTTGCCCTCGTGCAGCAACACGCGGAGCTTCTCGCGCGTGCGGTCGTCGCCCTGGCTCGTGGGTGACGACGATGACGACAGCGACGAAGTCGGCGTCTGGTCGAAGGCGACGCCGCCGAAGAGGCCGGGCGCGCGCGGTGCCGGGCGCGGCAACAGCGCGTCGAGGATGCGCTCGTCGACAGCGTCGCGGGTGCGCTCGGCGACGCCGGCCATGGCCTCATCGCGCACCATCTTGATGCTGGCTTCGACGAGGTCGCGGATGATCGAGTCGACGTCGCGGCCGACGTAGCCGACCTCGGTGAACTTGGTGGCTTCCACCTTGACGAAGGGGGCGCGGTCGAGCTTTGCCAGCCGGCGGGCCAGCTCGGTCTTGCCGCAGCCGGTGGGGCCCATCAGCAGGATGTTCTTGGGCGCGATCTCGTCACGCAGCGGCGGTGGCACTCGCTTGCGGCGCCAGCGGTTGCGCAGCGCGATGGCGACGGCGCGCTTGGCGTCGTGCTGTCCGACGATGAAGCGATCCAGCTCACCCACGATCTCGCGCGGCGTGAACGCCAGCTCGGGGGCGGGGGCAGCAGGGGGCGGCGTGTCGGTCATACGAGCTCCTCGACGACGACGTTGGCGTTCGTGTAGACGCAGATGTCGGCCGCGGTCTTCAGGCTCTCGACGGCGACGTCGCGCGCGCCGAGCTGCGTGTGGGCGCAGAGCGCGCGCGCGGCGGCCAGGGCGTAGGCGCCGCCCGAGCCGATGGCGTGACACTCGCCGTCGGGCTCGAGCACGTCGCCGGTGCCCGACAGCAGCAGGATGCGCTCGCGATCGGCGACGAGCATCAGCGCCTCGAGCTGGCGCAGCAGCTTGTCCTTGCGCCACTCCTGCGTGAGCTTGACAGCGGCGCGCGTCAGGTCGCCGCCCTGCTCACGCAGCTTCGCCTCGAACAGGTCGAACAGCGTCATGCCGTCGGCGGCCGAGCCGGCGAAGCCGGCGACTACGTTGCCATCGGCGACGCGGCGCACCTTTCGCGCGGTGGACTTCACGATGGTGTTGCCCATCGACACTTGACCATCGCCGGCGATCACAACGCGTGCGGCGCCGGGTAAGGACGACGGCGGTGGGCGTCGCACAGCGACGATGGTCGTGGCGTACATCAGCGGCGTGAACGAGGCGGGATGCGGCATGGACGGCTCTCGAGGACAGGGAGAAGACGGCAGATGACGAGGCGGGCGACGACGACTGCGCGGGGCGTGGGCAAGGCCGCACGCGAGGACGAAGGAAAGAAATCAGCCGTGACGCGCGCCATGTGGCGACCACCGGCTGCCGCTGGACGTTTTTTTGTGTCGGGTGCGCACCCCGCGTACGTTGGCTCACGTGGACGCCGATGGGTGCCACACGACAACCGGCCGGACAAGCCGCCGTCGACGGGCAATGGGGCCCGGATGACAAGGGCAGAGCCGGTCACGAGGGATGGCGCGTGAAGGGCGACAAGAAGAAACAGAGCCTCTACTTCCCCACCGACATGCTCGATGAGATGCAGCGCGAGGCCGAGCGCCAGGAGCGCCCGCTGTCGTGGATCATGCAGCAGGCGTGGAAGCTAAGCCGGGACCGCATCATGACATACCCCGCCGTCGAAGAGCTCTAGGGAGCCGAACCAACCGCATACCTTCCGTCGTCGGGCGCGCCGGAGGCGGTCCGGTATGCGGATCGGCTCTCTAGCAAGGCGCTGAAGCGCTGCTCAGCACCCTGCGAGGTGCCGCTCGCTGTCGTCGAGGACGGGCGCGTCGGCGGGGTTGGGCCAGGGCTGACGCCCGCAGGCCCGTTCAGCGTGACGCATCCAGCGTGACGTTGCGCTTCGCCACTACTTCGACGGTGATCTCCGTCGTCTCCCCGGGGCGAAGGACGCGGAAGCGGTAGCGCCCCGCCGGCAACGGCAGCCGGCGCACGACGGTGACGTCGTCGCCGCCAAGCAACACCCGCGCCTTCGGTCCGGCCCGCACGATCAGCACGTTGCCGGTGGGCAAGGCGCCGTAGTCGACGACGCCGTCCACCACCGGCACGTCGTGGGCGATGCGCCGGCGCAGGTCCTCTGCCCGCAGCG
>VGSZ01000182.1 GCA_016874845.1 Deltaproteobacteria bacterium
TCTCCTTCGTGGCGGCGGTGGTTGTCATCGTCGTCCGCGTCGTCGTCCGCGTCGTCGTCCGCGTCGTCGTCCGCGTCGTCGTCCGCGTCGTCGACCGCGTCGTCGTCCGCGTCGTCGTCATTGGCCGCACTCTACGGCCGCGCGGCCCGCCAGCCAGCCCTGCCACGCGGCGACGCCCAGCGCCGTGCCATCACGCGCGGGATCCCAGCCTCCGACGATCGTGCCGGCGGCAACGACGTTGTCGAACGCCACGCGCCGCGCGCCGTCCAGCGGCCGCAGCCGGTCGTCGACGAGCAGGCCGGCGCGAAGCAACGCGTGAGGGGCGTCGACGACGTCGCCGAGGAGGTCGCCGGTGAAGCGGTCGCCGAGCTCGACGCCGTCCACGAACACCGGCAGCCCGAGCAGCGGCTCGCGCGCGACCTGATCGCGCACCAGCCCCCCCCCAAGAAACCGGCCGCCGGCCAGCACGACGGCCTGCGTCGCCACCTGCCGTCCCCCGACGTGCACCGCCGTCACGCGCCGCCCGGCTTCGCTGCCGGCGTCGCCGCCGGGCGCGACAGCGGCGACGACGACGGGGCTGGTCACCACGCCGTCTTCGACGATGACGCCCGCCGCCACGCAGGCGTCGCGCAGCGCCTGCACCAGCCGCTCACCCGGCACCGACGGCGGCAACGACAACAGCTCGCGCAGCGGACGCCCGACAGCGTCGTCGATGGCCAGCAGCGCCGGCGGGGCCAGCGGCTTGCGCGACAGCACCGCTGGCGTCAGCAGGTGCGTCGGCGTCGGCGTCAGGGAGCGCAGCCCCTCGCGCAGCGCGGCCAGCGCCTGCGCGCGGTGGTCGGCCTCGTCGAGGAACGCCGCGAACGCCGCCGCCCGGTCCCACGGCGCCCGCAGCGAAAACACGCGCGGCACCACCACCGACAGCACCCGCGGCGCGCGCGCCGACAGCGAGCACACGAAGCGGAGCATCGCCTCGACCGAGCCGGCGTCAAAGCCGGCGAGATCCTGCCAGCCGACGACGCCGACGATGGCGCCCGGTGGCAGGTCGGCGACGTCGAGCAGCTGGCTGCGGGGAGCCAGCGCGGCACGCTTCACGGTGCCCGCCGCGGTGACGAGCACGTGGTTGCGGCCATCGGGTCGTCGCACGAGGTCGAGCCCCGGCACCGCGCGCACAAGGAAGTCCAGTGCGTCATCGACGGCGACGCGGGCGGCGCCGAGCCGCGCGTAGGGGTGGCGCGGGTGACGCGCGGCGAGGGCCTCGACTGCGTCGACGACGGCGCCGCCACGGTCGAGGGCGTCGAGGCCGCCTGCGCCGCCCCCCGGCGCCGGCGTGGCGTCGACGAAGGGATCGGCCACGTCGACGGCGCCCGACCAGGACGCGGTCGCGCCGCCTTTGCGGGCCACGAGCAGCACGCGCGCACCGAGGGTGCGCGCGCGCAGGGCCGCCAACGCCCCAGCGACGCCGGCGCCAGCGACGACGACGTCGAAGTCCGTGGCGTCGCTCATCCGGGCTCCCCCGCCGGGGGCCCCGGGCGCGCCGGCAACGGCGGCGGCGTGACGACGGTGGCGGGGCGCGCGGGCTCGACGCGCGTCGCCGGGGCGTCGGCGGTCGCGGATGACGGCACCGCCCGGCCGTCGTCGTGGTGGGCGGCGCGCGCGGCGCGAAAGAACGGCCCCAGGTTCGCCGCCAGCAGGTGCATCGCCTGGTTCAGCTCCTCGGTGGCGAGGTTTGCGCCCTCGAGTACGGGGCGCTTGCCGACGAAGCGCGCGGTCATCGCGCCATGCAGCTCGACGAGCTGGTCGCGCGCCGGCAGCCGCGCCTCCTGCGCGAGCAGCTGGCTGGTGCGCAGCAGGCAGCGCGTGCCGCCGCAGGCCCCCATCGACTGGCGCGTGCGTCGACGCAGATCGACAAGCCGGCGCACGTGCTCGTCGTGGACGACGGCGCGCAGCTCGGCCTCGATGACTGGCTCGCACAGGCACGTCGTGCACGCCTCGCGCGGGTCGGCGTCGATGCGGGCGAGGATGCGCGGCGTGCGTGCGCCGTGGCGGTAGGCCATGCGCGCGACGGGCAGGCGCAGGCGCTCGGGGCGCCCCTTTATCCACGCATCGACATCGACGGGGCCGTCGGCGCCGGGCAGCGGCGCGGTGTGGGTGGTGCAGGGCGCGGAGTTGCCGAGCCGCCGCGCGAGCTCGCCGGTGAGCTCCTCGGCGAGCTGGCGATAGGCGGCGAGCTTGCCCCCGGCCACCGACAGCAGCCCGGGCACTCCCTGCGCGGCGTGGTCGAAGAAGGCGTGCTCGCGGCTGAGGCGGTCCTCGTTCTCGCTGAAGGCCCACAGCGTCGGGCGGACGCCGACGTAGGTGCGCGACATGCGGTAGCGGTCGATCGCCGGAAAGAAGACCCGCGCCGCCTGCAGCACGTACTTGACCTCGTCCTCGGTGGCGCGCGGATGATCGAGATCGCCATAGTAGTCATCGTCGGTGGTGCCGAGGATCGAGCCGTTCTCGTGGGGCATCAGGAACATTTGGCGCCCATCGACGCCGGTCAGGCTGATGCCGTAGTTGCTGACGCGGTGGCTGTAGACGACGTGTACGCCTTTGCCTGGGCGCAGCTTGTACGCCGCCCCGGCCATCGCCGCGACGCGCGGGCCCCAGGCGCCGGTGGCGTTCACCACCAGCGGCGCGCGCAGGCGCACCACGCCGCCGCCGAGGCGACAGGCTGCGTCGACGCCGACGACGGCGCCGGCGTCGTCCTTCACGAACCGTGTGAGCTCGTGCCACGTGAAGAAGCGCGCGCCGTGGGCGGCGGCGTCCATGGCGTTCTCGACGGTCAGGCGGAACGGATCGATGCCCCATTCGTCCATCGTCACCGCGCCGAGGATGTGCGGCGTGAGCCCCGGCTCGAGCGCCAGCGCCTCGTCGGGGGTCAGGCGCGTGTGCGGCTTGCCGCGCTTCAGCGGCTGGAACTCGTCGTAGGCCTCGAAGAAGATCTCGGCGCCCTTCAGGAACAGCCGCTCGGCCAGCGTCGCCCCGTCGGGCGAGCGCAGCACCGGCACCAGAAACGGCACGCGGAACAACAAGTGCGGCGCGATTCGTTGGATGTAGCCCGAGTCGGTGCACGACATCTTCGTCGTCGCCACGTCGTACAGCAGGTACCGGATGCCGCCGTGGATCATGCCGGTGTTGGCGCCCGAGGCGCCCTTGGCCAGATCGTTCTTCTCGACGAGCGCCACGCGCAGGCCGCGCCGCGCGCAGTCGCGGGCGATGCCGCAGCCGTTGACGCCGCCGCCGACGACCACGACGTCGACCTCGATGGCCGCCGTCGTTGGTGTCGTCCCCGCCGAGCCCACGTGGTCGGTGTCGGGCGCGGCGCGTTCGGGCAGGATCGACGTCCTCACCGCGGCGACCGGTCCTTGCCCGTGCCGCCGACGGCAGTGGGCGCCGGGGCGTCGCATGGCGTGCCGAGCGGCAGGTCACCCCAGGGTCTGACGACGCTGTACACCTCGGAGGCGGCCATGAAGACATCGACGGGCGTCACCGCCGTCGACGCCGCTCCGAGCGTGAACGTGCCGGGCCGGGGCCGGCCGGAAGCGTCGGGCTCCGCGGGAGGCAGGCGCAGCTTCACGCCCTCGCCGGCGAAGACGAAGTCGCCGTCGACGCGGGCGCCCTCGGCGTCGATAGCGACCATGTGGCCCCTGCGGCCGACGTACAGGGCGAGGTCGAGGGCGTCGGCGGGCGCGTCGCGTGCGCCGTCGACGACGTACCAGGTGAGGTCGTCGTCGCGCCCGACCCCGAGCAGCGCGCGCTGCCAGGGGGCCTTGCGCAGCGTCGCCTTCGCCAGGCGCTCGCGCGCGCGGGCCGGTGGCAGCACCTTGAACGTCGTCGTCGCCTTGCCACATTGCAGCGTGAGGACGCCGGCGCTGCCAAGGCGCGCCACCGAGCCGCGCCGGCCTTCGCGGAAGCGTGGGTCCCAGAACAGCACATCGAAGCCGCCGTCGCTCTGCGAGCCGCCGCTCAGCCGCGCCTCGTACAGCGGCTGGCCGGCGCGCCCGGCGAACAGCGGTCCGTGCAGCGCGTCGTCGGCCATGAACGCGATCACCGCGCCCGACGCTTCATCGACGGCGACCGCGAGGCGCGCGACGAGCGCGGCGGCGTCGGGGTGGCCGCCCTCGCTGCGGGGCGACGGCGGTACGCGCACCGGTGGGCTCGTCGTTGCGTTGGCGGCCGTTGGCGCCGGCGTGGGCGTGCTCGACGCGGTCGACGCGGTCGCGGTTGGCGTGGTCGCGGTCGTCGTGGCCGGGGTCGTTGTCGTCAGCGTCGGCGGGGTCACGAGCAGTTCGCCGACCAGGGCGGGAATGGCGTCGAGCAGCGGCCCGAGCTCAGCGACCGGCAGGCGTTTGTCGACTACCCGCCCGCCCTCGCCGCGGGTGTCGATGCGCTTGACGACCAGCAGCAGGCCCACGCCGACGAGGGTGACCCGCGCGGTCAGCACAAGGTCGACGCCGAGGGCGGCGGCCAGATCGGCGCTGCACGAGCTGGCGTCGCAACCGGCGAGCTGGCGCGCGCTCTCGATGCCGACCAGGGCCTGGATCTGCTGCTCGGTGACGACGTAGTGGCCACGGCGAGACACGTGGGCGGCGATGGCGTCGGTGATGGCGTCGCCGGCGGCGCGGGCCCGCTCTTCAGTGGGAAAAGCGCCGCAAGACTCGACCCGGGGGGCGAGCACCGCGATCTTCGCCGCGGCGGCTGGCGCCGCCGGCCCCCCCACAGCGGCGGCGAGGACCAAGGTCAGGCTCGCAAGTGACGACTGCAACGACATACCGTGACTGTTGCAGAGTTCGGCGTACGACGTCACCCACGCCGTCGCGATGGCCGCCACGGGGCGCGCAACGCCGACCGCCGCGGCGAGCGACGCCAGCGTGCCCGGGGCGCTGCCGTCGGCGCGGATGTGGTTAGATGAACGGGTGGACCTCGGCGCGCTCGAGCTGTTGAACCTACACGCCACCGGCGGGATGGCCGAGGTCTACCGGGCGCGCGTGCGCGGCGCCGACGGAAGCGAGCAGATCCTCGCGGTCAAGAAGATCCTGCCGCAATTCACGCGCGACAAAGACGTGCTGCGGATGTTCCTTGAAGAGGCGCGGATCGCGGCGCTGCTCGATCATCCGAACATCGTGCGCATGCTCGACGTCGGAGCGGGCGACGCGACGCAAGACCGGACCGGCGCCGCCTACTACATCGTGATGGAGTTCGCCGACGGCAAGGACCTGTCGGACATCATCTGGGAGGCCGTGCAGCGCGGCGAACGACTGCCGCTCGGCATGACGGTGCAGGCCGCCCGTGACGTGGCGCGCGCGCTGCATCACGCGTGGAACGTCGTCGGTGACGACGGCGCGCCGCTGCGGCTGATCCACCGCGACGTCAGTCCCCACAACGTGCTCGTCACGTGGGACGGCCGCATCAAGCTCACCGACTTCGGCATCGCCAAGGTGCAGGCGGCGGCGCCGCGGACGCAGGCGGGGATCATCAAGGGCAAGATTGGCTACATGTCGCCTGAGCAGGCGCGCGCGAGGCCCCTCGATCACCGCAGCGACCTCTTCAACATCGGCATCCTGATGTACGAGGCGCTGACCGGCGCGCGCCTCTTCCACGCCGACAGCGATGTCGACACGCTCGAGCAGATGCACGCGGCGCGCGTTCCGCGCCTCGATCCGGCGCTGCTGGTGCCAGCTCCCCTTGAGGCGTTCCTGCGGCGCGCGCTGGCCCGCAATCCCGGCGACCGTCCGCCCGACGGTGCCGCGTTCGAGGCCGAGCTGCTCGCCGCTGCCGACGAGAGTCGTGTCGTGCCTCGCCCGCACGAGACCGCGCACGTGATGGCCCACCTCTTCCCCGCGCTCGCGCGGCAGGCGGCGAATCCGCCGGGGCCGGGCACGGCGCGGCTGAACCTGACGAGCCAGCTGTGGGGCCCCGGCACCGGCCTCGCGTCGGCGGCCGCGGCGCTGGCGCGGAGCGCCCCGCCCGCATCGCCCGTCCGATCGACGGCACCCGCGGCCTCGCCGCCGCCGGCGCCACGAGCGCCGGCGGCGGCGAGGCTGGCGCCCGTGCCCCGCGGCGCCGTGCAGGCCGGTGGCCGCGCGGCCGCCTTGCTCCTCGACACGCCGCTCGATGTGCCATCGATGTCTTCGCGGTCGCCGCCGCCGCCCCTCGTGTGGCCTGCGGCGTCGATCGCCCCGGTCGCCGCCGCGCCGGCGGCCCAGCCCCGTTCATTGCCGCCGCTCCCGGCGTCACCACAGCCCGCGGCGCTGCCGGCGCCGCGGACGCCGGCGGCGTCGCGGGCCCCCGGGGTGGGGGCCATCGCCTCGTCGCGGAAGGCGGCGGCGCCACGCGACACAGAGGTCGCGCCGCCCTCGGGACCGGGGATGTCGCCGGCCGTGCGCGTCGGCAACGGCGCGCGCGGCCTTGCTGCCGACGTCGGCGATGCGTCGGCGCGGCATCCCGCGGCGTCCTCGCGGGTGGTGCTGTTGCCGCCCGAACCTGCCGCGCACAGCGAGAGGAGCCTCGTCGGCGCCTCGCCGGCGGCGGCGCCGGGGCGCCCGGCGGAGCGAGCGTCTCCCGACGACCTCGGCCGCGCCGGCCCCGCAGGGCCTCTGCCGCCCGCTCCGCTGCCGCTGCCGCTGCCGCTGCCGCTGCCGCCGTCGCTGCCCGTGGCGCCGGTGCCACCGTCGCCGGCAGGCCTGTCGCTCGCATCGTCGGTGCCGCCTGGCGCGACGGCGGCCTCGTCGCTGCCGCCGCAGGCACTGCCGTCGCCGGCGCCGCGGTTGTCGCTCGCTGATGGTCCGCCACCGCCGCCGTTGACGCCGTCGCCGTGGGCGCCGTCGCCGTGGGCGCCGTCACCGTTGCCGCCGCCGGCGCCGGGCCCGTGGGCCGCCGCCGCCCCAGCGACGTCGCCCACGGGCGGCGCAACGGCCCCCCCGCCGCCGGCGGCGGTCACGGTCGGGGCCTGGCCGGAGGCGACGTCCGCTCCGACGCCCGCGCGCGCGGCAGGGGCCGAGGCAGAGCCCGAGGCGGAGCCCGAGCCGGAAGAGTCGGTGTTCGCCGGCGACGAACCGTTCGCGGAGCCACCCGCGTCGCCGGTCCACGACCCCGTCGCGCCGGTCATCGTGGTGGCGTCGTCCCCGACGCCGGTGCGCAAGTCGTCGCGCCAGGTGGCGCGCGAGATGTTCGTCGAGCGCTGGCTGCCGCGCGGTATCCAGGCGGCCGCCGTCGTCGTCGTGCTGCTGGGCGGGCTGGGCGGGCTCGCGGCTGGCCAGGCGGCGCGCATTTGGCTCAGCGCCGAGCGGGCCCGCGTCACCCGCGCTCTCGTCGTCCGTACGACGCCGCCAGGGGCCGCCGTGACGTTCGACGGGGTGCGGCTGGACGGCATCACGCCGCTCGCCGTCGACCTGCCGATCGACGACGGGGCGCACGTCGTGCGGGTCGCGCTCCGCGGCGGCGCGCCGATCGAGCGCCGCGTCACCGTGTCGGCCGACGACCGGTTCGTGCTCGTCCATGAGAACTTCCGCAGCGCCGGCCGCGTCGTCATCGATACGCAGCCGGCAGGGGCGCGGGTGCTGCTCGATGGCCGCGACGCCGGGCGCGCGCCGGTCACGCTCGACGATCTGGGCACCGACCGGCCCCACGTCGTCGAGGCCCGCCTCGTCGGCTACGCGCCGGCCACCGCGACGGTGCCCATGGAGCGGGGACCCGAGCACGCGGTGGCGCTGACGTTGTCGCCCACCGATCCGCCAGGCCGCCTCGTCGTCGTGTCACCGTTGCCTGGCGACGTGACGGTGGACGGCCTGTGGTGGGGCAGGTCGACGGCGGCAGTTGACGAGGGGCGCCCGGCTCCCTCGGGGCTGCGGACGGTCGTCTTCGAGTCCACCGCCGTCGGCGCGCGCACCGCCATGACCGTCGACGTCCCCGCGGGCGGCGTCGTCCGCGTCTTCGTCGCGCCGTGATCGTCTCGGGTCGCGATCGTCTCGGGCCGTGAGCGTCTCGGGCCGTGAGCGTCTCGGGCCGTGAGCGTCTCGGGCCGTGATCGATGACGTGATCGCCTCGTGACGTGATCGTCTCGTGTCGTGATCGTCTCGTGTCGTGATGGTGCCGTGCGAGGCCGACGGATCAGCGACTACCAGCCGGCGGGGATGCGGCCGGTCAGGCAGGTGATCGTGTGGGGCGCGCTCCACGTCGATGGCAGCGCCGAGCGGGCTTCGTCGCCGTCGCGGACCCCTTCGTCGACAGGCCAATGCGGTGGCGCGCCGGGGCAGAGCGAGTGCAGCCCGGACTGCAGCGGGCCGATCACGTGGGTGTGGCCGGCGACGCGGCAGCCAGTGACGTCGGCCAGGGCCCGCGCGAACGCCTGACCGCGTCGACCGCCGAAGGCGCTGCACGTGCGCAGCCAGACGAGGGCCTCGGGCCCGACGAGCCGGCCCCGCAGCGCCACGAGATCGGCGTGGTGCGCGCCGTGAACGCCAAGCGCTCGCTCATCGAGCACGTCCGACCCGACGAAGACACGCCCGAACAGGCCGTGCCCCCAGAACTGGACCTCGCCGAGCCGTCGGGTGGGCTGCACCGAACACAGCCATGCAAGCGCGTCGGCGAAGGAGCGCGCGCCATAGGCGGCGTCGACGCAGGCGTCGCGGCGTCGTTGGTACAGCGCGCTGCCCACGCGCCAGGAGCGGGTCAGCAGCCCCTGCCAGGGAGCGCTGCCCGCACCGGTGTCATCAAAAACCACGACGCGAAGCCCACCCTCGGGCGGCGCTCGCTCGGGCTCTTCGGCTGCTCCCACGATGCTTCCCGGTCCGCGGGGTCAGCGTGGCGTCAACGTGACGGTGCCGGCTTGCGGCTGTATCGCCTGCACGAGGAACCAGCCACCCACGCCGGCGCCGGCGAGCACCAGCACCGCGCCGCCCACGGCGCCGGCGACAATCACGCCGCTGGGCAGGCCTTCTCCCTCGGTCGGCGCGGCCACGGCTTCATCCAGCGCGCCCACTTTGCTGCCAGCTGGACGGTCGACGAGCGCCCGCCGCGGCGGCGGCTCGTCCTCGCCCTCGTCGGCCTGGGCATCGGGCGGCGGCGCGCCGCGGTCGGTGGTTCGCCCGGGCGCCTCGTCGCCGTCCTCGTCGCCGGCGTCACGGGTCGGACCAGCGCCGTCATCGTCATCGTCATCGTCGGCGTCCGCTGGCGGCGCCTTGCCCAGCGGGTTCTTCGGCCCGGGCTTCGGCGGATCGGGGCGCCGGGTCGGCGGCTCGTCCTCGTCCACGACGTCCTCGAGGACGCCGTCATCGTCGGCGGGCGCCTTCTTCTCTTCGTTCTTCGGCGGCTCCTTCTCTTCGGCCGTGGGCGGCTTCATCTCTTCGTTCTTCGGCGGCTTCTTCTCTTCGGGCTTCTTCGGCCTCTCGACGATGTCGATGTCGCCATCGGGCATCTCGTCTTCGTCCTGCCCGCGCGCCGGCGCACCGGCCAGACCGGCGGCGGTGACGGCGACGGCGACGGTCAGGACCTGCGCGCGACCAAGGAGACCGGTCACGGGCTTCATCGTCCCTCCGTCGGCAGCGGCGCGGCCTGCGGCGGCACCGTGATGTCGGCGTAGACCTCGGCGGTCTGGAGCACAGCGGTGGTCGCCGCCATGCCGCCGACGAACAGCACCGATCCGTCGCCCACCGACGTCGTCGTCGCCCCACCGCGCGGCTCGCGCAGCAAACGCGGCTCTCCGCCGACGCGGATCGACGTCAATGTCAGCGTCGACTCGTCGTAGCGCTCGAGGGCGCTCGCCGGCTCGAGGCTGAGGCTCGTGAAGCCCGCAGCGACGATCGCCGACTTACGGTCAGGCAGCCCAGCGGCGCTGCCCAGGAAGCGCGGCGCCTCGGTGGACATCGCCGGCTTGTCGAAGTCGGCGTCCTTGCCGGTCGCGATGCCGCCGTTCTGGCCGTGGGAGCGATCGAACACGTACACCGGCCCGCCGCCGTCTTCGGTGGTGGCGAGCGTGAACGCGCCGGTGGTGCGGTCGCGCTGCAGCCCGCCCGCGGACAACACGCGGAAGTCAAAGTACTGGGCCGTCGCCGCGAAGAACAGGTTGCGCGTCGCCTGCATCGTCTCGACCTCGACGAGCGCGAAGGACGTCGCCTCGTCGCGCAGCACCTCGAAGTGGTAGCCGTCGACGCCGCCCACCGGGTCGAGCTCGACCGATCCGCCCCACAGGTACACGCCGTCGCCAGTGATCGCGAACGCGGTATGGCCGGCCCGGCGGCGCGCAAGCGGCGGCCCGGTGCGGCACGCCAGGGCCACGCCGCCGCACACTGTCGACGTCGCCAGCGCGTTGCCGAGGTCATGGCGCGAAGGGTCGGTGGCGGGGATGCCGCCGGTGATCACCACCGAGCCGTCGGGCATCGGCGCCGCGGCGGCGAACACGCGGGCGCCGCCGGGGTCGCTCGTACCGCCCGCGAAGGCCCGCGCCGCCGGGTCGTAGAACTCGATGGTGTCAAGCGGCGCCGTCGGGTCGATGGGGAACGGGTAGCGCGCGGCGTCGACGGGACGCAGCAGCGCCTCGCGCGCGCCGCCGGCGACGACGACGCGCCCGTCGGCGAGCTTCGCGGCGACGTGGAACATCCGGGGCGTCGTCAGGCTGCCGACGGCGGTGAACACGCCGGTGCGCGGATCGTAGAGCGCCGCGGCGGCGGTCGCCGTCGCCCGCCGACAGCCGA
>VGSZ01000183.1 GCA_016874845.1 Deltaproteobacteria bacterium
CCCGAGCCCACGCCCGAGCCCACGCCCGAGCCCACGCCCGAGCCCACGCCCGCACCGGAGCTGCCGCCGGAGGCGGCACCCGTGGGGGACGCGCCGCCCGAGCCCGACGTCGACGCTGAGCTGGCGGCGCGCATCGCCGAGCGCGACAAGCGCCGGGCCGAGTGGCTCGCCGAGCGCGAGAGGCGGCGCGCCGAGCGCGAGGCGCGGCGCGAGGCCCGGCGTCGCGCTGCCGAGGAGGCCGAGCGTCGGCGTGGCGGCGGCCAGCGCGGCGGCGCCCCCGAGTCGGGCGACAAGCAGGGCGAGGCCGAGCCGGTCTACCTGTGCACGCCCACCGACAAGGGCACGGAGCTGAAGGTGCGCACCGAGCGGCCGATCACGTCGTGGACGCCGGTGCTGCCGACGGTGTTCCTGCACTTCGACACGCGGCCGGCCCTCGAGGGCTGGCTGCAGAGGACCAGCCAGGTCTACGTGCCGCGGAAGCGCCTCGGCATGATGGACTTCGCGTCGCCGAAAGAGGTGATGGTGCTGAGGCTCGAGCAGCCGCGCGGCGCCACCATCACCGTCGGCCGTGACGACGTGCGCTGCCTGGTGGGCATGACCTACCGGCCGCGCCTGTTTCCGCTGAAGCTGTTGCGGGTGCCGGCGCGCATCGCGACGAAGGGCGGCGGCACGGTCAGCGCGCTCGTCAACATCACCCTGTTCCAGACCGCCACCCTGGCCATCGAGCCGTTTGACGGCAGCCAGCCGGCGCTGCCGTTCGCCAAGGGCGCGCTGCAGAACAGCGACGCCATCGCCCGCAACATCGAGGGCCACTTTCAGGCCGTGCGGCTGGCCAGCCAGTTCGCCGAGCTGTTCGGCCTGAAGCCCAAGAAGCCGGCGAAGGCCGCGCCCCCGTCGTCGCCGAAGGCCGCGCCCCCGTCGTCGCCGAAGGCCGCGCCCCCGTCGTCGCCGCGCGGCGGGCCAGCGGAGGTGCGTGCGCCGACCGGCGGTCGCTAAGGGAGCGTCGCGGCTGTCACGGTGGTCGCTGACGGAGCGTCGCGACCGTCATGGTGGTCGCCGCGCGAAGGGTCGCGACGACAGTCGCGGCGAGGCGTCAGCCGCCAAAGATGCGAGCGATGGCGCCCGATGCGACGAGGCCCGACAGCCCGAGGAACAGCGCGAACAGGCTCTCGCCGGCGATCAGGCCGCCGCCCACCAGCGACGTCGTCGACATGTCCTCGGGCAGGGCCTCGCTGTCGCCGGCGGCCTGTGCGTGCGCCTGCGCGGCCTTGCGCTTTCGCTCCTCGTTCCAATTGAAGACGCTGGTGAAGATGCCGCCGAGGCCGAACCACAGGGCGGTGGTGAAGTCGACGAAGCCGCCGAACGACGACGCGTAGGGCGAGGCGAGCAGCAGCGCGTCGACGACGAAGTCGAGGGCCTTGTTCGTGGGGCTGGCCACGCGCCACGCCTGGTACGCCGCCGACTTCGACAGCAGCTTGCGCAGCGCCTGGATGACGAGACCGACGGCGATGCCCATGACCATGACCAGCAGCGTGTGGTGGGTCTTGGCGTCGTTGGCGGCGACGAGGGCGGGGTCGGTGACGTCCTTCGTCAGCTCGAGGATGCCGGCGAACTTGTAGGTCATCGCGCTCTGCCACTTGCTGCCCTCGGCGGTGTCGCGCAGCTCGGGGTGGGCGAACATGTTCTCCTTCAGGATCGGATAGGCCTCGAGGAAGACCCTGGTCATCACGACAGCGAGGAACGCGCCCATGACCACGCCGAGCATCTGGTAGCGGAACTGGATGTTGCGGTCGGAGCCGAGGCGCCAGCCGGTGGAGCGGTCCTGCTGCATGTCGACGCCGACGGTGCACGCGACGAGCAGGATCGAGCCGGCCAACACGCCGACGAGGGGCTGGCGCAGGCCGAGGCCGGCCATGACGAGCACGGTGACGACGAACGCCGACGAGATCGGGTTGCTGTCGGTGATCCCCATCGAGATGCCGTTGATCATCAAGAAGACAAGCGCCATGCCGACGGCGAACAGCGCCCACGGCACCGGCACCTGCAGCAGGGTGTTCGCGACGACGACGAGGGCGGTGCCCCAGACCGCGACCCAGACCAGCAGGCGGCCCACCGGGGTCTTTGTCGTCGTCGGGTTGGCGGGGGCGGCGGCGCGGATGCGGCGCGCGGCGTCGACGGCGAGCAGGGCCATGTCGACGGCGGCGGCGCCGAGGATGGTGCCGAGCGCGAAGATGAACCCGATCTTGCGAAACGGGTCATGGTCGCCGAGCCACGGGTGGAAGGCGCCGGTGGCGTCCTCGTAGCCCCAGTAGCGCAGCCACGGCGTCAGCCAGACGCCAAGGGCGCCGACGAGGATGGCCGACGCCGAGATGCGCGCGCCGACGATCATGCCGCCGCCGAACGTCGCCGCCGAGAACGCGCTGAACAGGTCGAAGCCCGAGGCGACGTTGTCGGGCAGCTTCGCCTTCGTCGCCGCCGCGGTCTCCTGCAGCCAGCTGTACAGGCTCGCCAGCACCTCGACGACCTTCGAAAGCACGATGCCGAGGCCGATGCCGCCAGTGAGCTTGCCGACGGACCTCTTCAGGATCTCGCGGTCGGTGAGCGCCCGCAGGATGTTGGCGACGGCGAGGCCCGACGGATAGGTGAGCTGCAGGCGGTCGACGAGGATCGGCGTGTAGAGCATGCCGACGCCGACGCCGAACATGCCGATGCACAGGAAGAACAGGATCAGGTGCCACGTCGGCGGCTGCTCCATGCCGAGCCACACCATGGCCTGGATGAGCACGCCCATCGCCGCCATCGACGCCACCGACGCCGCCATCGTCTGCATGTAGTTGGCGCCGTGCTGGCCCTCCTTGCCGTAGCCCAGCGTGACGATGGACCCGAGGATACCGGCCAGCACCTGGCCGCCGATGAAGAACCCCAGCGAGAAGTTCATGTACGCCGCGGTGACGCCGCCGAGCGGCCCGAGCACGACGATGGCGACGACGGCGAGCATCAGGTAGTAGCCGGGGCTGCCCAGGCGCGGCAGCCACCCCGGGGCAGAGGGAGCGGGCGACGGCGAGGGCGCTTGGGCGGAGGACATGGGACAGGGCTCCCACCCTGGCGTGCCGACCTCAACCCCGATCGCCGGACGCCACCAACGAAAGCGAGAAGACGCGCCGGGCCCAAAGAGAGCGAGGCCCCAGGGGGCCCCGCCCACGAGCTCGTCGACGCCTCGTGGGCGTCGCCACGCTCACTTCTTCTTGTCGTCCTTCTTGGCCGCCGCTGCCGGAGCCGCCGCCGCGCCGGCCGCCGGGGCCGCCGCCGCCGGAGCCGCCTCGGCCGCCTCGTCTTTCTCGCCGCGCGGCATGCGCAGCGAGACGACGGGGAACTCGGGGTCGCAGGCGAGGCTGACGCCGGCCGGCAGGGGAACGGCCTTGGCGCGCACGACGCCGAAGTCGCACTCGGTGGTGTCGAGCACGATCTTGGCCGGGATGGCGTCGGGCGACGCCGAGATGGCGATGTCACGGCTGCACAGCTGGGTGCGCGCGCCGGCGACGGCGGCCTTGGACTTGCCGGTGACCTCGACGGGCACGCGGGCGACGATCGGCTGGCCGATCTTCACCTCGAGGAAGTCGACGTGGGTGGGCGTGCGGCGCACGGGATGCGCCTGCAGGTCCTTGACGAGCACGAGCTTCTTGCCGGCGTCCTTGCCGTCGGCGCTCTTGAGCGACAGCTCGATGAGCTGGTTGCGGCGCAGCGCGCCGGTCAGCGCCTTGGTGAGGGCCTTGGGCGACACCGACACGCTGAGCGCGCCATGACCCTGACCGTAGACGATCGCCGGGATCTGCTCGGTGGCGCGCAGACGACGCGACGCACCCTTGCCGTGACCCGAACGAAGGTGACCTTCCATTGCAAACGCGGACATGACCTTCACTCCTCTCCCCTCGATCACGCGGGCGTCGATGACGACGGCAACCGCCGCGTCCCCGAGCACCCGCCTCGCAGGGCGTGGGTCCCCGACCGATCCCTCGGCCCGGACCCTTCATGGTGCGCGCTTCATGTCGTGATGGGGCGCCGTCGTCAACTCGCGTCGTCGCTTGCCCCGTCGTGGGGCGCTCCCGACGCCGTCGCGCCGCGCGAGTTGTTCCCCCGGACGGAACGGCCCTAGCGTTCGGACACCTCGGCGTCACGTCGACGTCGACGAACAGGCGGCCTCTTCCCACAGCGAGGGGCCTCGGAGGTGCGATGCAGGTCTCCGTCACGTTTCGTCACATGGACGCCAGCGATTCCCTGAAGGGGTTTGCTGCGGACAAGGTCTCGCGCATCGAGAAGTACATCCACACCCCTACCGACGCCCACGTCGTGCTGAGTGTCGAGAAGCACCTGCACCGGGCCGAGATCAACGTGATCGCCAACGGCATGCGCATCCGCGGTGAGGAGTCGTCGGCAGACATGTACGGCTCGATCGACTGCGCCGCGCAGAAGATCGAGAAGCAGCTGAAGCGCTACCGGAACAAGCTCGCCAGCCACAAGGTGCGCGAGGGCCACGCCAGCAAGATGATGCACACAGTCCTTGAGGGCCCGGCCATCGAGGCCTCGGAGCTGCCCGAAGAGACGCCGACGTCGATCGTCGAGCACCAGGAGTTCGACGCGCGGCCGATGCTGCTCGAGGAGGCCATCATGCAGATGGACCTGCTGCACGAGGAACTCCACGTGTTCACGAACGCAAAGACCAACGAGGTCAATGTGCTGTACCGCCGCAAGGACGGGAAGTTTGGGCTCGTCGAGCCGAAGCACGCGACGGCGAGCTGAGGCCGCGCGCTCGCGGCCGGCTCGAGCAAAGAGAAAGCCCCTCTCCAGAGGGGCTTTCTCTTTGCTCGGCCAGCGTGCCCAGGCGCGCCGAGCGCAGCGCGGGCGTCGAGGGCGTCGAGGGCGCATCGGGCGTCGAGGGCGTCGAGGGCGCATCGGGCGTCGAGGGCGTCGAGGGCGCATCGGGCGTCGAGCGCGTCGAGCGCAGGCGAGCACCGCATCCGCCCACCCAGCACGCCCAGTCCCGGCGCAGCGGAGCCTCGCGACGCGCAGCCCCGCGCGCCCACGCGCTGGCGCCTCGACGGCAGGGTGGGCCCCATGGGAACGACGAGCGGGCTCCGCCCGTCGTCGTTTCCCTGGGCGGGAACCGCAAGGTTCCCGTGGCGCGGCCGGCGGGCGCCGCGCCGGAACACGATCACAACGGCATGTTGCCGTGCTTCTTGGGCGGGAGCTCGTCGCGCTTGTTGCGGAGCAACGTCAGCGCCTGGCACAGCCGCGGCCGCATGTCCTCGGGGACGATGACCTCGTCGATGTAGCCGAGCTCGGCGGCCTTGTAGGGGTTCTGGAACTTGTCGGCGTAGTCGGCGACGAGCTCCTTCATCTTGGCGTCTTTGTCGCTGGCCTTGTTCAGGTCGTCGCGCATGACGATGGCGACGGCGCCGGCGGCGCCCATCACCGCGATCTCGGCGGTGGGCAGGGCGAAGTTGACGTCGGTGCGCAGGTGCTTGGGCGCCATCACGCAGTACGCGCCGCCGTAGGCCTTGCGCAGGATGACGGTCATCTTGGGCACCGTGGCCTCGGCGTAGGCGTACAGCAGCTTGGCGCCGTGACGGATGACGCCGCCCAACTCCTGCTGCGTGCCGGGCAGGAAGCCGGGGACGTCGACGAGGGTGAGCAGCGGGATGTTGAACGAGTCGCAGAAGCGGACGAAGCGGGCGGCCTTGTCGCTGGCGTCGATGTCGATGGCGCCGGCCATCACCTGCGGCTGGTTGGCGACGATGCCGACGGACTGGCCCATCATCCGTGTGAAGCCGACGACGATGTTGCCGGCGAAGTGCGGCTGCACCTCGAAGAAGTGGCGGTCGTCGACGATGGCCTTGATGACCTCTCGGACGTCGTAGGGGCGGTTGGGGTTCGACGGGATCATCGTCTTGAGCGCGTCGTCCTTGCGCTCGGGGTCGTCGTTGAGCGGCCGCATCGGCGGCTCTTCGGAGTTGTTCGACGGGATGAACGACAACAGCTCGCGCATCGTCGTGATGGCGCGGGTGTCGTCGTCGACGGCGAAGTGGGCCACGCCGGACTTCGCCGAGTGGGTCATGGCGCCGCCGAGCTGCTCCATCGTGACGTCCTCGTGCGTCACCTGCTTGATGACGTCGGGGCCGGTCAGGAACATGTAGCTCGTGTCCTTCACCATGCAGATGAAGTCGGTGAGCGCCGGGCTGTAGACGGCGCCGCCGGCGCAGGGGCCCATGATCACCGACAGCTGCGGGATGACGCCCGAGGCCAGCGTGTTGGCGCAGAAGATGTCGGCGTAGCCGGCGAGGGAGGCCACGCCTTCCTGGATGCGCGCGCCGCCCGAGTCGCACAGGCCGATCACCGGCGCGCCGACCTTCATCGCCATCGCGTAGATCTTGCAGATCTTCTGCGCGGCGACCTCGCTCATCGAGCCGCCGAAGACCGTGAAGTCCTGCGCGTAGACGAAGACGTGGCGGCCGTCGACCTGGCCGTAGCCGGTGATCATGCCGTCGCCCGCTGGGTGGCTCTTCTCCATCCCGAAGTCGAGGCAGCGGTGCGTGCGCAGGCGGTCGACCTCGACGAAGGAGCCGGGGTCCAACAGGATGTCGATGCGCTCGCGCGCCGTCAGCTTGCCCTGCTTGTGCTGCTTCTCGATGCGGTCCTTGCCGCCGCCGGCGAAGGCCTGCTCCGACATCCGCTGCAGCCGCGCGCGCTGCGCCGTGCGCAAGGCGTCCCAGTCCGTCGCTGCCGGTGCGGGGGCGGGGGACGCGTTCTTCGTCGTGTCGGCGCTGACCATGGGCTCTCCTCGTCGGTCCGCCACCTCGGGCGGACTGCGACGCCCGAGAGAGCACCGATCCCCTGCCGTGTCAACGCTCACCACGCGCCAGCGACGACGACAGCGACGCCGCGCCGCGGCAAGCGTCGCGCCGTGAGGCGCGCCGTGAGTCGCACCGTGGGTCGCGCCGTGGGTCGCGCCGTGAGTCGTGCCGTGAGTCGTGCCGTGAGTCGTGCCGTGCGTCGCGCCGTGGGTCGCGCCGTGGGTCGCGCCGTGCGTCGCGCCGTGCGTCGCGCCGTGAGTCGCGCCGTGAGTCGCGCTGTGGCTCGCACCGCGCAGCGCTGGCACGACGCGTCAAACCCACCGTCGCCGTCCCTGCCGGCTCCGGAACCCGGGGACGAGGATGGCGGTGCGGATCACTGCGCGTCGAAGACCAGCTCGACCGCTATCGACTGCCCCGCCTGGGGCTGGTCGGCGCGGTACGAGTCGACGAGCAGGAAGTACGTCGTGCCGGCCAGCACCGGCGCGCGCAGGATCGAGTCGTACAGGCCGTCGGGATCGAGCAAGGCGTCGTTGCCGTCGTCGTCACAAACCTCGTCGGCGGTCCCGCCGCAGTCGGTCCGCAGCGCCAGCACGGTGTCGACATCGTCGAGGTCGGTGGTCTGGATCGTGCGCGCCACGAGCGCGCCGTCGTCGGAGGGTGTGAAGGTCACCACCAGCTCGCGCCCCTGCGCGCCGTTGCCGCAGGTGGCGTCGACGCCGTGGTCGACGAACTGGTCGGCGTCGAACGTCAGCCGCTGCGGCTCGGGGCCCGCGGTCAGCTCGACGCTGACGACGCGGTCGGCGTCGCACGACGGCGGCGGCGGGAAGCCGTCGGGGTACACGTCGACCTGCAGCCCGAACACACCGGGCCCGCCAAATCTGTCATCGACGATCACGACGTAGTCGCCAGCGGGCAGGGCTGGCAGCCGCAGCCGCTCGACGCTGGCGCCGAAGCCCGCCGAGATGCACGCCGGCTCGGGGCCGAAGCTGCCCTCGATCTCGACGGGGACGAGGGTGTCGACGTCGTCGGGACAAGCGCCGTCGGGCAGCGTGAACACGCCGAACGAGCCGCTGTAGTCCGCCAGCGCGGTGGTGCGCAGCTCGACGTCGGCGGCGGTGTCGAGGCGGAAGCGGTAGAAGACGTCGGCGGCGGGCTGGTCCGAGAACTGCTCGAAGTTGCAGGTGCCGGCGGCGAAGTTGCCCGCGGCTTCGATGGTGCGGCCGGCGACGGCGACGCCCGGCACGAGCTCGACGGCGGTGGCGCAGGTGTCGTTGTCCGGTACGCCGGTGAGGCCGGGCAGCCGCACGTCCCAGGCGTAGGCGCGCGCCTCGACCGAGCCCAGCGACAACCGCGCCCGCACGAGCCCGGCGGCCTCGACGGTGACCGTATGGGTCGTGGTGCCGCCGTCGTCGGTGCGCGTCGGGGAGAGCGCGGTCTCGTTGCCCTCGGCGTCGACGGCGAAGAACTCGACGAAGATCTCGGCGGCGGCGTCGCCGGACAAGACGAGCGCGAGCTCGCCCGGGAACAGCACGTCGAAGGTCACGGTGTCGACGTCGGCGCCGCACAGCGTGCGCTCGGTGGGTCCCCCGGGCGGCAGGACCACCTTCGGCCGAAGCGCGTCGGCGAGGGCGTCGAGGGTGGGGTCGCCGAGGTCGAACGTGTCGCCCTCGCAGGCGTGGTCGATGACGAACGAGTACTCGCGGCGCTCGAGGGTCGACAGCGCGGCGGTCTCGGCGATCTTCAAGAAGTACAGGCCGGCGCCGAGCTCGGCTCCGGGGCCGGTGTCCACGACGTCGCCGGCCGTGGCCCGCACGGCGCCAGTGGCCTCGAAGGCCTCGAGGTCGGGGACGCCGCGCACGACGTCGAAGGCGACGTCGGCGCCGCTGGCCGCGACGGTCAGAGGCCCGCCGAGGTGCGCGAACAAGAACCAGTCCTCGTCGCCGTCGCACAGCGCCAGCGGGAGCGCGTCGTCGGTCTCCGGGTCGCCATCGATGTTGCCGCTGTCAACATCGACGCCGAGGCCGCGGCCGCGGTCCAGGTTGGTCGCGGTGGCCGGCTCATTGTCGCCGGTCAGCTCTTCGCCATCGACGAAGCGGACCACGTCGTCGAGGACGTCACCCTCGCAAAATGGCGGCACGAGCTCGAGCGCGATGGAGAACTCGCCGGCGGAGAAGGGGAAGCGCGTCTCGACGACGACGTAGTATGTGCCCGGCGAAAGCAGGCCGGCGCGGATGGTCTCTTCCTGGTCGAAGCTGCGGTCGACGCAGGTGCGGCGCGGATCGCCGCCGAGGTCAGGCACCTCGCAGCCGTCGTCGGCGAAGAGCGACACGATCGTGTCGACGTCGAAGCCGAACTCGTCTTCGCCGCCCACCACCGTGATCTCGACCCCCGACTCCTCGCCCAGCGTGAACGCGTAGGCGACGTCGGCGTCGCCGCCGCAGCCCAGCGTGTCGTCGTTGGCGCCAAGCGTGGTGCCGTCGGTGGCTCCCCCGGCAGACAGCGGCGTCGCGGTCGCGCAGGTGTCGTTGCCCGGGACCGGCGGCGGCGGCGGCGGCGGTTCGCCCTCGCCCTCGCCTTCGCCTTCACCCTCGCCTTCGCCTTCGCCTTCGCCTTCGCCTTCGCCTTCGCCTTCGCCTTCGCCTTCGCCTTCGCCTTCGCCGCCGTCGATGCGGCGGACCTCGACGCAGGCGGACAACGTCAGCAACACGGCGAGGGAGCCTGCGGTGACGGACACGGGGACGCGCGACATGGGACCTCCAGCGACGGATCGCAGCGTGCCCGAGCGCCAGACGACTGCAACCCCTCGTCTGCAGATCGGGTCCTGCAGGCGCGGGCGCCGCCGGGCGGTTGCGCGATCCTGTCTCGCGTGGCGTGTTGCTCCCATGCGTCGCTCGTCCCTGCTCTCGTCGGCCACCGTCGCTGCGGGTCTGGTCGTCGTCCTTGGTGCCGCCCACGCCGACGCTGCGTCGCGCGTGGGCCTGTCGTTCGTCGAGCCGCCGGCGACGGCGGAGTACTCGCAGGGTGTCGGCTGGACCTTGCGGTTCACGAGCGAGGCCGGCGTCACGCTCGACGGCTCCACCGCCTGCGGCGCCGAGCCCTGTCGCGTGATCGTGACGATGCGCGCCGAAGACGGCAGCGGCGCGGTCGTGCAGATCACCGAGCCCGACGTCGTCGTCGACGCCGCCGGCGTCGCGCGCGCGCGGCTGACGCTGGTCGACGGTCGCCACGGCGGCGCGGCGTTTCGCGCCGACCCTGAGGGCTTCGGCTACGTCGTCACGGCGCGCTTCGCGGGGGCCGGCGTGCCGCTGCCCGACGCCGACGACACCGACTGCCAGCCCGGCGCGGCGGGCGCCGTCGACGGCCGCTTGTGCCCCACGCAGGCGACGACGACGCTGCTGGTCCTGTCCGAGGTGCCGGCCCTCGCGTTCGCGCAGGATCTCGAGCTGACCATCGGCGACACCGTGACGCTGGCGGCGACGTTGACCGATCCCAACGGCGACGCCAGCGGCGACGCCGTCGACGGCCCGGGCGAGAAGGTGCTCGCCGGGCTGCCGGTGCGCTTCGCCTACGACGTCAACGCCAACGGCCGCCCCGACTTCCAGGCCGGCGAGCTGCTCGGCGAGGCGCTGACCAACGAGCTGGGAGTGGCCGCGTTCACCTTCACCGCCGACCCGGCGTTCGTCACCGCCGGCGACTTCGACGCCGCGCTGCACGCCGAGTTTCCCGGCGACGACCGCTATGGCGTCGCGCGCACCAGCACCGCGCTGCTCGTGCGCGCCCGCGGCCCCGACGCCGCGCGCACCATCGTCGAGGTAGACCCGAGCACCCTCGCCGCCAACGGCGCCGACACCGAGACGGTG
>VGSZ01000184.1 GCA_016874845.1 Deltaproteobacteria bacterium
CGCCGTCGTGGATGGGCGGCACCTGCGTAGGGTCGACGAACAGCCAGCGGAGCAGTGCGCGATAGAACGAGAACAGCGGGATGCGCGCGGCGACCTCGTCGCGGACGCGATCGCGGGTCGACTTGAACGACGCGTGGCTCTCGCGGGTCAGGCGTTCGCGCTCGTGCAGGAAGTTCGACAGCGGCTGCACCTGGATCTCGAAAGTGCGTCCGCCCCACGACACGACGCTCTTCATCGCTGACCAGCCCGAGCGCTTGCGGCTCTCGTGCTCAAGATAGTTCTTCACCTCAACGAAGCGCAGGCCGCGGTGGTCGTCGTCGTCGGGCAGCTCGCGGGCGCGCAGCCGGTCGTCAGCGAAGGTGACGGCCTCCAGCGCACGCTGCACCCGTTCGGCGTCGGCGGCGGTGCCGACTACGATCTTGATGCCGAACACGTCCTTGACGTACCGGCCGAGGTGCCGCAGCTGCTTGTCGCGCAGCACCAGCCGGTCGAGCTCGAAGATCTCGTCGACGACCTTGTTCCAGATCTCTTCTTCGGCCTTGATGCGCGTCAGCAGGCGGTAGACCGACAGCGCGTTGGGCGCGTCGGCCTCGTACTCGACGACGCTGCTGACGAGGCTGGCGCGCAGCCAGCCGCGCTGGTCGGCGATGGCGAGGCGGGCGAGGACGCGATTTCCCAGATCGAGATCGGTGCTCTCGATGACCTCGGCCTCGGTGACGTCGACGGTGAGGGTGAAGCGCTCGCGCGTGCGCTCGATCTCGCCGATCACGACGCTGCGCCGTTGCACGTGTCCGAGGAACTGCTCGGCGAGCAGGCTGGCCAGACGGTGCAGGTCACGCTCGCCGCGGCGGATCATGGTGCCAAACTCGCCGCGCGCCCGTGCCAGCTGCGCGCGCGAGAACGTCAGCCGGGCACCGTCGCCGCCCTCGTCGACGGCGCGCCGGTGGTGCTGCAGCGACACCACCAGCTCGTTGAGCGCCGGCGCTCGCGACACCATCCACAGCGGCGACTCCGACGATGCGTCGCCGTCGCTGTCGCTGCGCGGGGCGGGCAGGGCGGGGGCGGGCTCGACCATCGTCACCGTCGTCGCTGAAACGCAGCCCCGCCGCAAGGCCCGCGGGTGCGGTGCAGCCCAGACCCTGTCGCCGTCAGCGGCGCGGCGGTCGCAGCCACAAGGTGGGTGTGGCGTCACGCCAGGCGACGTAGGCCGGGTCGTGACCCCAGCGCGCGTCGGCGCGCTTTTCGAGCAGCGGCACGCCGCTGACGAAGCGCAGCAGCACGAAGACGAAAACCGGCGACAGCGCCGCGATCCACAGGCCGCCGTCGTAGTCCTGCACACCCATGAGGAAGACGCCGCACCACAGCAGGATCTCGCCAGCGTAGTTCGGGTGCCGGCTCCACGCCCACAGCCCCGTCGTCAGGTACTTGCCGCGGTTGCGCTCGTCGCACGCAAAGGCCGCCTTCTGGCGGTCGGCGACCACCTCGATCACGAAGCCCACGACCCACAACGACGCGCCGAGCGCCGGGGCCCACGTCCCCGCCAGCGGCCTCGTCAGCGTGACCTGCACGACCATCGCCAGCGACGTCAGAAAGACCCAGAGGCCCTGCAGCGTCCACGGCACGAAGAAGCGCACCGGCGACGTCTTCAGCTCGTCGAAACGGCCGTCCTTGCCGGCGCGGTGGATGCGACCGACAAGGAACGAGCCGAGCCGCACCGTCCATACGACGACGAAGAGCGCCGGCAGCAGTCGCGGGATCGTCACCGACACGTCGGCGGCGCGGACAACGGCGGCCGTGACGAGGGCGGTGACGGTGACGAACGTGACGCTGCCGGTCAGGTCGTAGAAACGCTCGCTCCGCAGCGCCGACGCCGGAATCCACGCGAGCCAGTTCAGTCCGAAGCAGACCGCCGCGACCCACCAGACGGCCGAGACGCCCGCGACGTCGACGCCGGCGGGGGCGACGGCGACGCCGGCGGCGAACGTGACGATCGCGCAGGCGAGGCCGGTGAACAGAGCGACAGCGAGATCTTTCATGGGTTCACCACGACACCAGCGCGCGTGCCGTCTGCAGGATGTGGTCTTCGCCGAGCAGGAACGCGTCCTCGAGGCTCGGGCCGTAGGGAACCGGCGTGTCGAGCGAGCCGAGCACGCGCACGGGGCCGTCGAGGTGCTCGTACAGCGCCTCGCCGATGCGGCTGGCGATGGACTCGAGCACCGAGCCGGTGCGGCTGTCCTCGCCAACGAGCAGCACCTTGCCGGTGTGTCTCACGCTGGCCTCGATGCGCGCCCAGTCCAGCGGCACCAGGCTGCGCAGATCGAGGACGTCGCAGGTGACGCCGTCTTTGGCGAGCGCGTCGGCGATGGCGGCGGCCTTGTGCACGTAGGCGCCGTACGCGATCAGCGTGAGGTCGTCGCCGAGCCGGCGGAACGCTGCCTGGCCGAGGGGGATGTCCGGCCGCGCCTCGGGCAGCACCTGCTTGATCTTCGGGTCGCGGTACAGGGCGATGTGCTCGTAGAAGAGCACCGGGTCGTCGTCGACGACGGCGGACCACATGAGCGCGCGGGCGTCGTGCGGCGTCGACGGCACCACGATCTTCAGGCCGTGGGCGCGGAAGAACCACGGCGACGTGTCCTGCGAGTGGTACGGGCCCGCCCGCCGCAGGCCGCCCCACGGCATGCGCAGCGTCATCGGCACCGCGGTGCCGGCGCGAAAGCGCAGCTTGGCGGCGTTGTTCACGAGCTGGTTGAAGCCGCTGGCGACGAAATCATTGAACTGGATCTCGCCGATGGGGCGCAGCCCATGCAGCGCCGCGCCGACGCAGGCGCCGATGATGGCGCCCTCGGCGATGGGCGTGTTCAACAGCCGGTCGCCGTGCTTCTCCAGCAGCGGCTTCGCCAGCAGGAACGCGTTGCCGTACGGGGGGGCGATGTCCTCGCCGAGCATGAAGGCCTGCGGCAGCGCGTCCATCACCTCAAGCAGGCCGTGCCCGCAGGCGTCGAGGAGCGTGCTGCCCTTCGGGTGGAACTCGGGCGCGGCCTCGAGCACGCGCAGCGCCGGCGAGGACGGCGCCGACGACGCGGGCAGGGCCGGTACGGCGACGGCGGGGCCGTGGGCGGCGAGCGAGCCCTGAAACACGCCGAGGCCGGCGCTGGCGGGCTCGGCCCACGGGCGGGCCTTGAGCGCGGCGGCGGCGTCGTCGACGCGGCGTTGGGCCTCGGCCTGCCACGCGAGCACCTGCCGGTCGTCGACGATGCCTTCGCTCTTCAGCTGCGCGGCGAGGCGCGCGAGGGGATCGCGCTCGCGCCACGCGGCGTACTTCGCGCGGTCGACGTAGCCGCGCTCAGGCGTCGGTGGGATCTCGAACGACAGCGGCGGGTCGCCGCCGAGGTAGAGCATGTCGTCGTGGTGGGCGTGGCCGCACATGCGCATGGCCACGGTCTCCACCAGGGTGGGGCCGAGCCCGGCGCGCGCGCGGTCGGCGGCCCACGCGAAGGCGGCGGCGATGGCCGTGGCGTCGGTGCCGTCGACGGTGACGCCGGGGATGCCGTAGCCGCGGGCCTTGTCGGCGAAGGTGCGGACACGGCTCTGCTGGGCGAGCGGCGTCGACAGCGCGGTCTGGTTGGTTTCGAGGCAGAAGATCACGGAGAGCTTCTGCACGGCGGCGAGGTTGATGGACTCGTGCCACTCGCCCAGCGAGCTGCCGCCCTCGCCGATGAAGCTGACGGCGACGCGGTCTTCACCCTTGCGCGCGAAGGCGAGGGCGGCGCCGGTGACGGTGCCGGTGGCGATGGTCAGGGGTGCGGCCACCATCAGCACGCCGCGCGACGGGTAGCCGAGGTGCAGGTCGCGGCCGTCGTGGGGCAGCCCGGCCTTGCCGACCTGGGCATTCAGGCACATCTGTACGCCGTCTGTGTCGTCGCCGGCGACGTCGTCGACGAAGGCCAGCGTGACGCCCAGATCGCGGATCAGCGGGCCAACGACGTCGCCGCGCCACGACGAGCCGGGTGTGCCGTCGTCGGCCGCCGCGAATGCGCGCCCGCGACGGAGGCGCAAGGCGGCCGCGTAGATCGCCTCCTGCCCGAGGGAGCGGAAGCCCTTGCCCTGGAAGCCGCGGTCGCCGTAGGTCATCTCCGACGACAGGAAGAGCTGCTTCATCTTGTTGTCGACGGCGCGGGTCAGGATGATCCCGCGCAGCATCCAGCGCTTCTCGTCGTCGGTGATCCCCGCGGCGAGGGCCTCGCGGGCGAAGAAGCCGTCGATGTCGTGGGCGAGCAGCGCGGCCTCCTGCGAATAGCGCGTGCCGCCGTCGACGAAGGGCTGCGTCTCGGGCAGGTCGCGATCCGGGGTGGGCAGCTCTTCGACGACCGCCCGGGCGACGGTGGCCCCGAGCGCGGCGAGGGCCTCGGGGTCACGCGTCTCGACGCCGCACTGCGCCCACGCCTTTCTGGCCGCGCCCCAGGCGAACGGGTGGCTCTCGAGGATGTAGGCGAGGAACCGCGGGCCCACCGCCCCGGGGCGGGGAGGGTCGACGACGGGCGGGCGGGCGGCTGCGACCATGTGCGGGCCATGCCAGACAGTCCGGACGGGGGAAAGCCACGAGCCACGGGCGGCATCCGGCGGAGTCGCAGCAAGTTTGACCGCGGCGGGGGGGCACACCTATCGTCGCCCACCACCGCAGGCTGAGCAGCGGTCGTCGTCGACGTGACCGCCGGGATCGTCCCGGGCAGGGTCGTCGCGGCGGGCAAGGGGTCGGGAGCGCGCCTTGGCGATCAATCGCGAGAAGGTCCTTGAAGGCGCGATGAAGCTGATAGCCCAGTCGAAATTCGACAAGGCCATCGTCGAGCTCGAAAAAATCGTCGCCGAGGATCCAAAGGACGTCCGCACGCTCCTGAAGATCGCCGAGACGCTGCACGTGAAGATGGGCAAGCGCCGCGAGGCGCTCGACCGCTACAACCGCGCGGCAACGATCTACGCCGAGGGTGGCTTCTTCCTCAAGGCCGTCGCCGTCTACAAGCAGATGTTGACGGTCGACGCCACCAACCCCGACCTGATCCTGCGCCTCGCCGAGATGTACCAGCAGCTCGGCTACGGCTCGCAGAGCATCCAGCACTACCAACAAGTGGCGATGCTCTACGAGCAGCAGGGGCGCAGCCGCGACGCGCTCGGCATCCTGAAACGAATGGTGGACCTCGACCCCGAGCACCTGCAGCCGCGGGTCAAGGTCGCCGAGCTGTACGCGCAGCAGGGCATGTACGCCGAGGCCGCCGCCGAGATGCGCGCCGCGTACACGCACCTGCGCGACCAGCAGCGGCTCGACGACGCCGTGCGCTGCGGCGACCGCGTCGTGCAGTGGGACCCGACGGCTCTCGACGTCTCCCGCGAGCTGGCGACGCTGCACATGCAGCGCGGTGACGCCCGCGGGGCCCTGCGCAACCTCGAGCTGTGCTTCAAGGCCGACCCGCGCAACGTCGAGGTGCTCGGCCTGATCGCGCAGGCCTTCCTCGCCACCGCTCAGGTCGCCAAGGCCGTCTCCGTCTACCGCGAGATGGCGCGCATCTACGAAGGCGCCGCCGACGCCGAAAGCGCCCGGGCCTGCTGGGAGAAGGTGCTCGAGTACGCCCCCGGCGACGAGGCCGCCGAGACCGCCCTGGGGCGCCGCGTCGTCGCCCCCGCCGTCGTCGCGGCGAAGGTCAACCCCGAGGACGAGCAGCTGCAGCGCATGCTCACCGAGACCGACGTCTACGTGAAGTACGGGCTGCGCGACAAAGCCGCCGAGCACCTCGGAAGGCTCCTGTCGATCCGTCCCGACCACCTCGCCGCCCTCGAGAAGATGAAGACGCTGCAGGTGCAGATGAAGCAGCCGGCGGCGGCCGCCGCGACGCTGCAGCGGCTGCTCGCCCTCGACGCCGCGGCGTCGCACCCCAAGGCTGCCGAGTGGCGCGCCGAGCTCGAACGTCTGCGACCCGGTCCGGCCGCGCCGGCGGCGCCGCCGGCGGTCCCCACGCGCGCCTCCGCGCCGGCGCGCACCCCGCCGCCCGACGACGACGATCTGATCGACCTCGAGGACAAGCCGCCGCCGCCGCGATCCGCGTCGTCGCCACCCGTCGCCGGCCCGCGCTCCGCGGCGATGTTGCGCGGCACGGCGCCGCGCGTGGCGGCTCCGCTCCGCGAGCCCGCGCCCCCGGTCGTCCTGGCCGCAGTTTCCGGCGCCAGCGTGTCCGGTCCGACCGTGTCCGGTCCTACCGTGTCCAGTCCGACCGTGTCCGGTCCGACCGTGTCCGGTCCGACCGTGTCCGGTCCGACCGTGTCGGCGCCGCCCCGGACACCGCCGCCCGCCGCGCCCGACGACGATGACCTGCTGAGCGACGTGCGCGCGTCGCCGCTGCCACCCGACGAGCCCCCCCCCCGCGCGCCAGCACTGGCCCTGCCGATCTCCAACGACGACGGCGTCTACGACCCCGAGGCTTTCGGAGCCTCAGCCGACGAAGACCAGACCGGTGCCGTCGACGCGGTCGACCTCGCCTCCCTGGAGGCGTCACGAGCACTGTCGGCACCGCCGCCCGTGCCCTTCACCGACGAGGACGACGACGCGAACGCCCCCTACGAGGCCGGCCCGAACGACCCCTACGAGGCTGACGAGGGTGACGACGACGATGCGTCAGCGGGCGTCGCCCCCCAGGTGTCGGCGAACGAGGGCGTCGACTTCGATCCAGCCGAACTCGACGCGCTCGCCGCGCAGGCGGTGCGGGCGGCCCTGCCGGCGGGCATGGCGCGCCCGCAGGCGGTGAACTTCGCCGCCGACGAGGTCGGCAGCTTCGAATACCTCCCGGCGGCGGCCGACGACGAGGCGGCTGCGTCGACCGGCGGCGATCCGGCCGACACTGACCCCGACGCGCTGGCGCGCGCCGCCGTGGCGGGAATGCCCCCGTCCCTCAACGAGGACGAGACCCACTTCAGCGACGAGCGCACCGTCGCCTACGACGCGTCAACGGTGATGCGCGAGCTGCGCCTCGCCCAGCCGGCTGCAGCGGCACCTTCCCCGGCGACGGCACCCGCACCGGGGGTGGAGCCCGCCGCGACCCCGGCTCCCTCAGCCGACGTGTGGCCCGCGGGAGACAACGACGGCGCGGACTTTGGTGATCCGCGGGACCCCACCGCCAGCGGTGACGGCGTCACCGAAAAGACCTACGCGCGCGGTTTCGTCGTGCCCGACCTCGATTCCGGCGCGGTGCTGCCGTCGAACACCGCGAGGCACCCGCCGCCGAGCTTCGAGGACGGCGACGCTGCCGCCGCCGCCGCTGCCGACACCTTCGCGCCGGCGGCCACCAGCAGTCACCCCGTCGACGCGTCGGTGGGCGGCTACGCCGCCCTCGATACCGACGCCATCGAAGAGCTCGGCGACGAGGACGTCGAGGAGGCCCCCTACGAGGCCGTTCCCTCGGTGGTCGACGGCGGCGGCTTCGACGTGCCGTCGCAGGCGCGCAGCCTCTTCCAGCCCGACCAGGGCTTCGAGGACGACCCGGCGAACAGGTTCTTCGCCGACGAGCTGGCCGAGGGCGAGTTCTTCCTGCGAGAGGACATGCTCGACGAGGCCCGCGACGTGCTCCGCCCCGTCATCGACGAGGTCCCCGAGTCGTTGCGACTGCGGTATCTGCTGGCGCGTATTGATGCCCGCGAGCGCGGCGAGCCCGATCCGCCGGCGCCGTGGGAGCAGCGCCTGCTCCAGGACGTCGCCGAGCAGCTGAGCGAACTGGCCGCGCTGTTGCCGCGCGGCGACGTGCCGAGCCAGCCCGACCAGGTGTCGGTCGAGGAGGTCCTGTCGCAGTTCAAGCGGGGCGTCGCCGAGACCGTCGCCATCGACGACGCCGCGACCCACTACGACCTCGGTATCGCCTACCGCGAGATGGGCCTGCTCGACGATGCCGTCGGCGAATTCGAGCTGGCGGCTCGCTCGCCTACCCGCGCCGCCGACGCCCACTACGTCATTTCCCTCGTGCGCACCGAGCAGGGGCGCACCGACGCGGCGCTGGCGGCGCTGGCGAACACACTCGGCTCGGCCCACGCCACGCGCGACCAGCGCGCCGCCGCCGAGTTCCAGCGCGGCGTCGTGCTCGAGCAGGTCGGTCACGGCCGCGACGCGGTCGTGGCGTTCAAGCGCAGCCGGTCACTCGGTACGAGCAACGCCGACCTCGAGCGGCGCTTGACCGCGTTGATCGCGGTGTACGGAGACGTCGACGTCGAGGGTCGACCGGCCTGAGCGCCTGACGGGACAGCGGCCGCTACGTCGTGGCCGTCCGTCGTCGCGCGCTCACGGAGCCTCCTCGCCGTCGCCGTCAGCGCCGACGACCTGTGCTCGGCGGTGTTCAACCCGCTACCGACCTACGTCGCCGGCACCACGGTGACGCTGACCGTCGCGGTGGGGGCCCTCGACTTCCTCGGCAACCCGCTGCCGTCGCCGACCACTGTGACGTGGGTGGGCATCCTCGGCGCGACGGCCGGCAACGCCCGCGACCCGGGCGCGGCGTCGGTGGTCGAGTTGAGCCCGGCGCCGGCCAACGGGGCCGTGGGCGCAACGCAGGCGCTCAAGCTGACCTTGCCCACGAACAACCTGAGACAGCTCGAGCACCGCATGCTGCCAGCGTCCTTCCACGGCACGTCGGTGCAGCTCGTCGAGACCTGCGGTGCCGTGTCAGCGACGACGATGACGACGATGAACCGGCTGCAGGTGGCGACCACCGAGGGCGGCTGCGAGGCGATGGTGTTCACGCCCTCGCGGCTGCTGCGCACCGGCTGCCGCTACGCGCTGACGCTCAGCCAGCGCCTCTCCTCGAACATCCACACCATCGTGTCACCGGCGCCGGCACCGGCACCGGCCCGTTCACGCTGACCTACGACGTCGAGACCGTGCACCCGACGGTGACGTCCACCGACGTCACCAACGCCCGTGGACAGCAGCCGTGGGCCATCCGCGCCCACCTCGAGCTCGGCGAGGCGCGTGGCGGCGGCTGGAGCGGCGTCGAGGTTGCCCTAGCAGCAGACGTGATCCTGCGCGTTGATCGTCATGCAGACGACAGCGGGGGCGTCCGTGGCGGCGGCGGGCTCGCTGACCGTGACCTGCGTGACGGGCTGCTGCTGCACGTTCGCCTCGCTCTGGCCGCCAAGGGCGCTGCTGTCGACGAAGAGCTCGTTGACGAGGTCGGCGCGGATGCGGATGAGCCCGGCGGTCTGGTTGTTGCCCTGCGCGTCGTCGACGCCGAAGCAGAGGTTGCCCGCTGTGCTGGCGGTGGCGGATGCTCGGCTTCGACGTCCTGCGTGAGGACGATCGCTTCGTGTGGGGCGACGGCCGCAGCTGGACCTTCCAGGTCACCGACGTGGTCACGCGGTGGGCCGGCGGCGAGCCGAACAACGCGGGTGGCGCCGAGAACTGCGCGCACGTGTGGAGCTTCACGCTGGAGTGGAACGACATCCGGTGCGACGTCGGCATGGCCTCCGTGTGCGGGCTGATGCCGCCCGTGCTGCCGGCGGATCCGCCGCCGGATCCGCCGCCCCTGCTGCGCGTTCGTCGTCGTCCGTGCAGCGACACGCGCCGCGACGACGATCTCCGTGGCACACCTCACGACGACGACGGAGCTGCGCGATGAGGATCGACCTGCCCGATGACTGGCGCACCACCCTCGCTCCCGTGCTCGCGAGCGTGCGCTTCGCGGAGCTCGGCCGCTTCGTCGACGACGCGCGCGCGCGCGGCCTGGTGCTCCCTGACGAGCGTGGGGTCTGGAGCGCGTTCACGATCACGCCGCTCGCGAACGTGCGCGTCGTGACCGTCGACCAGGACCGCGATCACGACGACGGCCAGGCCCACGGCCTGTGCTTCTCCGTGCGCGCGGGTACGAAGAAGCCGCCGAGCTGGAAGAACCTCTTCGCCGAGCTCGCGCGCGACGTCGGCGTCGGCGAGCCCGCGCACGCGATCTCTCGGCGTGGGAGTGGCAGGGCGTGTGGCTGCTGAACACCGTACTCACCGCGCGCGCGCGAGGCCCACAGCCATGCCGGCCGCAGCTGGGTGGAGCTCACCGACGCCGCCCTCACCGCCGTGAACGCGCGCCCGACGCCCGCGGTGTTCTGCTTGTGGGGCAACCACGCGAAGAAGAAGGCGCACCTCGCCGACACGGGCCGCCAAGGCCTCGTGCAGGGCGCGCATCCGCCGCCGCTCTCCGTCGCGAAGTTCCGCGGCAGCCGCCCGTTCTCCGCCGTCAACGCCGCGCTCGTCGCACGTGGGCTCGCGCCCATCGACCGGCGCCTCTGACCCCAAGACCCGATGAACTTTGCCCATCGACAGCGCTCGCGAGCGAGAGCGAGCGGCAGCCGCACTGCCCGCGAGGGCAGAGAACCGCGTCCCGCCCGACGGGTTCCCCTGTGGGCTCACGCGCACTGCGCCCGCCGTGACGGCGCGCGGTGAGCGATGACCGGCGTGACGTCGCTCGCGCGCCGAACGGCGCTCAGCGCACGCCACGCTGGTGTCGTCGCCGCCAGCGCAGGAGCAGCAGTCCGAGACAGGGCACGACCTCGCCAGGGGCCTCACCGCCGCCCGCACACGACCATGCCGCGCCGCGCTCGGCCGCCGCTGCAGCGGCGTCGCTGTCGTCGCCTTCGCCTTCGCCTTCGCCTTCGCCTTCGCCTTCGCCTTCGCCTTCGCCTTCGCCTTC
>VGSZ01000185.1 GCA_016874845.1 Deltaproteobacteria bacterium
GGCGTGCTCAACGGCCGCTGCATCGACGGCGGCTTCTGCAACGACGGCCTGATCTGCGTCGAGGACGTCTGTGTCGACGACCCCGCCGAGGGCGAGGGCGAGGGCGAGGGCGAGGGCGAGGGCGAGGGCGAGGGCGAGGGCGAGGGCGAGCCGCCGTGCCCCGACGCCGACCGCGACGGCTCCTGCGATGACGACGACTGCGACGACGGCGACGCCTCGATCCGCCCGGGCGCCGACGAGCGCTGCGACTTCGACGATGACGACTGCGATGGCGCCCTGAACGACGGCCTCGACTGCACGTTCCTCGCCCACTCGCGCGACACGATGTACGCCATCGACCCGTTCGCCCGCACGGTGCGCACGGTGGGCGCCATCGACCTGCCGGGCAGCGACGGACTGCTCGATGTCGATCGCGACATCGACGGTCGCCTGCTCGCGGTGACCCGCGGCGGCATCTGGGTCGTGAATCCCGATGGCACGCTGTCTGAGGTCGCCTCGATCACGGCGCCAACCAACACCAACGGAATGGCGATCACCGACACCGGCGCGCTGTTTCTGTCCAACGACGATGGCGCCGACAGCGCCGCCTGGCGCGTCGACCGCACGCTGGCGGACGTCATCCGGGTCGGCACGTTCTCCCCGGCCGGTCAGGTCTGTCCGCCGTCCTCGCCGTCGGCCCCGCGCTGCTACGTGTCGTCAGGCGACATCGTCTTCACGAAGACCGGCGACCTGTTGATGAGCGCCAAGGATCCCACGGCGCGTGACGCGCCCGACATGCTGCTCGAGATCAACCAGACCACCGGCGTGACGACGGCGCGCGGCTCGCTGGGCTATCCCCGGGTCTTTGGCCTGTCCGACGCATTTGGTCTGCTCTTCGGCGTCACCCGCGCCGGCGAGGTGCTGCAGGTCGACCCGGGCTCCGGCGCGTCCGCGCTGCTCTTCACCGCCACCGACTCCGCCAACGTCGTCATCCCGTTCGCCGGCGCCGCCAACGGTCCGCTGTAGTCCTCCGCCGTCACCCCCCGCCGTAATCTCCCGCTGTAAGTCCCCGCCGTGATTCGTCGTCGTCTCCGCTCCGGGGGCGACGTTCCCTGCTCGAGGTGACCATGCTCCGTCCGTCGTTGTTCGTCGTCGTCGCTGCCGCCACCGCCGGGTGCACGCCGCCCGCCGGTCAGGTGTGCGGGTTGTCGGTCGCGCCGCCCGCCCCCGACGAGGTGAACGACGGCCGCGGCACCGCGGTGCGCAGCGACGGCGTCCCCTTCGACGTCGAGGGCGACTGGGCGCCGGCGCCGTCGTCGTCGCTGGTGCTCGGGACGCTGACGATGGGCATGCAGTTCGACGAGACGGGCACCGCCGTCGACGACCTGATCGCCGACGGAGCGTTCCCGATCTGCGTCCCGCAGGGGGAGCGCGGCGACAAGAGCGGCGCGGCCAACCTGCTCGATGGCGGCTTCGTCACCGACGCCACCCGCAACGGCGGGCTGGCGATCCTCGGCAAGGAGGCCGACCTGCTGCTCGGTCGCTTCGCCTTCACGCTGATCGACCCGTCGGGGGTGGAGCTGACGTTCAGCGACGGCGCCTTCCGCGTCCCGCAGCGCTGAAAGACCGTTCCGGCGTGGTCGACGCCGGCGGCCTCGACGACGTCGACGAACCCCGCTACTCAGGCCCCATGGTCTACGTGGTCGGGATCGCCGGGGGCACCGGGTCGGGCAAGACGACGCTGGCGCGGGCGATCTCGCAGGCGCTGCCTCCCGAGCACGTCTGCGTCCTCGAGCACGACCACTACTACAAGGACCGCGGCGAGCTGTCGGCCGACGAGCGCGCGCAGCTGAACTTCGATCACCCCGAGAGCCTCGACACCGCGCTGCTCGTCGAGCACGTGCGACAGCTGAAGGCGGGGCGTCAAGCCGACGTCCCGCAGTACGACTTCGTCACCCACGCGCGACGCGACACGACGACGCCGCTGCGCCCCACGCCGGTGCTCGTCGTCGAGGGCATCCTCGTGTTCGCCGACGAGGCGCTGCGCAACGAGTTCGACGTCAAGCTCTTCGTCGACACCGACGCCGATATCCGCGTGATGCGCCGCGTGCGGCGCGACATCGAGCAGCGGGGTCGCACGTTCCAGTCGGTGCGCGAGCAGTACTACCGGACGGTGCGGCCGATGCACCTCGCCTTCGTCGAGCCTTCCAAGCGCTGGGCCGACCTGATCATCCCCGAGGGCGACGCGCGCGTGGCCCTCGACCTGGTGGTCAGCAAGCTGCGCACGGTGATCGCCGCGTCGATCTGACGCTCGCGGCCGGCCGCGCCGTCGCGGCCGGCCGTGCCGTCGCGGCCGGCCGTGCCGTCGCGGCCGCCAGTTCGTCAGGTCGTCAGTTGCCGATCACGGCGAGGTTGTTGTCGACGCGATTGCACCGCGTGCCGTCGACGCAGAAGTTCTCGGGGCAGCTCTCGGCGCAGAAGCCCCGCGTGGCTCCCGGCGGGCCCACGCAGGTGTATCCCTCGGCGCAGCCCTCGACGTCGTCGTCCACGAGGCCGCACGGCGAGCAGGTGCCGCCGGTGATGGTCGTCGTGTCGCAGACCCCCGAGGCCAGGCAGGCGCGCGCGCCGCCGAAGCAGTCGCTGGTGTCGGCGCAGCGCTTGTCGCAGGCGAAGGCGACGCCGGGCACGCAGAACGATTCGGGCACGTCGACGGGGCAGGTGCCCGCGCCGAGCCCGGCGCAGCCGAAGCAGTCATTGCCGCTGCAGCCGTCGGAGAACGCGCAGTCGCGGCAGTCGACGAACACCGGCACGACGACGGCCTCGCCGGCGTCGTCGAGGGCGCCGAGGTCCACCGGATTGCTCTGGCCCCAGAACAGCCAATGGTCGACGACGGCGGCGTCGGCGCAGCGGTCGGCGCCTTCGTCGCCCTTGTCGTGCAGCCCACGGACCTCGAAGACGACGCGGCCCTGCGCCGACAGCCCGCCGAAGCGATCCACGGGGGCGCCGCGCACGATGTCGCCAAGCGCCGCCTTGCGGTCCGACAGCGTCGTGCAGCTCTCGAGGATCACGTTCCGCCCGGGGACGTCGCGCACGACGACGTGCAGCGCGCTCAGGCACGACGTGTCGTAGTCGAGGCCCGAAAAGATCCCGCAGCTCTGCCGCGTGCCGAGTTGCAAGGACAGCTCGGCTGGCGGGCGCGGCGACACGGGGCCCGGACATGCAGCCACGCCCCCGAACGCGGCGCCGATGACGGCGACGGCGGCGGGCAGGGCCAGCGGGGCGGGCGAAGCGCGCACGCCCGACGCACTAGCCGCCCGCGCGGCGGCCGTCACCCGGGGTCGGTCAGAGCGCCTCGAGGGCGCGCAGCACCTCGTCGACGTGGCCGTCCACCTTCACCTTTGGCCACGCGGCGCGCAGGACGCCCTTGCCATCGATGAGGAAGGTCGAGCGGATCGTGCCCTCGACCTCCTTGCCGTACATCACCTTCTTGCCCCACGCCCCGTAGGCGCGGTGCACGGTGAGGTCGGCGTCGGACAGCAGCGGAAAGTTCAGCGAGAACTTCGTCGCGAACTTCTCGTGGCTCTTCAGCGTGTCGCGGCTGACGCCCAGCACGACGGCGCCCTTCACGGTGACCCGGCCGAGGTGGTCGCGGAAGTCACACGCCTCGACGGTGCAGCCGGGGGTGTCGTCCTTCGGATAGAAGTAAAGGACGACCGGCTTGCCGCGGTGTCCCGACAACGAGTGCGTCTCGCCGTCGTGGCCGGCCAGCGCGAACGCCGGCGCCGCGCTGCCCACGGCGAGCGTCGACGACGTGCGACCATCCTCGCTCACGGCCTTCGCCGCCGCGGGCTTCGTCGCCGCGGGCTTCGTCGCCGCGGGCTTCGTCGCCGCGGGCTTCGTCGCCGCGGGCTTCTTCGCCGGGGCCGTCTTCGCCGGGGCCTTCTTCGTCGCGGCCGTCTTCGTCGGGGCCTTCTTCGTCGGGGCCTTCTTCGTCGGGGCCTTCTTCGTCGCCATCGCTTCCTCCAGATGCACCATTCGATGCCAGACGCCGTACGCTGGGTTCACGTCGAGAGCGTCGCGCGCTACGGCGGCACCACCGCCGCGGTCCACGACCGCCGTGCGGTGAGGGAGCGACGACCATGACCCTGCAGGACCTCGACGACCTGAACGCCCACCACGGCGTCCCCGGTGCGCGCTGGGTGAACGGTCCCGCGGGCACACCCGTGCTCGACGTCGTCACCGAGCAATGCCAGGCCCGCGTTTCGGCCTGGGGCGCGCAGGTGGTGGCGTGGACCCCTCTGCTGCAAGGCGATGCCGCACCGGTTCCGGCGCTCTTCTGTTCGCCACGGACGGCCTGGGGCGGCGGTCGCGCGATCCGCGGCGGGATCCCGGTGTGCTTTCCGTGGTTCGGTCCGCGCGCCGACGACCCGCAGCCGCAGGGGCGCCCGTCACCGTCGCACGGCTTCGCGCGGATACGCCCGTGGTTCGTCGAGCGCGTCGTGGTCGCCGACAACGGCCGCGTCGAGGTCACGTTCCTGCTCGTCTCCGACGACGACACGCTCTCGCTGTGGCCCCACGCCTTCGAGGCGCGGCTGACCGCGTCGCTGGGCACGAGCCTCGGCGTGACGCTGGCGGTCACCAACGTCGACGACGTCGCCTTCGATGGCGAGGCCGCCCTGCACACCTACGTGCAGGTCGCCGACGTTGAAGCCGTGGCGCTGCATGGGCTCGAGGGCACCCGCTTCATCGACAAGGTGGCCGGCGGGGCCGCGCGCTACCACGGCCGCGAGCCGCTGCGGCTGCGCGGCGAATTCGACGCGGTGTTTGTCGGCACGAAGCAGACCGTCGTCGTCGAGGATCCGGGGCTGTCGCGCTCGATCCGGGTCGAGAAGACCGGCAGCAACGCCACCGTCGTCTGGAGCCCCGGCGTGCTGAAGGCCACGATGCTCTCGGACCTTGGCAGCGACACGTGGCGGTCGTTCGTCTGTGTCGAGGCGGCCCAACTCCGACCCCAGGCCATCGCTCTGTCGCCCGGTGCGACGCATTCGCTCGGCACGCGAATCACCGTGACCCCGATGCGGCGCGCCTCGCCAGACTGAGGGACCGCCATACGCTCGCCGCGTCGGGCCGTGTTCAGCCGTCGTCGTCGTCGTCGAGTCGGGCTTCGGTGCGGTGGTCAGCCGTCGTTGCCCTTGACGAACAGCGTGTAGCTCCCGCACTGCGCCGCGGCCTCGGGCGCCCACTCGACCCACACGGTGAAGTCGCTGGTGTCGCTGCCGCCAAAGGGCTGGTTGCCGCCGCCGAAGAAGAGGTCGCTGCCGGCGTTGACGCAGCGTCGCTGGTTCTCGCCGCCGCAGCCGGTGCCGTCCGCCTGCTGCACGGCGCACAGCCGCATGTCCGCCGGCGCACCCTCGAGCCGGATTCGCACGCCAAACGTGTCGCCGAAGCCGTCGCACCCGAAGAAGACCGACTCATCGGTGGCGTGGAAGAAGAACACGTCGACGTCGCGCTCGTCGTGCAGCGTGTTGCCGCCGCGGCGCACCTCGCGGGTTCTGGCGCAGTCGTCGCCCAGCGGTCCGATGTTCAAGCCGGGGTTGCACGAGCCCTCGATGTCGCGCCGCTGGCCACCGCCGATGGTGTCCTCGCCGCACTCGCAGCCGTCGCCGAAGCCGTTGTTGGCGTCGTGGAAGCGATCGTTGCACGTGCCGATGGCGCAGGCGCCGGTGCCGCACGACGGCTGGCCGTTGTCGACGGGGCAGCCCTCTTCGCAGGTGATCACGCGGCCGGCGACGTTCAAGCGCCCGATGAAGCCGCTGCCCAGCGGTCCGTCGACGGAGTCGCTGCCGACGAGCACAACCGCGCTCTGCGTGCCGAGGGTCGACGCCGTCATGAACACGCTGATCGCCACCGGGTCTTCGCCCGGCGTCAGCTTGATGGGCAGCGCCGGCACGTCGGTCAGCACGATCTGGCTCGAAGAGCCGACCTCGAACGCGATCGAGCTGAGAGTCAGCTCGCCAAACCCGGTGTTCGACAGCAGGAACGTCTGCGCCCCCGTCGTCCAGCCCTGCACGACGCCGCCAAAGTCGACGCTGGCCGGCGTCGCCGACAACAGCGGCGCGTTCGCGAAGCCGTCGAGCGTGATGGTCGACTGCGGCTGCGTTGGGTCGTCGGTGCTCAGTGCCACCGCGCCTGCGAAAGGACCGCCTGCGATCGGCGTCCACGAGACGGTGAACGCCGCCGACTCCAGCGGCGGCAGCGTCACCGGCTCCGTCGATGACAGTGCGACCCCCGCGCCCGCGGCCACCGACGGCGAGAACGTCAGCGGCGCGCCGCCGATGTTGGTCGCGGTCACCGTCTCGGTGCGCAGCACGCCCACGCGCACGTTGCCGAACTGCACCGCCGTCGTCGACAGCTGCAGCCGCGGCTCGGCCACCGCGGTGCCCGCGACCTCGACGCGAAGCGCCGGCGCGCCGCCGTCGCTGGTGCGCACCTGCAGCGCGCCCAGGAACGCCGCCGCCGCGTCGGGGCGGAACACCACGGGGATGCGCGCCTCGTCGCCGGGGTTCACGAAGTGCTCGCCCCAGTCGCCCGCCTGCGGCTCGACGAACACCGGCGCCGTGCCGTCCTCGAGGGCCACCGGGCCCACCGTCAGCACGCCGCCGTCGCCGGCGTTGCGCACCACGATCTCGCGGCGCACCTCGCCGCCGACGTCGACGAAGCCGAAGTTCAACCGCGGCTCGACCAGCGTCGCGGTCGCGCCACCGAGCGCCCGCGTCGACAGCGGCAGCTCGACGTTGGTGACGACGGCGTCGGCGAAGGCGAGGGCGCCGTCGAACCAGTCGAGCAGCACCTTGCCGGTGTCGGCGGTGCCGTCGGTGGGCGCGTAACGCACGAGCAGCTGCAGCGGCGCGTCGGGCGTGACGTCGACGGCGGTGGCGTCGTCGATGGGCAGCGCTCCGCCGTCGGCGCGGCGGAGCGTGAAGTCGGGCGACGTGTCCACCGACAGCCGCACCAGCGTGAGTCGTACCTTGCCGCCGCCGCGGTTCTCGACGGTGAGCGTGCGCTCGTTGTCGCAGCCGAGGGTGATGCAGTCGTAGCCGAGGCCGAAGGGCGGGTCGACGAACAGGCGCGGCGGCGCTTCGGGCACCTTCGGTTCGCAGCCGCCCGGCGGGCAGCCGGACGTCGCGATCTCATTGGGGCACGCTGCCGTCACGCCAACGACGAAGACGCCGGCGGCAGCGAGCGCGAGCGAGCGGACCAGACGCGGCATCGGCACCTCGATCGACAACGAGCGGAAGACCATCGGCCAGCGGACCATCACCAGGCGCTCACTGGCACTGCAGCGACGTGTCGCCGACGCCCGCGGTCAGCGAGCAGAAGGCGCCATTCACGCGGCGCAGGCGCGCCACCGACCGCGTGTCGCCCTTGGCGTTCAGGCGCACGCTCGGCGAGGCGACGACGGCGCCGTCGAGCGAGATGCGCGTCGTCGTCGTGCTGCCGGCGTGATCGAAGCAGTTGTTGGCGATGGTGTTGGAGATGGCGTTCGGGTCGACGGCGATCGGCACGCCGATGGAGCCGCCCAGCGCGCCGAGCAGGATCGAGCCGCCGATGCCGAGGATGTCGGCGAGCAGGCCCGACGGGATGTTGGCGCAGTCCTCGATGTAGGTGACCTTGACGTCGAACTCCTCGCCGTTGGCGCCGGTGGGACCCATGCCGCGCACGACGACGCGCTCGGGCTCCTCGAACGACCCAAGCGCCAGCCACGAGGCCTGACCATAGGCACCCGACGCCGTCCAGTCGGCGCAGAGGTCGTTGTACTCGCCGGGCTCGCCGAACGTGCCGTTGCGGTTCAGGTCGAGGTACTGCGGCTTGCTGCAGGTGACGGCGCCGTCGACGGACTCGACGATCAGGTCGACGTTGCGGAAGTCGCTGCCGGCCCACGAGTTGTCGGCGTTCTCGTACTCCATCTCGACCTTCAGCACCTGGTCCTGCACGCCCGAGCGCGCGTAGCCGCGCAGCGCGACCGTCTTCAGAACGTCGGAGCCGGGGTCGGTGTCGTTGGAGGTGATGTTCAGCACCGCCTCGACGGGGCGCTGCGGTGAGAACGTGTTGGCCGGGTCCGATGGGCCCGACGGGTTGTAGAAGACCGACAGGATGATCGCGCCGCCGGGGCTGATGGGCGGCACAAACGTCGGCATCACGTTGAAGTCCGCCGCCGCGCTGCCGCCGCCGATGGCTGGCGTGATGATCAAGTCGGACTGGCCATTGTTGCGGATGGTGACCTGCCTGAAGTCCACCGAGCCGATGGCCAGCGCGTCGGTGCCCGGCGCCCCGTAGACGAACTCGGCGGCGCTGACCTCGATCTGCGGCGGGCCGAGAGAACTGCCACTGAGCACGACGACGACTCGCTGGTTGTCGCTCACACCGTCGGTGCGGATCACGAGTCGATCGCACGATCGATTCGGTGGAGTACAGGTGTACTCGCGGTTCGCGGTGGGCTGGAAGGCGACGTCGACCTCGACGGCGGCGAGCGGGTTGTCGACCGAGTAGGGCGGTACGAGGATCGGGTTGTCGTTGGCGATGGCATCGACGTCGAGGAGGCTGTCGCCCTGGCGCAGCGCGGTGATCGTGAATGCTTCGCCGTTGTCGATGAAAAGATTCTCGATCGCGAGCACCGCCGAGCCGGTGCCGCGGTTGGTGATGGTGACCGTCTCGGTACGCACGCCGCCGCCGCCGCCGGCGGAGAACGGCACGAAGCCGTAGTTCAGCTCCAGCGGGTCGACCACGACGCTCGGGATGCCGTCGTAGCGGGCGAACAGGTCGACGGTGACGACGCCGTCGGGGCCGGCGGTGATGTCGTCGGAGCGCAGCTGCAGCTCGCCGTTGGCCTCACCCGGGCGCGTCGGCGCGTACGTCACCGTGATGTCGAGGGAGCGATTGGGCGGCACGCTGCGCGACGCCACCGAGCAAGGCGAGCAGTCGAAGTCGTCGCTGCTGTTCTCGGCCAGACCAACGGCGGCGATGTTCAGCAGGCACTGGCCGAGGTTCGTGACCGTGACGGTCCGGCTCTCGCTGCTGCCGAGCGCCACCTGATCGAAGGTCACCGACGTCGTCGAGATCGACAGGATCGGGCGCGTGTCGCCGGTGCACTCGAAGTCGGCGCGGGGTTCGCAGTTGCCGACGTCGCCGAGCAACACGCAGATCTCGTCGTCGCGGCAGTCCTCGTCGGTCTGGCAGCCGGTGTCGGCGCAGACGCCGCCGATGCAGCGGCCGGTGGAGCAGTCGGCGTCGACGGTGCAGGCCTCGCCGACCGGGTTCGAAGCCGGCGGCGGGCCGCCGACCGAGATGTACTCGGTGTCGGTGCAGCCAACGCCGAACAGCGCGACGACCGGCGCGAGGACGAAGGGCAGGGGCGAGAGGGCGCGGAACGAGGGCATGGACGCGGCTCCGGGTGAGCGATCATCGTCGAGCAGGGGCGACGATGGACGTTATCGGCCAGACGTCCGACAAGGTATCCCACCCGCCGGCGCGCGTCGCCGAAGCCACCGGATCTGCGCGGACTTGCGTGACCGTGTAGGCAGACGTCACCCCGACCGACAGCGGGAGGCGCGGTGCTGTCCCGCGCCGTCGACGACCGCGGGGGCGAGCGTTGTTGACGCGGCGCGACGTTGTTGCTCAACGTCAGCCGGCATGAAGTACCGCCTGCTCTCTCCTGGTCCGACTCCCGTCCCCGAGCGTGTGCTGACCGCGATGGCCAACCCCATCTGGCACCACCGCACGCCGGCGTTCGAGGCGACGTTCCAGCGTTGCCGGCAGGGGCTGCAGTGGCTGTTCCAGACGCAGCAGGAGGTGCTGACGCTGTCGTGTTCGGGCACCGGCGCCGTCGAGGCTGTCTACCAGACGTGCTTCAGCCCCGGTGACACGATCATCACCTGCGCCGGCGGCAAGTTCGGCGAGCGCTGGGGCAACATGGCCCGCGCCTTCGGCTTCAAGAACGTCGTCGTCGACGCGCCGTGGGGTGAGGCTACCGACGCGAACAAGGTGAAGGAGGCCCTCGACCAGCACCCCGAGGCGAAGGCCGTCGTCGTCTGCGCGTCGGAGACGTCGACCGGCGTGCGCCACCCGTACGAGGCCATCGCCGCGCTGTGCAAGCCGCGCGAGCACACCATCGTCGTCGTCGACGCCATCACCGCGCTGGGCGTCTGGGACATCAGCCCGGAGCGCGACGGCCTCGACGTCGTTGTCACCGGCTCGCAGAAGGCGCTGATGCTGCCGCCGGGCCTCGCGTTCGTCACGCTGTCCGAGAAGGCGTGGGGCCTCGCGAAGCAGGCGACGTCGCCGAAGTACTACTTCGACCTGAACAAAGAGCTGAAGAACCAGAAGACGAACCAGACGTCGTACACGCCTGCAGTCTCGTTGGTCGAAGGCCTGCACGAGTCGTTGAAGATGATGCAGGAGGAGGGCTTGCCCACGATGTTCGCGCGCCACGCCCGGCTGGCGAAGGCGACGCGCGCCGGCGTGGCGGCGCTCGGGCTCGAGATGTTCGCCAAGGCGCCCGCCGACAGCGTCACCGCGGTGCTGCAGCCGTCGTCCTTGAAGCCCGACGCCGTCTACAAGGGGCTGATGCAGCGGGCGAACCTGACCAT
>VGSZ01000186.1 GCA_016874845.1 Deltaproteobacteria bacterium
ATCCGCAAGTACACCGGTCAGGAGAAGGGCGCGGTGGCCACCGGCGCCGATGGGCTGCCGCTCGCCGGCGCAACGGCGAAGCCGCAGCGGTCGCTGTCGAAGGCCGAGGTCGAGGCCCGCACGCGCCGGCGACTGTCCATCGCGCTGTTCGGGATCGGCGCGCTGATCATGACCGCGCTGTTCCTCGTCGGGGGCGAGTACTACCTGCTGCCCTTCGAGGAGCGGCGCGAGATGATCGAGCACGAGGCGCTGAAGCCCGCGGGCCTGTGGGGGCACAGCGTCGGCGTGATCGCCACGGTGTTCATGCTGGCGACGTTCATCTATCCGCTGCGCAAGCGCGTGGCTGCGTTCAAGGGCGGCTCGACCATCCGCAGCTGGCTGACGTTCCACATGTTCGTCGGCGTGATGAGCCCGCTGATCGTCGCCTTTCACGCGGCGTTCCTCTTGAACAACATGCTGGCGGTGTGGACGTGGGTGTCCCTCGCCGTCGTCGTCGGCACCGGCGTCTTCGGGCGCTTCCTCTTCGGCTTCGTGCCGGCGCAGGCGGGGCGCCTGCTTGAGCTGTCGGAGATCCGCGGGCGCCTGAAGGAGCTCGAGCGCCGCATCGAGCCGCGCCTCGCCCAGGCGAGCAACGGCGAAGCCGTGCGCGCGCTGTTCCGCCGGGCCAACGAGCCGCCGAAGACGAAGTCGTTTGCGGCGACGGTGCTCGACCTGCCGGCGACGACGCGGGCGCTGCGCCACGACATCGCGCTGTCGCGCCCCTGCTTCGACGACGAGCACGCGTTCGCGTCGTTCCGCGACGGGCTGCTCGACATCGCGCGCGGCCGCACGCAGGAGGCATTCTATGCCGGCTTGAAGCGGCTCTTCCGCGTGTGGCTCGTCATCCACGTCGTGCTCGCCTGCTTCATGGTCGTCCTGATCACCGCCCACATCGGCTGGGCGCTCTACCTCGGCTTTGGCCCCGGCGGCGGCGCGTGAGGCCGTCGTCTTCCCGACGCTCCATGCCGCGCGCGAAGGCGACGGCAGCGGCCGGCGCGCGCGTCGTCCTCGCCGCCGCTGCTGCTCTGCTCGTCGTGTTCGCCGCGGCGGGCCAGCCGGCCCGCGCGCAGCTGTTCTCGCCGGGACCGTTGTCGAAGGCGCACGCGTCGCTCGAGGGCATGGGCAACTGCGTGCGCTGCCACGGCGAGGGCGCGCGCCACGACAACGCGCGGTGCCTCGACTGTCACACCGAGATCAGGACGCGCAAGGACGCCGGCCGCGGCTACCACGCGCGCCTCGGCGCCCAGACCTGCGCCGAGTGCCACGCGGAGCACCGCGGCGTCGCAGCGTCGATCGTCGAGTTCAAGCCGTCGCAGCGCGCGTTCGATCACCGGCTGACGGGGTGGCTGCTCGAAGGCACGCACAAGAAGAACGACTGCAAGTCCTGCCACGAGCCGCGCCTCGTCGACGCTGACGACGCGCGGCGCCTGCTCGCCGAGGGCCGCGCGACGTTCCTCGGGCTGACGACGGTGTGCGCGCGCTGCCACTTCGACGAGCACCGCAAGCAGGTCGGTGAACGCTGCGAGCGGTGCCACACAAGCACCGACTTCGCGAAGGCGCCGCTGTTCAAGCACGACAAGATGAGCAGCTATCCGCTCACCGGCAAGAACGCCAAGGTCGAGTGCAAGAAGTGCCACGGCAGCCTGACCGACGACGTCACGCCGGCGCAAATCTTCCCCGGCCCGCAGTCGCGCACCTACGCGCAGTTCAAGGACATCCCCCACGGCAACTGCCTCGACTGCCACGACGACGCCCACAACGGCGCCTTCGGCCGCAACTGCACGCAGTGCCACACGACGCAGGACTGGCGCACGATCCTCAAAGCAACGTCGACGTCGGCTTCCACGACAAGACGGGCTTCCCGCTGCGAGGCCTGCACACCGATGTCGACTGCAAGAAGTGCCACGGGCCGTTCCCCGGTCAGAAGGCACAATTCAAGGGCGTGAAGCACGACCGCTGCGCCAGGTGCCACCTCGACGCCCACGTCGGCCAGCTCGCCGTCGACCAGGCGGGGGTCGTGCCGTGCGAGACGTGCCACACCGTCAACGGCTTCGTGCCGGTGCTGTTCGACACCCTTGCCCACGACAAGACCGCGGTCCCGCTGCAGGGCGCCCACCGCGCCGTCGCCTGCGCGGCGTGCCACACCGCCGACGACAAGCTGGCGAAGAAGGTCCCGAGCGTCGTGCGCGCGCGCCTCGAAGGTCAGCGACGGCGCGTGCTCGTCAGCGAGGCCCGCCTCGACCTGCCCGGCCTGAAGCACGTCGGTGACGCGACGTCGCCGGTGCGCTGCGAGAGCTGCCACGCCGACCCGCACCACGACCAGTTCGACGACAAGGTCCGCGCGCAGGGCTGCAACGCCTGCCACCAGCAGACGTCGTTTCGCGATGAGACCTTCCGCCACGACGACAGCCGCTTCCCGCTGACCGGTCGCCACAAGGACGTCGCCTGCTCCCGCTGCCACGCCGACGAGGAGCCCGCCGGCAAGCGTCGATCGAAGGGTCGCGCCGACGTCTTCGTCCGCTACCGCCCGCTGTCCGTCGAGTGCGCCGCCTGCCACGTCGACGAACACGTCGGGCAGCTCACGAGGGCCGGCGTCACCGACTGCACCCGCTGTCACCAGACGACGGGGTTTTCGCCGTCGACGTTCGATCACCTCGATCCGCGCCAGACAAGCTTCGTCCTGCAGGGACGCCACCCCGACGTTCAGTGCGGCAAGTGCCACGCCGCCGTCGCCATCCCCGGCCTCGACGGCCCGGGCAAGACGACGGTCCGCTACCGCCCGGTGCCCAGCGACTGCCGCTCCTGCCACGAAGACGAGCACGCCGGCCGCTTCGACGGGTACGCGCCATGACGCCGCCGCTTCGTCCCCTCCGGCCCGCGCGGCTCGTCGCGGCCTGCACCATCCTCGTCGTCGCCCTCGTCGTCGCCGGCGCCGTCGATGGGCCGCCTGCTCCTTCGTCGTCGACGCCGGCAGCCGCAGCGTCGTCGGCCGCGTCTTCCACAGCATCGTCGGCGTCCCACGCGCCGACGCGTGCGGCGGCGGCGGCGACGGCGTCACCGGCGCACCCGGCGGGCATGCGCTGCGACGCCTGCCACACGCCGGGGGGCTGGACGCCGGCGCGGTTCGCCCACGATCGCACCGGCTTCGTGCTGCGCGGCCGCCACGACGGCGTCGCCTGCGGTTCGTGCCATCGGCGCGCCTGGAGCGAACCGCTGCCGCAGGGCTGCGCGGGCTGCCACGTGGACCCGCACGCGCAGGAGTTCGGGCTGATGTGCCGCTCGTGCCACGACGAGACCAGCTGGCAGCCGCTGTTCCTCGTCGACGCCCACCGGCGCACGCAGTCACCGCTGGCCGGGCGGCACGCGACGCTGCCGTGCGAGCAGTGCCACGTCGAGAAGCGCGACCGCACCTTCACCCGCGCCGCGCTGGGCTGCGCCGACTGCCACGCCGGCGACGCCGCCAGGGCATCGACGACGACGCTCGACCACCGCGCGGTGGGCCCGCTGTGCCAGTCCTGCCACGCGCCCACGGCGTTCTCGCCGGCGCGCCTGCTGGCGCACGAGGCCTGCTTCCCGCTGCCGGGCACGGTGCACGCCGCCGTCGGCTGCGCCACCGGCCACATCGGGGTCGCCCTCGTCGGCGCGCGGGTCACCGGGACGTGTCGCAGCCTCGTGCGGTGCGCCGACTGCCACACCCACGCGAAGGACGTGACCGACGCGCAGCACGCCGGCGTCCCCGGCTACGCCCACGCCAGCGACAAGTGCGCCGCCTGCCACCGCGCGGCGCGCTGACCGCGCCCCGACGCTCGGACGCGCTTGCTCGGTTTGCTCGGGATCCGTCGACCCCAGAAGCGAAGAGGCACCCCAGGGGGGCGCCTCATCGTCCTGAAGCACGAGTGCTCAGTTCTTGGGGGCGCCGCCGCAGGAACCCTCGGGGGCCTTGGCGCCGTCGGCCGGCGCAGCGGCGTCGGCCGGCGCAGCGGCATCGGCCGCGGGGGCAGCGTCGGCGGCCGGAGCGGCCTCGGCGGGCTTCTCTTCGGCCTTCGACGTCGCGCAGGCGGCGTTGAGGAGGGTGGCGGCGGCGAAGGTGGCGAGCAGGGTGGACTTCTTCATGGTCATGACCTCAAAGCCCCGGAGGGCGGTTGGATGAGCGAGCGGCGCCAGTCGCCGAAGCGGTACCTCGTCGTCGACAGCGTTCGCCCGATCGATGTGCGTCCCTAGGGGGTCGTCGTCGGGACGGGCGATCCGCCTGCTTGGAGCGAACCATCATCGAAAACGCATCTCAAAATCAAGAGGCGTACCGCCGCGAACGGATCCGATGGTTGACCGACCTCGGGGTGACCCCTAAACGCGAGGCGTTGTGCGCCCATAGCTCAGCTGGATAGAGCACCGGTTTCCTAAACCGGGGGTCACAGGTTCAAATCCTGTTGGGCGTGCCACTCCGCGGCGGCGGACGCTCCGCCGCCGCACGCTCGTACCCGCATGCTCGTCGCCGCACGCTCGTCGCCGCACGCTCGTCGCCGCACGCTCGTCGCCGCACGCTCGTCGCCGCACGCTCGTCGCCGCATGATCGTCCTCGCGATGCTTCGGTGACTCATGCAGCCTCTGGCGCACGATGCGGCCGCGGCGGTGCGCGCGCATGCTTCCTGACAGGCTGCTGAAGAAGCCCGTTGGGGGCTTTTTCGCAGCCTGCTGGTTCGACTCGATCGACTTTCCATCAGCCTCGTCACAGGCGGGAGCCCCGGCGAGGCGGCGCGCGCTCGTGGGTTTGACGTCCGCAGCGCGGGCACAAACCGATCCGAAGAACGAGGACCCTCGGCAGCGCGCATCGCACGTCAGGCGGCGTCCGTGCATTCGTGGTCGATCGGGGAGGAAAGCACCCGCTGCAGGGTGGAAAACGCGTGAGCCATGGCAACGAGGGCGGTGTGATGATGCCAGCCGCGCCATGTGCGCCCCTCGCAGTGATCGAGGTCGACCTCGCCCTTCATCTCCGGGCAGGCGCGCTCGATACGCCAGCGGAGCTTCGCTTGGCACACGAGGCGCTTCACCGACGTCGATGCAGGCAATTTGGAGAGCCAGAACTTCGTCGGGCGGGCCTGCTGCTCCGGCCGCGCCTCCACGAGCCACACCTCTTCTCCGGGAGGCTCGCCGCGGAGATGATGGCGCGCCGTGCAAACGCGAATCGCTCCGCAGCGAGCACGCTGCGGTCCACGCGAACCCTTGCGTCACGTGTGCGTCTTCAATGCTTTCTGCCCCAGAGACGCCGCGAGCTCGGCGAGAGTGACCGGCGCGTCGTTGCCAGTACGGAACCTTGTCCGTGGTCGGCCTCGCTTGCTGCCCGATGGCTGGGCCGGCGGCTCCGGCCCGGCACCCGGCGCCCACACCTCCACGGCAGACTGGATACCGGCGACGTACCGCAGGCCACGACCCGCGATTCCGGCGCGAAAATCGTGCACGTCACCGAATCCGGCGTCGGCGAGCACGACGTGGTCACGGATGCCTGCGCGGCGGGCGGCGTCGATCTGCTCGAGACCGCGCTGCCAGTTCGTACGGAAGGTGAGCTCGTCAGGAACGCCCGCCTTGCGACAGCGCGCGCGGTCCTCAACCCACGACCTCGGCAGAGAGAGGTCCATCGCGATGCAGCTGCTGCCCCGCTCCGACGCGACGTGCGGGCTGACGCCCACCTGACGGTGGTCGACGCGCCCGAGCACGCCCGCGTACCGGCGCTCGACACCGACGGGATGTCGTCGAGCGCGAGCGCCTCGACGCCGGGAAGTTCGCTGTCAGCCTTGCGCGCGAATCGGCTGAAGAGCTCGTCTTCACTCCACAGCGACGTCGTCACACAGCCCTGCGATCGCTGTCGCGTGGCGTCGACGTGGTCGTCGCGCTTCACCAGCCGACGAGCCATCAGCGTCATACTCTTGCGTTCACCATCGAGCAGAGGGCCGGTGAAATAAATTCGCAACGACGCACGGCGGTCGACCCGGCCCGTGTCAGTAAAGAGCTCATCGACGAAAGTCGTGATTTCGTCGTCCAGCTTACCTCGTTCGCGCGCACGCGCCAGCCGCCAAGATTACCCGAGCGCGACGTCGTCAATTGCGGATCCGAACAGGTAAAACTAGAAGGCGCGCATGGCTGACTTTCTTCCGCGCCACCTCGGTCCCTCGTCCGGCGACCTGCAGGCGATGCTCGACGTCATCGGCATCCCCTCGCTCGACGCGCTCATCGATCGCACCGTGCCCGAAGCCATCCGCCTGCAGGGTCGCCTCGATCTGCCACCCGCGGTCGACGAGGCCACGCTGCTCGGCGAGCTGCGCGCCCTCGCGCAGCAGAACAAGCCGTCGCGGTCGCTGATCGGCATGGGCTACGCGGACGTTGTCGTGCCGGGCGTCATCCAGCGCAACATCCTCGAGAACCCGGCCTGGTACACGGCCTACACGCCGTATCAGGCCGAGATCTCGCAGGGACGCCTCGAGGCGCTGCTGAACTTCCAGACGATGGTGAGCGATCTCACCGGCCTGGAGATCGCGAACGCCTCGCTGCTCGACGAGTCCACCGCCGCCGCCGAGGCGATGACGATGGTCATCCGCATCCGCGGCGACGCCGCGCCGAAGCGCTTCTTCGTCGCCCGCGACTGCCATCCGCAGACCATCGCGGTCGTCAAGCAGCGGGCCGAGCCCCTCGGCGTCGAGATCATCGTCGAAGACGTCGATGCCTTCGGCGACTTCGCCGCCGTCGCCGGCTGCCTGCTACAGGACCCCGCCACCGATGGTCGCGTGCGCGACCTGCGACCGATCACCGCCGCCGCCCACGCCGCCGGCGCCCTCGTCGTCGTCGCCGCCGATCTGCTGGCGCTGTGCGTCGTGACCCCGCCCGGCGAGCAGGGCGCTGACGTCGTCGTCGGCTCGGCCCAGCGCTTTGGCGTGCCCATGGGCTACGGCGGTCCGCACGCGGCGTTCCTTGCCACGAAGAACGCCCACGCCCGCGCGATGCCGGGGCGGCTCATCGGCGTATCCGAGGACGCCCAGGGACGCCGCGCGCTGCGCATGGCCCTGCAGACCCGCGAGCAGCACATCCGTCGCGAGAAGGCGACGTCGAACGTCTGCACCGCCCAGGCCCTGCTGGCGATCATGGCCTCGATGTACGCGGTGTGGCACGGGCCGACGGGGCTGCGGGCCATCGCCGAGCGCGTCCACGGGCTCACCGCCGGTCTCGCCCGTCGCCTCGCCGCCGCCGGCTTCAGCGTCTGCCACGGCTCGTTCTTCGACACCCTCGCGGTGACGACGACGAAGGGCACCGACGTGCGCGGCGGTCCCGCCGACGTCGTCGAGAAGATCTGGCTGCGCGCGCGCGCCGCCGGCTACACGCTGCGCAACCTCGACGCCGTCACCCTGGGCATCGCCCTCGACGAGACCACCACCGCCCACGACGTCGACGCGCTGGTCGCGCTGTTCGCCGCCGCACACGAGGGCATGGCCAGCCACGCGCTCACGGTGGGCTGGCCGCAGGGCGTCGCGCGGACGTCGTCGTACCTGACCCACCCGGTCTTCGCGCGGCACAAGAGCGAGACCGAGATGCTGCGCTACATCCACGCGCTGCAGCAGAAGGACTACAGCCTCGTCCACGGGATGATCCCCCTCGGCTCGTGCACCATGAAGCTCAACGCCACCACCGAGATGGCAGCGGTGACGTGGCCCGAGTTTGGCCGGCTGCACCCGTTCGCCCCCGTCGAGGACGCCGCCGGCTACCAGGTCGTCTTCCGCGACCTCGAGCGCTGGCTGTCGGAGATCACCGGCTTCGCCGCGGTGTCGCTGCAGCCCAACGCCGGGTCCCAGGGCGAATACGCCGGCATGCTCGTCATCCGCGCCTTCCACGCCGCCCGCGGCGAGGCGCACCGCAAGGTCTGCCTGATCCCGTCGTCGGCGCACGGCACGAACCCCGCCAGCGCGGTGATGGCCGGGCTCGACGTCGTGGTGGTCAAGTGCGACGACGACGGCAACGTCGACCTCGCCGACCTGCGGGCCAAGGTCGACGCCCACAAGGACACCCTGGCGGCGCTGATGGTCACCTACCCGTCCACGCACGGCGTGTTCGAGGAGTCGATCAAGGACATCTGCGGCATCGTCCATGACGCCGGCGGTCAGGTATATATGGATGGCGCGAACATGAACGCGCAGGTCGGACTGTGTCGTCCCGGCGACATCGGCGCCGATGTTTGTCACCTGAATCTGCACAAGACATTCTGCATCCCGCACGGCGGCGGCGGCCCCGGCATGGGCCCCATCGGCGTCGCGAAGCACCTCGCTCCGTTCCTGCCCGGCCACCCCGTCGTTGTGACCGGTGGCGAGCAGGCCATCGGCCCGGTCAGCGCCGCCCCGTTCGGCAGTGCCAGCATCCTTTTGATCTCCTGGGCGTACATCAAGATGATGGGCTTTGACGGCCTCCGTGAAGCGACTCGTATCGCGATCCTGAACGCCAACTATATCGCACGAAGAGTCGAGGCATCATTCCCGATTCTCTACAAGGGGTCCCACGGATTAGTAGCCCACGAGTGCATCCTCGACCTGCGCCCGTTGAAGACCGCGGGCATCGAGGCCGAAGACGTGGCCAAGCGGCTGATGGACTACGGCTTCCACGCGCCGACGCTGAGCTTCCCGGTGGCCGGCACGCTGATGGTGGAGCCGACGGAGTCCGAGCCTCGGTCCGAGCTCGACCGATTCTGCGACGCGCTGACGGCGATCCGCGCCGAGATTGACGGCGTCGTCGGCGGCCAGCTTCCCCGCGATGACAACCCGCTGAAGAACGCGCCGCACACGGCGCTCGTCGCGATGGCCACCGAGTGGCGGCATCCCTATCCGCGCGAGCTGGCGGTTTTTCCGACGGCGGCGACCCGCGCGAGCAAGTACTGGCCGACGGTCGGCCGGGTGAACAACGTGCTTGGCGATCGCAAGCTCGTCTGCACCTGTCCGCCCGTCAGCGACTACGCCTGACGCCGTCGGCGCGCCCGACGAACGCCCCCGAGGTCGACGCCGCCCGCGGCGCGGGTGGACGGCCCTGCCGCGACCGGGGCGCGTCGCCATCGCGCGGCGGCGTGGGCGGTCGTGCGCCGGTGCGCGGCGGCGATCGCGGGAGCCTGCATTCGCGACCACCGCCGGCGCGACAGGGATCACCGATCCGGGGTAAATAAGTCGCGTTCCCTGTTCGTCGGAGTGTGCATGAAGTCGCTCAGCCCGCCTTGCCCCATCGCCCTCGTTGGTCTGCGCCCCAGTGCGCTCTCGCTCGCGGTCGCCCTCGCCGTGCTGCCCGGCGTCGCGCACGCTGCCAGTCCGCAGCTTCGCCGACCCAAGGCAGAGGCGCCCGTGGTCGTCGAGCCCAGGCCCGTCGAAGAGGACAAGGACGAGCAGGAAGAAGAGAAGCCGAAGAAGGACCCCCGCCGGCAGGTCCGCGAAGACCTCCGCCGCGACGACGGCAAGAAGCCCGCCGGTCCGCCCGCCCGCGCTCCGGTGGCGCCCGAGCTGCCCCGCCCCCCGACCAAGGCGCCAGTGCTCGAGGACGTTCCCCTTCGTCCCGAGCTGCCGTCCCGGGAGCCCGAGCTGCAGCCCGGTCCGCCGCGCAGCATCGAGATTCCCCGCCGCGACGACGGCGAGACTCGTCGTCCGCCGCGCACCCGCGTGCCGCGCAAGCCGACCCGTCCGCCGACGTCGCAGCGTCCGGCGCCGCCGCCCGACGATCGGTTCGACAACGGCGGCGGCGGCGGTGGTGGCGGTGATGGCGGCTGTTGCTGCTGCTCGTCGAAGCTCACCGGTCTGGCGCTGGGTGGGTCGGTGCTGGGCGGCCTCGCCGGCCTGGTCGCCGGCGGCGCCGTGGGCGCGGGCGTCGGCTACACCTTCGGGCCGTCGAGCGACCCACCCGACCCGCCGAGCGCCGGCGACATGCAGACCAACGCGATCGTCGGCGGTCTCGCCGGCGGCGCCGGCGGCCTCGTGCTGGGCGCCGTCGTCGGCCTCGGCGTCGGCCTCGTGATCGGCGGGACGCTGTCCGAGTAGCGCGCCGCCCGACGACGACCGGCTATCCCGGCCGGCCCTTCCGCGGGGGTGCCTCGTCGGCCATCACGTCGACGGCGACCCGCGCGACCACGACGCGCCGCCCGACGCCTGCCCGCCGGCGCGCGCGGCGGCCGCAGCGTGGCCCGTGGACGTGACCACCTCTGGCGTCGTTGGGCGGACCGAGGATCTGGGCCAGGAAGCCGTGAGCTCCCTGGCGCGCCGCCGTCCATGCCAGCGAGCCGGCGAGGACGACGACGACGGCACCCTCGCGCAGGGTCGTCGCCCCCTCGGCGAGCCGGTGCAGCGGCCAGGGCACCCACGACGTCGACGCGGCGGCGTCGACGAGCACACCGACGGTGAACGCGCCGGCGAGGACGACGGCGGCGAACGCCCCTGCGGCCCGGCGGGAGACCGCGCGCGACAACAGCCCGAGCGTCGTCACCGCGAGCCGCGTGTGCCAGGTCCTCCGCCGGGCCATCGACACGCTCCG
>VGSZ01000187.1 GCA_016874845.1 Deltaproteobacteria bacterium
GACGACACGAGCCCGCCCGACAACGACCCCGACACCGTGCCGCCCGACGACGACACGAGCCCGCCCGACGACGGAGTCGACGCGCCGGCGCCGCTGGCGCTGCCGACGAGCACGGCCGGCGGCTGCGCGTCCACGACGGACATGGGCGCGGGGCTCGGCCTGCTCGCGCTGCTGTGCGCGCGGCGACGACGTCGCTGACGGGTGGCCGGGCGCGCGACCGGCGGACGTACCGGCGGACGCACCGGCGGACGTACCGGCGGACGTACCGGCGGACGTACCGGCGGACGTACCGGCGGACGTTGCGCCGACCGCTCAGCCGTGCACGGCGAGCAGGTAGATGACGATGCCGAAGACGCAGACCATGGCGGCGGTCTCGACCCAGCTGACCTGCCCGTCGTCCTGCACGGCCTTCCACAGCATCAACATCGGCGGGAACGCGAGCACCATGACGCTGGTGGTCTCCAGATCGATGGGCAGCACGGCGCCGCTGGCGGCGATGGGGATGACGCCCATCGACGCGAGGGCGGCGAGCAGCAGCATGGCGACGGGCAAGACCACGAACGGCACCTGGCTGACCTGGCCGGCCGCCGACGCCAGCGCGACGTCGTACAGGCGCTGGCGGTGTGACGTGACGATCATCGCGAAGGCGCCCGCCGACGCGAACACGCTGAGCAGCAGCGCCCCCACCATCTCGGCGTAGCCGCGCGCCGCCAGCCCCTCGACGAGCGAGTCGGCGAAGTCGCCCACGGCGTGGCCGCCCACCACCGAGGCGACCAGGCCGACGACGCCGAAGCCGGCGATGGAGCCCCAGCCCGGCGGCGGCTCGGGCGCGCCGCCGACGTCGCCGGCCTGGCCCGCGGCCTTGCCCGCAGGCTCGCCGTCGGGCGCGCCGTCGGGCGCGCCGCTGAAGCGCTTGACCAGCTCGACGGTGGCGACGACCTGCACCGCCAGCAGCGCGACGCCGAGCACGCACAGGTCGAGCACCCCGAGGCCCTCGCCGCCGTGGTCGCCGGCGCCAAACGCGCGCAGCATCATCATCACCAGGCCGGTGCCCAGAAACACGCCCGCCGCCGCCGCGAACAGGTCGGTGCTGATCTTCACCAGCGCCTCGGGCAGCCGCGCGTGCCCGGTCTGGTCGCGCGGCAGGAACCCCGAATAGAGCCCGAACGCCAGCGCCCCGACGTGCAGCGTCAGGCACGTGACGATGAAGCCCACCCGCGGCGCCGCCGCCAGCACGAACCCGAGCATCACCAGCTCGGGCACGTTGGAGGCGAGCCCCGCCATCGTGCCGGCGACGAACGGGTTCCAGCCGAGGCGGCGGCCGACGCCCTCGACGCTCTTGATCATCGCCTCGCAGCTGCCGAAGACGACGGCGAGCCCGCCGAGCCCCAGCGCCACCGCGTGCAGCCAGGCAGGGACCACGCCCTCGCCAAGCAGCCGCGGCGCCAACGTCGCCGCCCCGACGACGGCGCCGCCGACGACGAGCTTCTTGATCCAGCCGTTGCCCGCACCACCACCAGCCATCCGCGGGGTCTACGGCGACGCACGCCACGGCGTCAAAGGTGACCGGCTGCCCCCGAGCACCGCGCCGGCGACGGCGCCCCCGCGACGGCGCGCCGTCTTCATCCGCCAGCTCCGCGGGCAGCGCCGCCGCCGTGATGCACCATCGGCGAACGCGGTATCCCCGGGGACGATGCTGCGGGTCGTTCTTCTCTCTGCCCTGTGCGCGTCGGCGCCCATCGACGCCAACACCGCCTCGCTGATGACCGACGTCGTCACGACGGCGTTCGCCGACGACGCGCGCCTGGACGTGATCAGCAGCGCCGACGTCAAGCGGCAGCTCGACTTCGAGGCCGAGAAGCAGGTGCTCGGCTGCGCCGCCGACACGAGCTGCCTGGCCGAGATCGCGGCGGCGATGGGCGCGCGCTTCGTCGTGCACGGGCAGCTCGGCACCCTCGACGACGTGGTGGTGCTGACGCTCAACCTGTTCGACTCCGAGGCCGCGCAGGCCGCCGGCCGCACCATCGTCAAAGACCGCTCGCTGTCGGCGCTGTCCGACAAGGTCGGACCGTCGGTGAAGGACCTGATCCACAAGTTCCTCGCCGGCGTCCCCGAAGGCACGCGGCCGCGGGTGCTCGTGCTGAACATCACGCCGCCGACGACCGCGCCCGTGACGAGCGCGCCGACGACGACCGCGCCGCCGACGACCGCGCCCGTGACGAGCGCCGACAGCAAGAACGCGGTGCTGTGGTGGTCGGGCGTGGGCACCGGCGCGGTGGGCGCCGTCGGCGCGGGCGCAGGGGTCTTCCTGCTCGTCGCCGCCTTCGGCGAAGACGCGCGCATCGACGACGACCTGGGTCTCGACGCCGCGACCGCCAAGGAGGCCTACGCCGCGCGCAACGGCACCGCGACGACAGGGCTCGTGGCCAGCGGCCTCGGCATCGCCGGGCTGGTCGCCGGCGGCACCCTCATGTTCCTCGGGAGCGGCGAATGATCCCCGTGACGACCACCACGCATCGCCCGCTCCTGCTCCCGTCGCGGGCGGCGTGGGGCCTGCTCGCCGCGCTGCTGCTCGGCGGCTGCGACCCGGTGTTCGCGACGCTCTTCGGCGACGACGTCTACGTCGATCGCGCCTGCGCCAGCGACGACGACTGCGGCGCCGGTCGCTCCTGCGTGACGGTCGCCGAAGAAGGCATCGCCCGCTGCAGGAACGTCGACGGCAATGGCGAGGGCGAAGGCGAGGGCGAAGGCGAAGGCGAAGGCGAAGGCGAAGGCGAGGGTGAAGGTGAAGGTGAGGGCGAAGGCGAGGGCGAGGGCGAAGGCGAGCTGCGTCGCGTCTACGGCCTCGACGCGTTGAACGTGGGCGACAGCGTGCCGGCGCCGACCGGTGACTTCGCTCCCGTGGGCGGCGGCACGCTGCGCCTCGAGTCAGGGATGCAGCAATTCGAGCGGGACGATGGCGGGACGGCCCCGGTGACGGCGACGCGGCTGGGCTCGGGGCTGTGGGTCGTGAGCGTCCGCAAGCTGCAGATCAACGGCGGCGCGCGCGTGCGGATCGCGACCGACGGCGGCCCCGTGGCGTTCGTCGCCGGCGAGATCCTCATCGCCGGCACCCTCGATGTCTCCTGCTCGTTCCGCGAGCCCCTGCCCGGCGACCCGCCCGCTCCCCCGCAGCCCGTCGCCGGCCCCGGCGCGATGGGCTGGGTCGAGGACGCTGGCGGGGCGTCGGCGACGATGCTGGGTGGCGACTTCACGCTGGATGGCGGGGCCGGTGGCGGCGGCGGCGGCCACACCGTCCGCGGTGGTCGCGGCGCGGCGGCGGCCGCGCTGCTCGCCAGCATGTTCACCGCCGGCGCCGGTGGCCAGGCGGCGGGCTTCGCCGACCTGCACGACCTCGTCGGTGGCGCGCCGGGGGGCGATGGGCTGTTCTTCACCACCGGGAGCGGCGAACGGGCGGCGCCGGGGCTGCCCGGGGGCGGCGCGCTGTACCTCGGCGCGTTCGCCGACAACGGCTCCACCGGAACCATCACGCTGGCCGGCAACGCCGCGCTGCTCGCCGAGGGCTGCAACACGACGGCGCCCGTCGGCGAAGACGCCACCGGCGGCGCCGGCGCCGGCGGGTCCTTGTTCCTCGAGGCCGAACGCGGCGTCGTTCGCTTGGGCACCGGCGCCGTGCAGCTGTCGGTGAAGGGCGGCGGCAACAGCGCCGGCGAGCAGTCCACCGGGCCGTCGCCCGGCGCCGGCGGCAACCGCGACGTCGAAGCCAACGAAAGCACCGTCGCAGGCGAGGGCGGCGAAGGCTCACCGGGGCGCGTGCGCATCGTCACCGGCACACCGCTGTCGTTCGACCAGCAGCGGCAGCTGGCGGAGCTCGTGCGCCCGGCCCCGACGGGGAGCGCGGCGTGCGCCTCGCTGATCACGTTCGGCCGCTCCCGCGGACGCTCCGACGAGGCGCCGAGGCGTGACTCGAGCATCTCGCAGTACGATCTTTCGGACCCCTTCATCGGCGAATTGAACACCGGAACAGCGGTCGAGTCGCTTGGTGATTCTTGTCTGGTCTCGACCCAGTTCTCCTCGGCGAGCGACCTGACCGGCGCGATCGTCGAGGTGCTCATGGCAACGACGGACACGCGTGATTTTCTTGATCTTCACAACCGCTGCGCACAGCACAACACGATCGAGTCCTGCGTCAGCGCAGTGAACGACGCGCCGACGATGCAGTGCGCGTGGTACGCGACGCCCGCCGTATGTCTGCCGCAAAGTGTCGACGGCGCGCTGGTTCAGGAGGTCGGCGAGGCCAGGTTCGGCGAGGCGTTCGCCGCGGCGCCGAACGCGAGCGGCTGGCGGGTGGCCGTCAGCGTTCGACCCACCGAGCCGCTGCGCCGCGCGATGGTGCTCGTCTTCGACGTCTCCGACGCACAGGCCGTCATCGTCGACACGATCTACGCGCCGGACGACGCCCATGGCTTCGGCGCGAAGCTCGTCGGCAACCGCGACCTCTCGGTGCTCGTCGTCGGCGAGGCGGGCCGGGCCCACGTGTACATGCTCGACGACAACGGGACGCAGCCCCCGCGCTATCGGGCCGGCGGGCCGCTGTTCGCCGGCAGGCGGACGGCGCTGTACGCGCTCGCCGTCGACGGCAACGCCAACAGCGGCACGCAGATCGCGTGGGCCGCCGGCCCGACGGCGCCGGGCGAGGCGACCGCCCTGGGCGCTGGCATCGGGATCTCCACCGTGACGACGGACGAGCTGGTCGAGACGCTCCCCGAGCTGCCACCCGGAGCGGGCCCGTCCCTCGACGACACCCACGCCGAGGCCATCGCGCTCCTCGGCGACGTCCTTGTGGTCGGCGTCCCCGGCGACGACAGCTGCGGCAACGATTCCGGCGCGACGTGGCGCTACCAACACACGGGTGAACGCTGGAGGCTCGTCGGCACGGTGCCGGCGTGGGACCCGGGTCCGGGCCTGCGCTTCGGCGCCGCGCTCGCCATCGCCAGCGGCGGGCTCGCCGTGCTCTCGGGCGCCGACGTCGTGCACGACGGCCAGACGCGGGTGACCAACTACGCCGACGACGCCGACGACGAACCGACGCGCTTCTTTGCGGAGGTGATCACGCCGCCCTTCTTCGGCGGACAACCGCTCGATCCGCTGACGCGGAACAGCATCTCCCTCGATCTGGAAGGCGGCGCCCTCTGCATCGGCGCGCCCACGGGTCGCCCGCCGGGCGTCGCCAACTCAACGCCGCCGGCCGGAGTCGCGTTCTCGTTGCCAAGCCTGCGCTGACGGGGCGACCGCGCGCCGATCACGGGCCCCACCGCCGACGCCAGGGCGCGCGGGCGCGTCAGCCGACGCGCGCCTTCACCGTCCGGCGATCGAGCCCCACGCGCTGGGCCGTGCCCTCGTAGGTGCCCACCCGCGCGTGCACGTGGCGCACGTAGCGCGTCACCAGCTCGTCGACGGTGAGCGCGCCCGCCCGCGCCGCCGCGAGCCAGCCGTCGTCGACGTCGCCGGCGTCGTCGTGCATGGGACCCGCGGTGGTCGTCGCCGGCGGCGCCGTCGTCGACCGCGGCACGAACGCCGCGTCGTCGAGCGCGCCGTGCACCAGCAGCGCGCGCACGTGCTGCGCGAGCTCGCGGACGTTGCCGGGCCACGGGTACGACGACGGCACGCGCGCCAGCGCCGCGCGCGCGGCGCCAGCGAGGGCGGGGCCCTCGACGTCGCCGGCGACCTGCCGCGCGAGGAACGCCACCAGCGGGCCGAGCTCGTCATCGCCCTCGGCCAGCCGCGCGCGCAGCGTCGGCGTGCGCACGACCACGCCGGCGAGGCGGAAGTACACGTCGCGGCGGAAGGTGCCGGCGTCGACGCCGGCTCCGAGGTCGCGGTGGGTGGCGGCCAGCACGCGGCCGACGAAGCGCCGCGGCCGGTCGGCGCCGAGCGGCGTGAAGTCGCGCGTCTCGAGCACGCGCAGCAGCTTGGTCTGCAGGCCGTCGTCGAGCTCGCCGACCTCGTCGAGGAACACCGCGCCCCACGGCGGGCACGACGCGAACACGCCGTCGCGGTCGGCGAGGGCGCCGGTGAACGCGCCCCGCTGGTGACCAAACAGCGCGCTCTCGACCAGCGTCGGCGACAGCGCCGCGAGGTGCAGCGGGAAGAACGCCGCCGCCGGGTCGCCGGCGAAGGCGAGCTTGTCCTCGACGAAGGGCACGAAGCCCGACAGGCCGATGGCGCGGGCGACGAGCTCCTTGCCGGTGCCGGTCTCGCCGAGGATCAACGTCGGCACGTCCCGCATGCGGTCGAACAGCGCGCGGCGGAAGCGGGCGGCGTCAGCGGTGAAGATGGCCTCCCACACGGCGCCGCGCAGGCGCGCGCTCGCGCGGCTGGCGCCGACGAAGAAGCGGAACGTGTGGTGAAACGCGCGCCGCAGCTGGAAGCTGCCGGCGAACCAGTGCGCCGCCGCGAACGTCGGCCGCGCCCGCGCGTCGACGGCGAAGGCGCGCTCGAAGGCGGCCTTGAGCGGCGCGTACGCCGTCACCTTCTTGTGCGCGCCGCGCTGCACCAGCTCGTCGAGGGCGGGGATGGCGCGGCTGTACAGGTCGAACAGCGCGACCTCGCGGTACAGCGCCGCGTCCTCGTCGGTGGCGACGCCGGCGTCGAGCGCTGTGCGCAGGCGCTCGCTCAGCTCGCGGGCCAGCGCCTCCAGCGCCTCGACGTTGCGCTGCCGGGCATCGGCCTCGGCGCCGAGGCTCCACGGCCGCTCGCGGGGCGAGAACGCGTCGCCCAGCGCCGCGCGCTCCCCCGTCGTCCACGCGTCGGTGAACGGGTTCGCCGCCGCGAGCTGCGCCACCGCCCGCGCGCGGGCCCGCACGGGCTCGGGGATCTTCTTGCTCATCGGCGGCACGCTACCGCGAAGCTGCACACTGACTGCACACCGGACGTACCGGCAGTGAACATCGAGAGGACGGTGCTGTACATCCAATGTACCCCTACGGTCGCGATGCTCGCGGCCTGGCCCCGCGTTTTCAAGGAGTTCGGCGGGGGTCCGCGGCGGCACGGCGGATGAATTGAGCGGGCGCATGGAGGTCCGCATGCACTCGACCGTCTCGCTCAACGCCGACACCCCCGCCTGGCGCGTCCAGACCTGGATCGCGTTCGTCCTCTCCTTGGCGTCGACGAGCCTGGGGATCTACGCGCTCCCCATCGACGTGTGGCCGCGGGCGTTCGTCGGGCTCGGGCTGTGGTTCACGGTGTCGTCGTGCTTCGCGCTGGCCAAGGCCGAGCGCGACCGTCACGAGTCGTCGAAGCTGACGGCGAAGGTCACCGAGCACCAGGTCGAGCGCGTGCTGCGCGACCTGTCGAAGGAGGCGGCCTGAGCGCCATCGACGGCGACGGCGACGGCGACGCGCGCGTCGCCGAGGCGCCGCGCGCGCTCAGGCTCCCACACATCCCGGCTCCTCGACGAGCGTCGCCGGACTCAGCGCCTGCGCCGGACCGGACCCTCATCCCCTGACCCCTTCTCCCAATTCTGGGAGACGGGAGCCGTGAGGTTCAAGCGCAGCAGCACCGCGTCCTGACGTAACGCCGTGTGGAAGCAGGCCCACACCCAGAGTTGGGTATGAGCAGCGGCGAAGCCGCGGGTGAGGGCCGGTGACGCTGCGACGATGCGGGTGGCGATGTGATCGATGATGAGCGCGCGCGGCGCCCCGGCGCGTCGTTACTGCACGCCCTCGGTGGTGATGGCCACCATGTTCAGCTGCCCGATGCTCGTGATCGACACCGTCGCCTGTCGGCCCTCGGCCACGCCCGACAGGTGCACCGACGCGGTGCCGCCGATGTTCAGGTCGTTGCGGCTGACCTCGAGTCCCCTGGCCTTCAGGAGGGGCTCGTAGAAGTCGGCGATCTCCTTCGCCGACTTCGTCGTCGTGCCGCTGACCATGAAGCGCGCCTCGCCGCCTTCGCTCGTCGACAGCGACTGCTGCAGCGTCAGCCCGGCGACCACCGGGAGCGGAAATCCCGCGGGCGCCGTCGTCGCCGCGCCGACGTTCAGCGCGACCGCCGCGCCGTCCTGCTGGGAGTTCGCCGTCATCTGCGGCGCGCCGCCGGCGGTCGTGACCTTCGCGTCGACGCCGGTGGCCGCCGACAACGCCGCCGAAGCCGCCGTGTCAGCAGCCTTGTCGCACCCCGCGCCGACGAGGACCACCGCCACCGCCACCGCCACCACCACAGCCACAGACGAGACAACGACGCGCAGCATGCCGACCTCCCGCAAGGGAGCGCAGGCTCGCACGGACGCCCGCTCTCGCGCACGCGCCGCCGCGACCGCGCCACCCGTCACCAGGCACCGACGAGGCGGACGAAGAAGCCCGAACGGTCGACGACGACGACGCCGGCGCGGCCCGGGTCGAGCTCGTCATCGGAGAACCGCGTGAAGTTCCAGCCGGCGCCCAGCCGCACCTGATCCACCAGCGCCACCTGCGCCTCGAGCAGCACGCCGTGCTCGAGCCCGACGTACGTGAGGCCGCCCTGCACGCGGTACTCGGCGCCCACGATCAGGTCGATGCCGCCCGCGCGCGCCGCCGGCACCGGCACCCCGAGGGCGCGCAGCGCCGCCAGCGTCGTCAGGTTCGCGCGGCTTATCGACAGCAGCGTGACGGCGTCGCCGTCACCGTCGCCCGTATCGTCACCCGCGTCGCCGTCGCCGGCGGGCGGGCGCGCGACGTGCTTCACCGCGACCTTCTGGACGAGCTGCAGCGGCACCGGCAGCGTCAACACCGGCTCCACCGACGCCGCATGCACGACGCCGTCGAGCCCGCCGGCCACGGCCGCCGGGCGGGCGTCGACGCGCCGACCGACCCGCGCCAGCAGCGACAGGCCGTCGTGGGTCACCGGGCGATAGGCGACGCCCAGGTGTCCCTGCTCGAAGCCAGCGAGCCGCACGCCGCGCGCGACCTCCTGCGCGAGCCACAGGTCGTAGCGGCCGAGCAGCGACCAGTCCGTCGTCAGCCTCCACGCCCACGCCGTCATCGACAGCGCCGTCCAGACGTCGCGGCCGCCGCGCGCCTCGTCGACGTCGTCGAAGCGCAGCTCGAACCGCTCGCTGGCGACGAGGGCGTCGGCGCGGCGCCACTGCACCGCCAGCGACGCGGCGTCGCGGGTCAGCGCGCCCCACGACCAGTCGCCGCCGCCGTTCATCCCCGGCGCCGCGTAGAACGTGCCGTCGGACAACGCCGGCGACACCGACGACGGCAATGACGCCAGCGAAGCCGGCGGCGAAGACGGCGGCGCCACCGCGCCAGCCAGGGTCGCGATGCGCTCGTAGCCAAGGCCCACCGACACGCCGAACGGCAGCTGCCATCGCCCGTCGACGCCGACGACGCCGCGGACCTGCTCGGCGCCGAACGCCGACTGCAGCTGGTACTCGCCGTAGGCCCGGCTGCCGGGCGCCAGCGTCCGCTCGGCGCCGAGCGCCGTGGTGGCCGATGGCGCGAGGCGCCCCGACGACGACGCGCCGTGGGGCGGCGCGAGCATGCCCACGCGCTGGCGCACGTAGACGCGGTCGTCGTGGTCGACGGCGAGGCCCACGCCGGCCTGCGCCTGGTGCTCGCCCGACCAGCGGAGCCCGCCGTCAACGTCGAACGACAGCGCGTCGGTCCACTGCCAGCGCGCGCCGGCGTGGCTGACGAGGTGGTCGGCGGGCGCGCGCAGCTGGCGCGGATCGCCGAGGCCGATGATCTCCTGCCGCAGGCGCAGCGACAGCGTCGACAGCGGCGCCCAGTCGACCGCCGCCGCCGCCACCGCGGTGGGGAACGCGCGCGGGCCGTCGTCGACATCGTCGCTGTCGGCGGAGACGCCGCTGTCGGCGGAGACGCCGGCGCCGGCCTCGCCCGCCACGACGAGCCCGGGCGCCACCGTGCGCGCGTAGCGGCCGGTGACGACCTGCCGTCGCAGCGTGCGCGCCCCGCTCGGCGGGGCCGTCATCGTCGACGAAGAGGACAGCACGCTGACGACGCCGTCGTAGCGCAGGTGCAGCTCGTCTTCTGCCGTCAGGCGCCACAGGGTCTCGCCGCCCCACTTGGTCTGGCCCTGCTCGACGATCGCGGCGCCGCCGCCTTGGTAGCCCGCGTCCTGCGCCTGCACCCACCCCCGCGCGACGCCGTCCTCGGGGGCGCGGCCCAGCCGCTCGCCGAAGCGCACGGCGCCGTCGACCTTGAACGCCAGCCCCTGCTGCGCCCGCGGCGCGCCCGCCGGCGCGTCCGGCGGCGGCGACGACGACGACGACGGTGGCGCCGGGGCCAGCGGCGCGCCGAGCGTCGCCCACGACAGGCCGCCGTCGGCAGAGAAGAAGTTGCCAGCGTCGACGCCGCGGCTGGCGGCCACCTCGGCGCGCACGAAGGTCCCGTCGTCGACGAACAGGCGGCCGCGCAGCCCCGCCACCTGGTAGGCCGGCCCGCCGTCGTCGCGGGCCT
>VGSZ01000188.1 GCA_016874845.1 Deltaproteobacteria bacterium
GCCGGCGAGCAGGCCGCGCCACGCCGACGATGACACCGGCGGCTGCTCGTCGACCCAGCGCCGTACGCGCTCGAGGGCCGTCATGGCCCGCGCGGCGGGCGGGTTGGGTGCGGGCGCCTCAAGCGGGCCGCGCAGCACGAAGACCTCTCCGGGGATCGCCGCGCCGCGGCGGGCGGCATCGACGAGGGCGTCGACGAGCAGCTGCCCGGGGGGCCGCGAGTGCAGGAACGGACCGACGCCGGCGAGCGCGGCCTGCACGAACCCGTCGAAGACGACGGCGCCGTCGATGGTGACGCGCCACGACCGCGCATCGACGAACACCTCGAGCCGCGTCGACGCGACGGTGTGCAGCGACGGCCGCAGCAGCGCGGCGATGAACGGGGCGTCCAGCGTCGCGCCCTGCGCCGCCGCCGCCGCCAGCAGCTCGTCGAGGGACGCGCCGGCGACGTCGTCGATGGCCACGAGCCGGCGGTCGCCGTCGTCCCACTGCTCGCGCACCGCCGTGGCTCCACCGCCAGCGGCGAGGAGTCTTCGCCAGCGGCGCAGCGGGTCAGGGCCCGAGAGCCCGAGCAGCCGTCGGGGCGGACCACCAGGATCGTCGACGGGGACGCAGCGCGCGCTCCGCGGCCCCTCGTCGAAGACCACCCAGCGACCGGCGACAGCGACGTCGGTGTCAAAGCCAGCGGCGTCCGGCACAACGACGAGCCGCAGCCGCAGGTCGTCGCGAACGTCGATGACGTCGCCGTCGATGAGGTCAAAAGGGTTCTCCCCGAGCGGGCGATCCCGAACGAAGACGCCGCCCCCAGCACGCGCGCTGACGACGACTTGATCACCCTCGTCCGCGAATGCACACAGCGCGTGACGACGACGGGGCGACACGACGCTGACGTCATCGTGGGCGGCGGAGCCGACCACGAGGGGGCGGCCGGCGCGGATCCGAACGCGCTCGCCGGGACGCAACGAGCAACGTACGTCGGTGGCGCAGTCGACCAGCTCGAGGAACGCGCGCACGTCGATGACCGCTATTCGACGTCGGACTTGACATGGCCGCGCGCCAGCTCGCGCACGAGGCGCTCCTGCAGCTCGAGCGCCGAGTGCGTGCCCATGCTCTTGAGCAGCTCGTTGCGCGCGGCGGCCTCGACGATCACGCCCATGTTCCGGCCCGGCCGCACGGGCACGGTGATCAGCGGCACCTCGACGTCGAGGATGGTGAAGAAGCGCTCGTCGAGCCCCAGGCGGTCGTACTCTTCGTCGGCGCGCCACTCGACCAGCTCGGCGACCAGATCGATGCGCTTCTTTTCGCGCACCGCCGACACGCCAAACAGGTCCTTGACATTGATGATGCCGAGGCCGCGGATCTCGAGCAGGTGGCGCGTCAGCCCCGAGCCCTGCCCATACAGCGTCTCGGCGCCACGTCGACGGATCGTGACGATGTCGTCAGCGACCAGCGGGTGGCCGCGCTGCACCAGGTCGAGGGCCAACTCGCTCTTGCCGATGCCGCTCTTGCCGAGCAGCAGCACGCCGACGCCCGACACCTCGAGCAGCACGCCGTGCATCGTCGTCTGCGGCGCCAGTCGGTCTTCGAGCCAGCCCTCGATGCGCGCGATGAGCACGTCGGTGGTCTGCGGGGTCGACAGCAGCGGCGTGCCGCTGGCCTCGCAGGCGTCGATCAGCTCGTGGGCCACCGCCATGCCCTTGGTGCAGACGATCATCGCCGGCTCAACGCCACAGAAGGCCTCGCAGCCGGCCTTTCGCGCCGCCGGGGCCTGCTTGTCGAGGTAGGTCAGCTCGGTGGAGCCGAGGATCTGCACGCGGTTCTTCTGGACGAAGTCGACGTAGCCGGTGAGGGCCAGCCCGGGCTTCTGGATGCGCACGGCATTGATGACGCGCACGAAGCCGGCGCGCCCGGCGAGCAGCTCGAACTGCAGATCGGCAGCGGCGCTGTCGACGATCTCGGCGACCTTGACCGACTTCATGTCCACCCCACAGACGCGGCACGTGCGCGTGACGGCGCGACGACGACAACGACGGGTTCAGCCGTAGCGTGCATCCTCGGCAGCGAGGATCGAGAACAGCTCGTCGCCCGACGGGGCGGCCAGCAGGCGCGGCGTCACCGTCGCATCGGAGAAGATGCGGCTGGTGCGAGCCAGCGCCTTGAGATGCAACCCCGCGCCGTTCTCGGGGGCCAGCAGCGCGACGAAGATCTGGCTCTTCTTCCCGTCGGGGGCGCCGAATTCGACACCGCCTTCGGACACGCCAAGGCAGGCGAGCACGCCGTCGAGCCGCTCGATCTTGCCGTGGGGGATGGCGAGACCGTCCTTGATGCCCGTCGAGTGCATGCGCTCGCGCTCGAGCAGCACGCGCACGACGCGGTCTTCATCGGCGATACCCAGCTCGGTGTTGCACTCGCGCTGCACGAAGCCGCGGTGCACCAGCTCGCGCAGGACTTCGTCTCTCGCCGTCGCTTGCAGGCGGTGGATGACGCGCCCGGGCTCGAGGATGTCGACGAGCTTCATGGCTGGTTTGGTTAGCGGGAACGCCGACAGTCGACAAGCGCGCGCCTGGGTCCCGCCGTCAGAGTCGGGGGACGGACCGAGCGAGACGCGGCAACCACCGGGGAGCGCACCGAGCGTCCGAGGTCGATCACGGGTCGTGGCGTGAGCGCGCGCCGACGGCCGGCCACCAGGTCGCAGCCGCTCCTCCGTCAGGCGCTCACGGCACTCTCACGGCTCGTCGTCGCCGCCGTCGGCGGCGGCACCCCCGGGCTTGTCGTCGAGCCGGCGGTACAGCGTGCGCAGCGACAGGCCGAGCAGCTTGGCCGCCTGCACCTTGTCGCCGCCGACGAAGGCCATCGTCGCGTCGATGGCGGCGCGCTCCATCTGCGGCAGCGTCATCTGGCCGACTCGGAAGTGCAGCGCGCGCTCAGCGGCGGCGACGTCGCCGGGGCTCGCGTCGCGCACCACCGGCGGCAGATCATCGAAGCGCAGCGCCGAGCCCTCGGGGCACAGGACGACAGCGCGCTCGATGGCGTGGCTCAGCTCGCGCACGTTGCCCGGCCACGACCAGGACGACAGCGCCCACAAGGCGCGCGGCTCGACGCCCTCGATGCGGCGCCCGTGCCGGGCCGCGTGGCGGGTCAGGAACGTCGACGCCAGCAGGGCGACGTCGCCCTCGCGCTCGCGCAGCGGCGGCACGCGCAGGCTGACGACGTCGAGGCGGTAGTACAGGTCCTCGCGGAACCGCCCCTGCCTGACCCGCTCCTGCAGGTCGACGTGGGTGGCGGCGACGACGCGGACGTCTACCTTCACGGGCGCCTGGCCACCGAGGCGCTCGACCTCGCCCTCCTGCAGCGCGCGCAGCAGCTTGACCTGCATCGGCGGCGGGATGTCGCCGACCTCGTCGAGGAACAGCGTTCCGCCGTGGGCGCGCTCGAAGCGGCCGATGCGGCGCTCGTCGGCGCCGGTGAAGGCGCCCTTCTCGGCGCCGAACAGCTCGGCCTCGAGCAGCGTGTCGGGCAGCGCCGCGCAGTGCACGGCGACGAACGGGCCGGCGGCGCGCGGCGACAGCTCGTGCAGCGCGCGCGCGCACAGCTCCTTACCGGTGCCGCTCTCGCCGGTGAACAGCACCGCCGCCGTTGTCGACGCCACCTGCGCCAGCGTGCCCTTCAACACCTGCAGCGCGGGGCTCGCGCCGACCAGCCGCGCCAGGCCGCGCACCTCGCCGGGACCGACCTCGACAGCGCCGAGGTCGGCGAGCTCGGCGCGCAGCGCGCGGTTCTCGCTGACGAGGCGCTGGCGCTCGAGCACGCGATCGACGCAAGTGAGCAGCTCGCCGCGGCGGGTGGGCTTGGTCAGGAAGTCGGCGGCGCCCCGGCGCATGGCGGCGACGGCGTTCTCGACGTTGCCGTAGGCGGTCATCAGCACGACGTCGGCCTGCGGGCGCAGCTGCTTCGTCGCCTGCAGCACCGCCATGCCGTCGGTGCGCGGCATGACGAGGTCGGTGAGCACGACGTCGACCGGCACACGCTCGAGCAGCGCGAGGGCCTCGTCGCCGTCGCGGGCCAGCGTGACCTCATGGCCGGCGCGCTCGAAGATGCGCCGCAGGCTGTCGCGGTGGGCGGGTTCGTCGTCGACGACGAGGAGACGGGCCATCGCCGGCGACTACTTCTTCCTCTTGGGCGGCGGCGTCTTCAGCGCCGCGATCCGCTTCTTCGCGTCGCCGACGAGGGGCGACTTCGCGTGCTTGGCCAGGAGCTCCTCGTAGAACACGCGGGCCTCCTCGGCGAAGCCGAGCTGCTCGAAGCTGAGCCCGATCTTCAGCAGCGCGCCATCGGCCTTCTCGCTGCGCGGGGTCTCGAGCACGCGCTGGTACGAGAGGATGGCCTGCTTGAAGGCCTTCTCGCGCCCGGTCTTGTCGGTGGCCTGCGCGGCGAGCTGGTAGTAGCTCTCGGCCTTCCAGTAGGCGGCGTTGTCGATGAGGTCTTCTTCGCGCCCGTGACGGTTCAGGAACAGGTCGAAGGCGTCGGCGGCGGCGCCGAACTTCTTGTCGTCGTAGAAGCGCTTGGCGAAGTCATAGTGGGACTTCGCGTCGGCGGGGACGTCGACGCCGTCGATCTGCGGCGGGCGGCTCGCGTCTTCCTGCACCTTGGGCGCCGTCGCCGCGGTGGCCACCGCCACCGGGGGCCGCGCGAGGATCGACTCGACGGTGGCCTTCTGCTGCCCGATCTCGTGCTGCGCGGTCTCGATCTCGCCGCGCAGCGCCTGCACCTCGGCGACGACCTTCTCGAGCTGAACGCCGCTGTCGGCGTCGGCCTGTCGCAGCGAAGACAGCGTGCCCTCGAGCTCGGCGACGCGCTTGCCGAGCTTGTCGACCCGTCCCGACTCGCGCGCCCGGAGGTCGGCGAGCTCCTTCTGCAGCTGCGCGGTCTCGTCCTTCAGCGCGTCGACGTCGGCACGCAGCTGGTCGCCCTCGGCGCGGGTCAGCACGCAGCCCGGCACGGCGACGAGCAGGGCGAGGGCAAAGGCTGGGGTCGGCAGCGCGCGCTTCATCTCGACTCCCGATGCTGATGCGCGATGAGGGATCATCATCCGTCGGTCGTCGTCAGTGGAACAGGATCTCGCCGCGACGGTTCTTCGCCCAGGCGTCCTCGGTCTGGGACGAATCGAGAGGCTTCTCCTCGCCGTAGGTGACGACGCGCACGCGCTGATCGTCGACGCCCAGCGCGGTCAGGTACTTTTTGACGCTCTTGGCGCGGCTCTCGCCGAGGCTCAGGTTGTATTCGGGGGTGCCGCGGTCGTCGCAGTGGCCCTCGACCGTGATCTTCCAGTCGCCGCTCTTCGTCATGCACTTCGCAAGGGTGTCGAGCACCGCGCGCCCGTCGGGCCGCAGGTCGCTCGTGTTGAAGTCGAACTGCACGCGCGCGTTGTGCCGCTCGCAGACGACGCCCTCATCGGTGGGCGCGCTGGTGCCGCCGGTGGCGCCGCCGGCCGTCGTGCCGGCCCGCTGGCAGCGCCCCGCCTGACACGAACCGCCGGCCCCGCAGGCGTCGTCGGAGCGACACTCGGCGGTAACGCAGCGCCGGTCGTTGCACACCGAGCCCTCGCCGCACTGGTCGTCGGACGCGCACGTCTGCTCGCACCGGCCCTTTACGCACTCGCGGCCGGCGCCGCAGTGCGCATCCTTGGCGCACTCCTGACATTGGCCGAACAGGCAGTACTCGTCGATGGCGCCGCCGTCCTTGGTCTTCTTGCAGTGGTCGTCGCTCTCGCACTTCGGATACTCGGGCCCCGGGCAGGCGGTGGCGATGGTGCCGAGCAACAACATGGCCGCGCCGAGCGGGACGAGACGGACAAGACGGACGAGATGGGACAGCGACATCGAGGACTCCCGCAGAAGGGCCGGTTCAACGACGCGGGACCGTAGAGAGGGCGAATCGACCATGCAAGCCGAAACCGCGGCGCCGCCGCTGGGGGGAGCAGCGCCGCGCGAGGGATCGAGGGGCGAAACGGACCACCGGGGTCGGCGATTCCGACACAAGGGCAGAAGCGGTCGATGACAACGCGGGGCACCGTGCCCCGTTCGCAGGCGTCATCCGGCGCGCCCGGCGCGCCCGCCGGACGGGCACCTCAACGCGCGCTTGCCGCAGCGGCGACCGTCCGATACGACCACGCGACGATGGAAGGTGCGCCGTCCACCAGCGCCGCAGCGAGCATCTACGTCGACGACCCCGGACGCGCCGGCTTCGTCGAGCCCGTGTTGCTGAAGCGCATCACCGCCCTGGGCCTGCCGGTGATCATCGGCATGCTGACGCAGACCTTGATCAACCAGGTCGACGGCATGTTCATCGGGCGGCTCCCCGAGGAGCAGGCGGTCCCGGGCCACGCCGCGATGGGTCCGTCCTTGATCCTGCTGTGGGCGTTCGGCGGCTTCCTGTCGGCGATCAGCGTCGGCACCCAGGCCCTGACCGCCCGGCGCTACGGCGAAGGCGACGCCGCCGGCGCCGGTCGCGTGCTGACGAACTCGGCGGTGCTCGCCATGGGCAGCGCCCTCATCGCCACCGCGGTGGCCACCGCCGCCGTGCCGTTGCTCTTCCCCCTGATGCACGACGACCCCAAGGTGCAGACCATCGGCATCGACTTCTGCCGCGTGCGCTTCCTCGGGATCCTGCCGATGGTGCTCACGGCGTCCCTGAAGTCGTTCTACGACGGCATCGGCCGCACCCACGTGCACATGGTCGTCGCCATCACGATGAACGTCGTGAACCTGGGGCTGTGCTGGCTGCTGGTCTTTGGCAACCTCGGCGCCCCCGCCCTGGGCGTCACCGGCGCTGCCTGGGCGGCGGTGCTGTCCGCCGGCGTCGGCGCGCTGATGATGCTCGTCTACACGCTTCACCCCGGCGACCGCCGCCGCTTCCTCGCCTGGAACCCGCGCAACCTCGACCTCGGCGTCACCAGACGGATCGCGGTGCTGAGCGTGTTCTCGGGCATGGCCACGGTGGTCGTGATGACTGGCTTCGCGCTGTTCCTGCGCATCCCGGCCTACCTCGACGCGCGACAGGGCGTCCCTGGCACCAACGCCGCCGCGGCCTGGGATGTGATCACGATCCTGATGGTCGTCTTCATGACCTGCATCGCGTTTGGCACGTCGACCGCCACGCTGGTGGCGCAGTCGCTGGGCGCAAAGAAGCCACAGCTGGCCACCCGCTACGGCTGGCAGAGCGTGCTGTTGATCATCGTCGTCATGGGCGTGCTCGGCGCGCTGCTCGCGCTGTTCGCCGAGGAGCTGATGCGTCTGTTCCTGCCCAGCGAGGAAGGCAAGGTCGAGCGGCTGAAGGACGCCGCCGTCGCCGTCGCGCTGCCGTCGCTGCGCTTCTCGGGCGTGCTCGCCCCCATCGCTGCCGCGGCTCTCGTGCTGACGCAGGCGCTGTACGGCGCCGGCGAGAGCCGCTTCGTCGCCGTCGTCGAGTTCACGCTGCACTTCTTCTGCCTGGTGCCGCTGGCCTTCGTGCTCGCCGTGCCGGCGGGCTTCGGCCTGCTCGGCTGCTGGTACGCCACCGCCATCTACGGGGCGCTGCTGCTTGCCGCCACGGCGTGGCGCTTCGCCGGCGGGCGCTGGCAGCACGCCCAGCTCTGACGACGACGTTTCGCCTGTCTCACCCGGTCCGCTGCGTCGCGCACCACGCGAGCCACCCCTCGCGGGTCATCCGCACCTCGACGGCGTCGGCGGGGCCGTCGACCATCTGCCGGCCGCCTTGCTCGTAGCCCACGATCTCCCAGCCGCACGACTTCACGAGCGCCACCATCGCGGTGTTCTTCGCATCACCCCAGGCCCAGAGCTTCGCGCACAGCTCGTTGCCGAAGAACCACGACACGGCCTTCATGCCGACGATCTTGCCGATGTTGCGACGGCGCTCGGCGGGGTCAGGGACGGCGATGGCGAATTCGAGGGACGCCTGTGGCCCGGGCACCCCGAAGGCGAGGGCGAAGCCGACGTAGCGCTGCGTGGATGAGCGATAGAAGAGCAAGCCGGTCACGTCCCCCTGACGCAGCCGCAGCCGCAAGGCGAACGACGACGGCGCGCACTCGTAGCCGAAGTTGCGCCACACGTCGCGTTCTTCGAACAGCTGCGCCAGCACCGGCGCGTTGTCGAAGGTCAAGGCCACGAGCTGAAGGTCGTCGGGGTTTGCAGGCGGGGGCGTCGCGTCGTTCATCGGACTTCACCGTCGTTGTCTCGGGGAGAGCGTGGTCGAAGAGGATCAGAAATAGAGGCGCCAGACGCCGTCGCAGCGCGTGCCGTGCCCCTGCAGCGTGATCCGTCGATCGGTCGGCGACAGGTTCCAGGAGGGTGCGATGACGTGACGACCCGCGCCGAGGAAGTAGAAGAGCGCGCCGACGCGGTAGGGGATCACGCACGGCGGCTCGACGCCTTTCTGCCCGCGGAAGTCGACGTCGCGCTTCAGGTAGCGGGCGTAGTCGCCGTCGTCGTCATAGACCGCGACGCTCGGATCGCCCCAGAAGCACAGGCCGCCGCCGCGCGTCGGCAGCTCGAGCGCCAGCGTGAACGTCATCGTCTGCTGCAGGTCGACGTCGGCGAAGCGAGCCCACACGGCGCCGTGGGGCTCGAACTGCCGGTCGGAGTGGATCGACGCCGACAGGCCCTGCATCAGCTGGATCGTCACGCGGTTGTTCTCATGGCCGGGGCGGTGCCCGAAGACATGGAACCCCGGGTAGGCCAGCGGCGTGCACAGCGCGCACGGCCCGAACACCGTCGACAGGCGCGCGATCACGACGTCGTACAGGCCCGCGAAGTGCGCCGCGAGCACCGGGTTCAGCGCGACGGCGCGCTCGGCGTAGGCGTCGACGTCGGCGATGGCGTCGAGGTAGCTGGCGGCGCCCAGCGTGTAGAAGTCGAGCGGGAACATGCCCCGCCGCGTCCAGTGCGCAGCGGCGGCGTCGACAGCATCGACGACGTCCCTGGCCTGCAGCGCATCCACCACGGCGATCATCCCGTGGGGCTGCGCAGGGACGACGGCGACGTTCGACACGAGGACGGCAGGATAGCGGCAAACCCGTACGCGGCGCGCCGGTCGGCGGCGATGGGTTCCGCGCCACGCACCGATGTCCGGGCAGCGCCGGTCATCGTTGGCGCCGACACCGCGCGGCGCCCCTTCGAACCATCCGCGAGGTCTGTCACGAAGAACCAGCGGGGGCGGGCGCTCTACCGTCGCGCGGCGCGCGACGACGGTCGGGCGTCAAGAGAGTGCAGCGAGCGCTACGCGCAACATCGGCTCGCGGGTTTCGTTCATGGTCGGGGGCGCGCTCGCGTCGCTGATTTCGTCGTGCGAGGTGATGCCAGCCAGCTGCTGGACGTGGTCGCGCTCGACAACCGCTCCGCCGTGCCGCCGTCCGACGGCGAGCCGTCGCGGGTCGGTCTGGTGCTGTCGGCGCTGACGCATGGCGAGCGCGTGTCGTTGCGCGCGCTCGTCCGCGACCTCGCCGGCAACGAGCCCGAGGTCGCCACCCCGCCGCTCGAGCTGTCGCTGCGCGCGACCATCACGGAGGTGATGGAAAACGAGAGGGCCGCAGCGCTCGGGCAGCACGATGGGGGCGCCAGCGTCGTGATCGTCGACGAAGACGACGCCGAGCTGGCGCGCACGACCACCGACGCTGCGGGCGACTTCCGCGTCGACGGTCTGGCGGCCGAGCAGCGCGTCATGGTCACCGCGCAGCGCGCCGCTGCCCGCAGACAGGCTGTCGTTGCCGCTGGCCGTCTGGACCATCGAAGTCGTCGCCCGTCGCGAGGAGAGCGCCGCCGGCGACACTGGCCACGCGGGGCTTGTCGTCACGGCGGTGCTCGACGGAGGCGCCCGAACCTATCGGACCGAAACGCTCGCCGGCGACGACGGCCGCGTGCCGCTGGCGGCGATGCCAGCGACCCTCGCCGGCGAGCGTTACGTCGTGAAGGCAGCGGCGCCGGCCACCGAGCGGCGCCTGCCGGTCGAGGCTGTCGCGAGGGTCGCCTGCGGCGTCGTAGCCGGCCCGCTGGCGTTGTCGCTGCCGAGCCGCGGCGGCGCCCTAGATGTCGGCCGCATCGACGACAACCCCTGCCTGTCGCGCGAGTTCTTCCGCGAGTTGGCGGTGCGCGCCGCCGTGCGCGGCGTCGCGGTCGCGCGCCTGCGCGTGCGCGCCAGTACGCCGTTCGCCGAGGACGCCGACGAGGCCGAGCGGCCGCGCCGGTCACTGGCCACCGCCGGCGCCGGCGTCGTCGACCTTGCGGGGCTGCCCGGTGGCGCGGTCACCGTGGCGCTGCAGTACGTCACCGCCGACGACCTCGTCTGCGGCGTCCTGCAGACGACCATCGTCTGGGACACCGGCGCCCCGTCGCCGCCGACGGCGCGGCCGCAGCGCGCTGCCGGCGCCTTCGACGAGCGCTTCACGCCGGCGGGCATCGTCGAGCTCGTCG
>VGSZ01000189.1 GCA_016874845.1 Deltaproteobacteria bacterium
GCACGCCGCGACGACGGTGGCCCACGCCCAGCCCGCGGCAGCTCCCTGTCGGCGCATGGTCGACGACACACCGGGCGGCTACCAGCGACGGCCCCCGCTCGCCAGAGCGCGCCGGGCGAACACCGGGCGCCGCAAAGTGTGACGTGGCGCAGGGCGCTGATAGAAGCGCCGAATGACGAACGAAAAGCACCTGCTCGGCATCCTCGGCGGCTCCGGCCTGTACGACATCCCCGGTCTCACCGAACGCACCACCATCGCCGTCGACACGCCGTGGGGCATGCCTTCCGACGATCTCGTCGTGGGCACCCTCTCGGGCATCCGCGTCGCGTTCCTTCCGCGGCATGGTCGTGGCCACCGTTTCACGCCCACCGAGGTCAACTACCGGGGCAACGTCGCGGCGCTGAAGCACCTCGGCTGCGAGTTCGTGCTGTCGGTGTCGGCGACGGGCTCGATGAAGGAGGAGATCGCCCCAGGTCACCTCGTCGTCCCCGACCAGTTCATCGACCGCACCGTGGCCCGCCCGCGCACCTTCTTCGGCGACGGCGTCGTCGGCCACATCTCGTTCGCCGACCCGGTGTGCCCGACGCTGCGGGCCCTCGTGCTCGCGGCGGCGCAGGAGACCGGCACGACCACCCACGACGGCGGCGTGTACCTGTGCATCGAAGGGCCGCAGTTCTCGACGCGCGCCGAGTCGTTGCTGTACCGGTCATGGGGCGTGTCGGTGATCGGCATGACCAACATGCCCGAGGCGCGCCTGGCCCGCGAAGCCGGGCTGTCGTACGCGACCCTCGCGCTGCCCACCGACTACGACTGCTGGCACACGTCGGAGAAGGAGGTGTCCGTTGAGGCTGTCGTCGCGACGCTGAAGCAGAACGTCGCAACCGCCCAGCAGGTGATCGCCAACCTCGCGCGGGGACTCGCCGCAGCCGACGCGCCGAAGCAGAGCCCGTGGGCCGGCGGCGTCGCCGGATCAGTGATGACCGACGCCGAACACCGCCCGCTGGAAGCGTTGCGCCGCCTGCGGATGATCGCCGGCGACCTCCTCGGCTGAACCCATGGCAGCCCGGGGCGCATCGCAGGCCATGGTCGACGTGACGCGTCGCCTTCGGGTATCGTCCGCGTGGCTCCCCAGAGCCCTCCTTCCGGCGACGTCGCCGGCCGCGCCAGAGAGGTTTCGCGATGAGTGAGAAGGCCACCCTGACCTACGACGGAAAGACCCTCGAGTTGCCGGTCATCAAGGGCACCGAAGGCGAGATCGCCATCGACATTGCCAAGCTGCGCGCGGCGACCGGGCTCATCACCATCGACCCGGGCTTCATGAACACCGGCTCGTGCCAGAGCTCGGTGACCTTCATCGACGGCGACCGCGGCATCCTGCGCTACCGCGGCTACCCCATCGAGGAGCTCGCCGAGAAGTCGTCGTTCCTCGAGGTCAGCTATCTGCTGCTGCACGGCGAGCTGCCGACGCAGACGCAGCTGACCGAGTTCACGCAGCACGTCACGCGGCACACGATGCTGCAGGAAGACATCAAGCGCTTCTACGCCGGCTTCCGCAAGGACGCGCACCCGATGGCCGTCGCCGCCGCCGTCGTCGGCGCGCTGTCGACGTTCTATCAGGACAGCCTCGACCCCGACGACGACCGCCACGTCGAGATCTCGACGTACCGGCTGCTCGCGAAGTTCCCGACCATCGCGGCGTATAGCCACAAGCACTCGATCGGTCAGCCGTTCATGTATCCACAGAACAGCCTCGACTACACGTCGAACTTTCTGCAGATGATGTTCGCGACGCCGTGCGAAATGTATCACGTCGACAAGACGGTGGCGAAGGCGCTCGACCTGCTGCTGATCCTGCACGCCGACCACGAACAGAACTGCTCGACGTCCACAGTGCGCATCGTCGGCTCGTCGAAGGCCAACGTGTTCGCCTCGATCAGCGCCGGCGTGAACGCGCTGTGGGGCCCGTTGCACGGCGGCGCCAACCAGGCAGTCATCGAGATGCTGGCCAAGATCGAGAGCGAGGGGCTCACCGGTCGCACGTTCCTCGAGCGCGCCAAGGACAAGAACGACACGACGCGGCTGATGGGCTTTGGCCACCGCGTGTACAAGAACTTCGACCCGCGGGCGAAGATCATCAAGAAGGCCTGCGACGACGTCCTCAGCAAGCTCGGCGTCAAGAGCAAGCGGCTCGAGATCGCCAAGGATCTCGAGGAGATGGCGCTGAAGGACGAGTACTTCATCAGCCGCAAGCTATACCCGAACGTCGACTTCTATTCGGGCATCATCTACGAGGCCATCGGCATCCCGGTGAACATGTTCACCGTACTCTTCGCGATGGGCCGTCTGCCGGGCTGGATGTCGCACTGGCGCGAGATGCAGAAGGATCCGGCGAACAAGATCGGCCGCCCGCGTCAGGTGTACCAGGGCTCGGTCGAGCGCACGTACACGCTCATCGCCGCGCGCTGACTGCCGACGAGCGGTCCGACGCGCCGTGCGGCGGCCGTCTTCGCCCCGAGAGCCTGGTCGGTCGGAGGAGTGATGACCTGGAAGGCACGGTTCGCGGCCGCCGCGCTCGCGTCGACTGCGGCTCTCGCTGGTGAGGCGACGACGTCCACGACCGCAACGACCGCGACGACAACCACGACCACGGTCGCGACGACGACCGGAAGCGTGAGCACGGCGGGAGCGACGACGCCGTCGCTGGCGCTCGTGAAGTACGCCCTCGACAACGGACTCGAGGTCATCCTGCACGAGGACCACCGCCAGCCTCTGGTGGCGGTGAACGTGTGGTACCACGTCGGCGCCTTCGCCGAGGAGCCAGGCAAGAGCGGCTTCGCGCATCTGTTCGAACACCTGATGTTTCAGGGGAGCGCGCACGTCCCCGGAGACAAGCACGCCAGATACCTTGAAGAGGTCGGCGTCTCGGGTCTGAATGGGACGACGGACTTCGACCGGACCGCGTTCTTCGAGACGGTCCCGAAGAACGAGCTCGAGCTTGCGCTGTGGCTCGAGGCCGACCGGATGGGTTGGCTGGCGCCAGCGCTGTCGACCGCGGTCCTCGACGAGCGACGGGCCGTCGTGAAGGACGAGCGTCGACAGCGGTTCGAGGATGCGCCCTACGGGATCGCGCGCGAGAAGCTCTGGCACGCGGTGTTTCCGCCGAGCCACCCCTACCGCGGTATGGGTATCGGCTCGATTGCCGACCTCGACAATGCCACCCTCGACGACGTCCGCCGGTTTTACGACTCGTATTACGCGCCGTCGAACGCGACCCTGTGCATCGCCGGTGACATCGACCCGCTCGCGACCCGGGCCCTCGTCGACAAGTACTTCGGCACGCTGCCGCCGTGGCCGCGCCCCCGGCCGCGTGCCGTGGCGGCGCCCACGCTGACGCAAGAGCTCCGCATCGACCACGAAGAGGCGGTCGGTACGGTGCCGCTCGTCGAGATGCTGTGGCTCACCCCGGGGCGCGGGAAGCCCGGCCACCGCGAGGTCGAGGTGCTCGCCCGCGTCCTCGGCGACGGCATCGCGAGCAAGATGCGGGACGCCCTGCTCGTGCAGAGCGATCTCGCGGTGGAGGTCGCCGTCGTGCAGCAGGCGATGGCCGAGGTCTCGACCTTCAGCATCATGGCGACCGTTCGCCCCGAGGTCGCCCCCGACGAAGTGCTGAACACAATCCAGTCGCAGCTCGACTATCTCGCCGACGTACCGGTAGCGCCCGAGGACGTCGCCCGCGCCGTGAAGCGGATCGAGAGCGAGCGCGTGTTCGCCCTGCAGGAGACCGCGGCCCGGGCCGACGTCTTCCAGAATGACAACCACTACGCCGGCGACCCCGGAGCGTTCTCGGCCGAGCTCTCGCACTACCGCGCGATCACGGCCGACGCGGTCATGGCGGCTCTGGCCCAGCATCTCGTGAAGGACCGTCGCGCGATCCTCGTGGCGGTCCCGAAGGCGACGTCGCACGCGGCGGCCGCTCCAAGCACGGGCGCGCCCGGCACCAAGGAGGCCCCGTGACCTGCCCCTGGTCCCGCCGTCGGCGCGGCGGGTTCATCGTCGCGGCCTCATGCGCACTGGCGCTCCTCGGCGCGGCCTGCGCGACGACGACGACGTCCCCCATGAATGACCGGCGCACGGCGCCCGACGAGCCCTGGCGCGCCGCTCGACCGCCGTCGGGGCCGTTGCCGATCACGCCCCTGCCGACCTTCCAGAAGTTCGAGCTGAAGAACGGCCTGACGGTGATCGTCGCCGAGGACCACTCGCTGCCGACCATCGACGCCGCGGTGGTCGTCCGGGCAGGGTCGGTGCTCGACGGCCGCGAGAGCGGCCTAGCGCAGCTGACGTGGGCTCTGATCGACGAAGGCGCGGGGTCCCTGAACGCTGCGGCCCTCGACAACGCGTTCGCCGACATCGGCTCGCAGTTGTCCTCGTCGGGGGGGCGCGAGAGCGGCACGGTCGACGCGCGCTTCCTCACGCAGCATGCCGACAAGGCGCTCGAGCTCATCGCGCTCATCCTGCAGAAGCCGACGTTCGCCGCCGCCGACTTCGAGCGGGTGAAGACTGCGCGCGTCACCTTGCTCAAGGCCCGGGCCGGAGACCCGGACGCGGTGGCCGACGACGTGTTTGCCGCCGCCGCCTACGGCGCCGACCACCCGTACGGCCAACCCCTCGGCGGGACGCCCGGCGCCGTCGAGAAGTTGAAGATCCAGAGCGTCAAGCGCTTCTGGAGCGACAACGTGGGGCCAAAGACCGCCGCGCTCCTGCTGGCCGGCGATGTCACGCTCGAGGACGCCCGCGCCCTGGCCGAGAAGCACTTCGGGCGCTGGCGCGGCAGCGCCAAACCCAGCAAGCCGCCCGCGGCGCCGAAGGCGCGCGCCGGCCTTCAGCTCGTCGTCGTCGATGTGCCCGGCGCGACGCAGACGCAGGTCCGCGTGGGTCGCCCCGTGCTGAGCGCCGGTGACTCGGACGAGCCGGCGCTCATCGTCCTGAACGCCGTGGTGGGCGGGATGTTCTCGTCGCGCCTCAACCTCAAGCTCCGCAAAGAGAAAAAGTGGACCTACCAGATACGCTCGGCGCTCGACGCCCAGCAGGTGGCCGGCGCCTTCGTCATCGACAGCGCCATCGAGACCGCCCACACCGTCGACGCCGTCGTCGCGGTCCTGGACGAGCTCAAGGCGCTGCGGACGAGCGGCATCACCGCCGCCGAGCTCGCCCTCGGGCGCGCGTTCTACAGCCGGTCGCTGCCAGCGCTCTCGTCGCTGCCGCCCCAGCAGGTGGCGCTCGCTGCCGGCTTCTTCGACCTCGGGCTGCCCCTCGACCACCACGCCAAGCTGTTCGAGGGCGTCAACGCCGCCACCCTCGAGCACGTGCACGCCGCCGCGGAGCGCGCGCTCGTCGAGGACGACCTCGTGGTCGTCCTCGTCGGCGACCGCGCGGCCTTCGAGCCGGCGCTGCGCGAGCGCAACCTAGGCACCCTCACGTTCATCAACCGCGACGGCGCCCCACGAAGCGGGGACGCCAGCGACGCCGTCAGCCGCCAGGTTCGTCGTCGGCCGCGAACCGGGCCTCGACGACCGCGCGGCCGTCGGACACCGCCGCCGGCCGCCTCTTCGCGGATCCCGTCCCAGTCGACGGCGACGGGTGCGTCGGGGCGCGCGGCGTGAAGGTCCAGGTCGTCGTCGTTGGCGAGAACGCGCGGTACAGGTCACGCGCGCATCGAGCGACCACCTCGTCGTCGTCCCGCAACGCAGCGAGCAATGCGGCGCGCGCCGGCGCGGTGTCGTGGCGGCGCAGGGCCTCGACACACAGCAAGGAGAGCGCACGCTCACGCCGCGCCAACGCCCGCGCCAGCGTCGCCACCGCGCCCCCCATGCCCGGCGGCAGGTGCCGGGCGACGAAGCTCGCGGCGACGACGCGGACGTCGGGGTGGGCGTCGCCCGTGCGCGCGAGCACGGCATCGACCAGCGGCAGCGGCGGCGGATCGTCGGCGGCGAAGCTGCGCTCCAGCAGCACGATGGCCGCCTTGCGGGCGCTGGCGGTGGCGGCGTCGACGTCGGCGCGCACGACGTGACGCACCCGCACCCGCAGCGCGTCGTCCAGCACGTCGATGCGGCCGAGGGCGATGAGGATCGCCTCCTTCACCGCGGGCCGCACCGCGCGCGGCGGTGACGAGGGGACGAGGGCGCGCAGCAGGGGCAACACGAGCTCGGCGTCGCCCTCGCGCACGCCCTCGGACAGCGCGATGGCGGCGCTCTCGACTACGAAGGGGTCGTCGTCGAACAGCGCCAGCGCCACCGCCCGCATGCCGGCGCGGTCGGCGAGCCTGCCGAGGCACAAGAGCGCCGCGGCGCGCACGAAGCGGTCGGGATCGCGCGTCAGCGGCAGCAGCGAGGGCGACAGGCCTTGCTCGGCGCCGGTCAGGCAGTGGGCGAGCGCCCGCAGTGCCACCGGGCGCAGCTCGGCCTCGTCGACGGTGGCGGCGGGAGCGGTGGCGGCGACGAGCAGCGGCCCGGTGGCCTCAGGGGGCTGCAGACGGCCGAGGGCGAGCGCCGCTGCGACCCGCGCCCGCGGCAGCGGCTGGTTCAAGCGGTCGATCAGGAACGGCACCGCCGGTCTTCCGGCCCGCACCAACGCAGCGACGGCGGCGTCGCGGACCGGCCGCCGCGGGTCGGCGAGCTCATCGAGGAGCGGCTGGAGCGCCCCGCCGTGACCGGCGCCGGCTGCGACGGCGAGGGCGGCGAAGTCGTCGAGGGTGACTGTGGCGCCGAGCGCCGCCGGTCGGTCGACGAAGCGGCGGAGCGCGGCGCGCGCGCGGTCCTGCACGTCGTTGTCGGGGTCGTCGGCGAGCGCCTCCACGCGCGCCCGGCTGCGGGGATCGCCGAGGGCGGCGAAGGCCTCGGCGGCGAAGGCCCGGGCCGCCCGATCGGCGGCGCCGGCGAGCTGCTCGAGCGCGGCGCGCACGGCGCTGTCGCTGACGTCGGCCGGCCCGACCAGCTCGACGAGGGCGCGGGCGACGACGACGAGCGCGTCGCCACCCGCGGCTCCGTCGATGACGAGCCGACACAACGTCGGCAGCGCCGCGCGAGCCCGCAGCGCCGCCAGCCACAGCGCCGCGTGCCGCAACGCCGGTGCATCGTCGCGCGCGACGGCCTCGTCGACGACGGCCAGCAACGCGGGGACGGCCTCGGCACGCAGAGCGACGAGCGCAGCGTCGACGCCCTCGGGGATCCCGCCGCTGGCGCCGAGCAGGCGGCGGGCCACGCGCCCGGCGGGCGTCGCCCAGACCGCGGCGGTCGGGCACGGCGGGGCCGCCGTGGCATCGTCACTCGTCGTCATCGCCGGGAGCATCCCGGCCCACCGGCCGCGAGGCAAGCGCCATCGCCGCCCGCGGTCGCTCACGGACGGCGGCGGGCGCTGTATAGCGGGGCGCTGTGTCGTCGCGGTCGCGCCTGCCTGCCCGTGTCGTCGTCGTGGTCGCGCTGCTCGCGACCATCGCCGCCCTGTGGGCGTGGACGCCGCTGCGCGACGTCAGCTCCGTCGCCGATCTGCAGCGGCTGCTCGCGCCGGTGCTTCTGAGCCCGCTGCTGCCCGTCGCGCTGATCCTGACCTTCCTTGTCGCTGGGCTGCTGTTCGTCTCGGTGTGGATCGTGATCCTGCAGACCTGCCTGCTGTACCCGCCGGCAGCGGCGGTGCCGCTGGCCCTGGGCGGTGCGCTGCTGTCGGCGCTGGTCTTCTACGGCGTGGGGCGCTTCCTCGGCCGCGACGTCGTCGAGCGCTTCGCGCCGCGGCGCGTGCAGGACGCCGTCGCTGGCGCCGGTCTCGAGACGATCATCGCCGTGCGCGTGCTGCCGCTGCTGCCTTACACGTTCGTCAACCTGTCGTGCGGCGCGTTCGGCGTCCCGCTCCGCACCTTCGTCGTCGGCAGCATCGTCGGCATGGCGCCCGGCGTCGTTGGGATCGCCGTGCTCGGCGAGCGCGTCGTCGCCGTGCTGCGCGACCCGACGCCGCAGTCCTTGGCCGCCGTCGTCGCCGTCGCAGTCGCGCTCGCCGGCGTCGCCGTGGTCCTCCGCCGCCGGGGCCTGGCGCGCGCCCGCGACGCCGCACGACGCCAACGGTCGTCAGGCACGACGACGAAGACGAGGACGACGGACGACGCGCCCTGACCGGTCAGCTGTTCTTGAAGTCCTTGCTCGTGTACGTGCGCCCACGCCACTCGACGGTGCCCTTGACGGCGAAGACGAGGGCGGCGTGCAGGGCGCTGGTGGCGATCACGAGCGCGCCCAGCGGGAACAGCAGCGCCGCCAGCGGCTCGAAGCGCAGCATCGTGCGCGCCTTCAAGAGCCCGAGCATCGGAAACAACACCGCGAGCAACGCCGGCGCCGCCGCCCACGCCCCGCCACGTCCCGCCCACCACAAGGGCAGCGCGGCAAAGACGAGGGTGATGGGAGCGACAGCGGCAATGACGAGGGTGAGGGCCGCCAACGCCGACAGCGTCGCCGAGTTGCCGAACTGGGCGAGCACGCTCTTGCGGATGCCGAAGTACATCTCGCGCCACGAGCGGTAGGGGCGCACGCGCACCTGCCCCACGGCGCGCATGACGGTGCCGCGGCCGGCCTCGTCGCGCATCAGCACGCCGAGGGCGCGGTCGTCGAGGATGCTGCCGCGGATGCGCGCGTGGGTGCCGCGCAGGCGGTAGGCGTCGGCGCGCACCATATTGAAGCCAGCGATCCCCGTGCCGTGCGTCGACGTCGGGTCGGCGGCGCGGGGATCAACGAAGCGCAGCTGGTACAGCAGGCCGAACAGCGGCATCACCAGCGCCTCGCCAAAGGACCCGGCCTCGAGCCGCGGAAACACCGCCAGATGGTCGAGGTTCTCCCTCTGCATCACCGTGACGGCGTTCTGCACCGCGCGCGGCCCGTGCAGCACGTCAGCGTCGGTGAACAGGATCCAGTCACCGCGCGCGCGGCCCTGCCCCACCTCGACGGCATAGTTCTTCGCGATCCAGCCCGGCGGCAGCTTCTTCTGTTCGAGCACCAGCAGGCGCTTGTCGCCAAACTCGGCGACGAGGCGCCTCAGGACGCCCGGCGTATTATCGGTGCTGCCGTCGTCGACGACGATCACCTCGAGCTCGACGCCCTCCTGCGACAGCAGCGTGCGCAGCGAATCCTCAATGCCGTGCGCCTCATTGCGCGCCGGGACCACCACGCTGACATGGGGCGGCGCCGCATCGGTCGGCGGGACCGACCCACTGCCCGACGACGACGGCAGACGCCGGAACGCGTCGATGGTGCGAAAGACGCGCACCAGCACCAGCGCCCAGCCGACGCAGAGCGCCGACGCGAGCACAATGCTCAGCTCTGCAAACAGGTCGATGACGTCACCGTTCAACCGGGTTCCGTGCGCCGTCGCCGTCAGGTCGGATCGAAGTAGTTGAACACGAAGGCAGCGGCGCGCTCGACGCACTGTGTGTCGCGGACGTAGACGACCCCGAGAGCGTCCCCGGTCTGCGACGGCTCGCCGTAGACGATGACCCCATCGTCGTCGGCGCCGGTCCCGACCGAGGCCTCCAGATCCGCCCGCGTCGCGCCGATCCCGAGGCTGCCATCCTGCCCGACGAACGGCGGCGACAAGGTGACGTTGCTGACCGTCGTCGTCTCGTCGCAAGCACCGCGGGAACAGGTGCCAGCGATCCGGACGCCAGCCGCCGCCCAGATGCGGACCTGCACCCTGATGAATCCGCCCGCCAGCGTGATCTCGCCGGTGGTGTCCCAGGCGTCGCCGAGGCGCTCGGCGAACGCGCCGAACGTCGAGCCACGCCCGAGCCCGCCGATGTCCTGCGCGTCGGCGGCGAGGCCGATGGGCAGCGTCCAGACGTCACCGGCCTGGGGCTTGAACGCCGTCACCTGCGTGACGACGCCGGCGTCGTCGACCAGCAGCGACAGCCCCGCCGGCCCATAGAAGCGAATCTCGCCGTCGCCTACCGCCGCCTGCGCGGTGGGCGACGCCGCCGGCGCCACCTCGTTGAGCGTCGCCCCATTGCTGGTCGTCGCCTGCGCCCCCGGCAGCGTCAGCACGCGCGCGACGACGTCGCTGCGCGCGGCGGCGGCCGTCGTCGACAGCGTGCCGTCGGCGTCGACGTACTGCACCTGCACGCCGCTCGCGCAGTGATGCACCCGGAAGGGATTGGCGGCGTCGACGACGCCGGCGCCAAGAGCAGCCTCGACGTCGCCGCGGGTGCTCGTGCCGATGGTCAAGGTGTCGCCGCCGACGACGACGGCGCCGGGCGCGCCGAACGACACCGTCTCCGTGCTCGGCGTGTTCGCGCAAGGGTCGGCGAGCGGGCAGCTCTCGCCCTCGCCCTCGCCCTCGCCCTCGCCCTCGCCCTCGCCCTCGCCCTCGCCCTCGCCCTCGCCCTCGCCCTCGC
>VGSZ01000190.1 GCA_016874845.1 Deltaproteobacteria bacterium
CGACGAGCACGTCGTCCTCGACAATCACCGGCAGGGCCCCCACCGGCTCGAGCACGCCGCCCACCTGAGCCGCCGCCGACAGGTGCACGCGCTTGCCCACCTGCGCGCAGCTGCCCACCAGCGCGTGGCTGTCGACCATCGTGCCCTCGTCGACGAAGGCGCCGACGTTGACGTAGGCCGGCGGCATGATCGTCACCGCTGCCGCCACGTGGGCGCCGCGCCGCACGCTGCTGCCACCGGGCACGACGCGCACGCGGTCGCCGCTGCCAAAGCGACGCACCGGGTAGGTGTCCTTGTCGACGAAGGGCAGCGCGTCGTCGCCCATCGCCACGATCTGGCCCAGGCGGAAGCCCATCAAGATCGCCTGCTTCACGCGCGCGTCGACCGCCCAGCCAGCCATGCCGATCGTCGCCACCGGCGACGCCGCGCGCACGCGACCCGCCTCGAGCAGCGCGAGGAAGTCGGCGAACGTCGAACGCGCGTGTGCGACGGTGTCGTTGGCGAGCAGCTGCTCGGCGCCGAGCGGCAGCAGCGGCGCGAGCGCCGCGAACACGGCGTCGACATCGGGGAGAGCGGCAGCGGCGGTGGAAGTCATCGAAGGAGCTCCAGAGAACGTAGGGATCGGGTCAGGTCTGCCGCAGCAGGTGCAGCGCCATGCGCTCGTACGCGTCGACGGCGGCGCGCAGGTCGCGGGTCTTCACGCGCTCGTGGTCCGTGTGCGCATCCAGGATCGACCCCGGGCCGAACAGCATCGGCGCGCCGTGGCGGGCCGAGAGCACCGGGCCGAGGTGCGGCACGTCGGAGCCGAAGGCGACGATGCAGGTCGGCTCCCCCGGCACGGTGTGCAGGTTCACCGGGCTCGCCTTGGTCATCACATCGAGCTGCGTCGTCGGCGACAACAGGCCGCGGATGGTGTCGAGGATGCGATCGGGGTGGTCGGTGGGGCGCATCATCAGCCGCGCCTTCGCGTGGGGCGCGATCACATTGGGCGCGAGGCCGCCTTCGAGGGTGCCGACGTTCAGCGTCGTCTCGCCGAAGTCGGTGGTGGGCCACGCGTGGTGCATCAGCCGGTGCAGGTCGTCGAGGAGCTGGTGCGTCGCCGAGTGCCCGGCGTGTGGATAGGCGGAGTGCGCGGCCTTGCCTTTGACCGACAGCTCGAAAGCGAGCACGCCCTTCATCGCCCGACACAAGAGGCCGTCGGTGGGCTCACCGTCGATGAAGTACCGCACCGGCGGGCAGAAGCCCGTCGCCGCCGCCTGCTTGGCGCCGTCGCTGTTGGTCTCTTCGCCGACGACGAACAGCACACCGACGTTCTCGCCCTGCCCGTCGGCGCGCGCGAGCAGCCGCTGCCACGCGACCATCATCGCCGCGGCGATCCCCTTGGCGTCGATGACGCCGCGGCCGGTCAGCACCTCGTCGCCGTCGACGTCGACGGAGCGCACCGGCGGGTAGAACGGCGGCACAGTGTCGATGTGCGTGGTCAACAGCACGTCGATGGGCCGGCTCCGGTCGACGGTGGCGAGCAGGTTGTCACGGCCGACGATGCCGCCGACGTTCTGCCGCTGCACGGTGGCGCCAAGCCTCGTCAGGCGCGCGGCGAGGTCGTCGACGACGTCGGCCTCGTTGCCGGTCAGCGACGGGATGGTGCACAAGGAGACGGTCAAATCGACGACGTCGTACATGGTAGTGGTCGTTAGCAGCGAAGGCGCCGCGACGCCGCAGGGATCTGCATCAAGGAAGTACGACGCCGTCGCGGCCTCGCCCCGGCTCGGCTACGGTCACGCGCGTGGCCGGCGTCTCGTTGTCGGCAAGGAGCCTGCCCCGTGCGCCACTCGCCTACCCTTAGGCCGCTGTCGTCGTCTTCGTGGTTGTCCCCCGCGTCGTCCGCGTCCTGGCCTGCCCGTGCGCAGCGCGCCCTGCCCTTGCTGTCCGTGCTGTGCGTCGTAGGCGCTGGGGTCAGCTGCGGCGCGCCCGCGGCCGAGTTCACCCTGCGGCCCGGCGTCGAGAGCGTGACCGTCACCGGCGCGCGGCCCGGCGCCCATCTCGAGCTGCGCGACTCCGACGACACGCTGCTCGTGACCCTGATCGCGTCCGACGAAGGCATCGCGCACTTCGCGTACATCCCCGCCGAGCCGCTGGTGCTGTCGTCGGGGCTCGACGCGCCGCTGGCCGATGGGCGTACGCTGAAGCCCGGCGACGGCTACGTCCTCGTCGACGCCGACACCGCGCCACCGCGGCGGTCGGCGCCCTTCCGCGTCCTCGCCATCGACGACGTCCCCGACCCGTCGCTCTACGACGAGCAGGTGCTCGACGGTGCCGTCGTCAAGCTGATCGGGGCGGGCGATCCCGTCGAGCAGGGCTTTCAGTACGTGACGACCCGCGACGGCACGACGCTGAGCGTGATGGTGCGCTTCCCCGACCCGTCGCTGTACCCGCCGCCGTGGCCGACGGTCATCGAGTACTCGGGCTACTCGCCGTCGCGGCCCGACAGCATCGAGGCCGGCTCGCAGATCGCGACGTACTTCGGCTACGCCACCGTCGGCGTGAACATGCGCGGTACCGGCTGCTCGGGCGGGGTGTTCGACGTCTTCAACCCCGCGCAGGCCGCCGACGGCTACGATGTTGTCGAGACCATCGCGCGCCAGCCGTGGGTGCTCGACCACCGGGTAGGCATGGTGGGTCTGTCGTACTCCGGCATCGCCCAGCTGTACGTGGCGGCGACGCGGCCGCCGAGCCTCGCGGCCATCACGCCGCAGTCGGTGATCGCCGACGCCTGGGAGGTGCAGTGGCCCGGCGGCATCTACAACGCCGGCTTCACCCGTGAGTGGTTGGAGGCCCGCGACAGCGAGTCGTCGGTGGGCGGGCAGGACTGGGTGTCCCTGCGCGTCGACGGCGGCGACGAAGAGTGCGCACGGAACCTCGGCCTGCGCGGCCAGAACGTGAACTTCGAGTCGTTCCTGCACGGCCTCGAGTTCCGCCCCCGCGACGCCGACGCCCGCGACCTGCGCGAGCTCGTCGCGCTCGTCGAGGTGCCTGTGTACCTGACCGGCGCGTTTCAGGACGAACAGACTGGCCCGCAATTCGCCGAGCTGATCCGCCGCCTCCCCAGAAAGGTCGACCACCGGGTCACGGTGTTCAACGGTCGCCACCCTGACGGCTACAGCCCCCTCGCGATCATGCGCTGGTTCGAGTTCCTCGAGCTGCACGTCGCCCGACGCGTGCCCCACCTGAGCGAGCTGGTGCGCACGCTTGGCGAGCCCGAGTTCGCCGCCAACTTCGACAGCGAGGGGCTGACGCTTGAGCCCGATCGCTTCGCCGACTTCGACGACGACTACGACGGCGCGCTGGCCGCGTGGCGCACCGAAGCGCCCGTGCGCGTGCTCCTCGAGAGCGGCGCCCACCCCGACGAGCAGCCCGGCGCACCGCGCGCGCGCGCCGAAGCCAGCTACGACACCTGGCCGCCGCCCGACGCGACCGCGTACACGTGGTTCCTGCAAGGAGACGGCAGCCTCGGCGGTGACCCGCCTGCGTCGACGACGACCCATACGTTCGCCTTCGACGCCGACGCCGGCGGCACCGCGTTCCTGCCCGACTACGACCTGCTCGATCGGCTGTGGGACACCGACTGGACCGAGTTCGCCCCCGGCCACCTGCTCTCCTACCTGTCGCCGCCGCTGGTCGTGCCGTCGGTGGTCGCCGGGCCCGGGCAGGTCGAGCTGTGGCTGTCGAGCACGACGCCGCACGCCCACGTGCAGATCACGCTGAGCGAGGTGCGCCCCGACGGCACCGAGGTGCTCGTGCAGTCCGGCGTGCTCGACACGGGCCACCGCGCCATCGTTCGCGAGCACGACGACCTGACGCTGGAACGCACCTTCGCCGTCGAGGACTTCTCGCCCCTCGTGCCGGGCGCGCTCGTGCCCGTGAAGATCGCGCTGCCGGCGTTCGCCCACCCGTTTCGCGCGGGCTCGCAGCTGCGGCTGACCGTGTCGACGCCCGGGCGCAACCACGCGCTGTGGCTCTTTGAGAACCCCGAGGACTCCGGCGACGTCGACGTCGCTCTTTCGGCGGAGCACCCCTCGCAGCTCGTCTTGTGGCGGGTGCCCGGGCTCGAAGTGCCAAACGGGGTGACTCCTTGTCCTTCGCTGCGCGGGCAGCCTTGTCGCCCTTATCGCGCCGTCGAGAATTCCTCGCGCTGAGGACGTCCGGGCGGCTCGCTCGTCTCCTGTCGTCGTCCGCGCTCTCCTGGGAGGCCCGGTCTGGGCCTCGCTGCCTGCGCCTTCTTGCTCGGCGTCGTCGTCGTGCGCGCCGATTTGCGCTGGTCGTCTTCGCCGTCGGCGGGAGTCAGGGGGCGTCTGGCCACGCCCTCTGACAACCCCGGGCCCCCGGCGGAGCGCCCATACCGGCACACGACTCGGGCTCCGCAGTCGAACATCGCCCCCACGCGATCTTCGCTGGCTGCGGTGCGCGGGTCCTGTGCCTTCGGGCTTTGGCACGAGGCGGCTCGCAGGCGGGCTGCGACGCGGCGTCGTTCGTGTCTGCCCGGTCAGGGTACGAGCGTCGTCACCGTCTCTGTCGTCGACAGCCACGGCGTGAAGCGATCGTCGCCGTCGCCGTCGATGTAGAGCGGCGGGCTCACGCAGATCGTCTCGCCACCGCCGGTGGGCGCGAGCCCGCGCCCGGCGCGCGAGACGGCGACGACTACGGCGTCCGTCGACAACGGCAGCCCCGACAACGCGTGGTCGAGGCGGTCGACGCCGAGCGCAGCGGCGGCGGCGACGTCGTCGGTCAGCGGCAGCGAGACGACACCTGCGGCGTCGACGGTGACGGCGGCGGCGCTGCCGACGAGCGGCTGGACACGCCCGTTCACGTAGACCTCGAGGCGCCCGACATCGACGTGGGGCGGAGCCTGCAAGCGCACGTGCGCGCGCCGGCCATCGACACCGTCGACGACGTCGGCGTGTCCCATGCGCGGGGCGCCGTCGATGGTCAGCGTCAGCAGGCAGCCCTGGGCGATGGCGGTGCGCTGGGCGCGCACCGCCGTCTGGAGCGCCGCGTCGTCGACGGCCGTGGCGTCGTCGTTGCCGGTGAAGACGAACGTGCGCGGGTAGCCGACGCCCTCGGCGACGTTGTGGGTGTCGCTGTTGCCCATGGCGGCGATGGGCAGGCCGGCGCCCATCAGCCCGAACCAGTCGGCCAGCGCCGGGACCGACGTCGACTCGTCGTCGGCGAGGCGCGCCAGCTCGACCAGACCGGCGTCGGTGAACAGCGCGGCGGTACCGAGGTTGGTGTTCACCTCGACGGCGTCGAAGATCGGCGTCCAGGCCTCGTAGACGCGCGGCGGCAACGTCGACAGCGACGGCGGATCGCGGGGCAGGCGACGGCCGGTGGTCGGATCGAACAGCATCGCCGCAAGGACGCCGGTGCCGCTGGAGCGTGGGTGGTTCAGCTGCACCAGCGCGCCGGCGCCGGCGCCGGCGCGGACGTCATCGACCATCTCGGGGAACGTCTTGCCCCACCACAGCCGCGAGCCGACGTCGCGCCACGGGTCGTCGGGGTTGATGTCCCAAGGAAAGACGTTGAAGTGGCCGATGGCCTGGTAGCTGACCTCGTTGCCGGCGAAGGCAACCATGAAGGGGGCCAGCCCCAGCGCGTCGACATACGGTCGATAGTCAACGACGTTGTCGTGCTCGGTGGACACCGCAACCTCGATGCCCTCGATGGCGTTCTCGAGCACCTTCTGCGGCAGCGGCACCGCCGCGTCGATGCTGCCCAGCGAGTGCTGGTGGAACTCGCCAGCGACGAAGCCAGTGGTGTCGAGGGCGCGCTGCAGGCCCACCTCGAGCGTCGTGGCGCCGCCGTCTTGAACGCGCACGCGCTCGCTGGCGCGGGTCCACTCGAAGCCGCGGGTCACGTAGACGTCGTAGACGCCCTCCGGCAGGTCGACGGCGAAGCGGCCGTCGACACTGGCCTCGGAGCGCACGGCGCCGTCGACGCCGAACTCGCGCAGCGCCGCCGCCGCCCGCGGCGTGTCGTCCACGGGCACCACCGTCAGCTTCGCCGGGCGGGCGACGCCGTCGTCGAAGCTGGTCTGCACGCTCAGCCGCCCGCGGCCGCCGAGCGCAAGATCGACGGTGGCGCGGCCATCGACGATGACGGTGGCGGCGATCTCGGCGCCGCGGGCGACCCGCGCGCCGGTCAACAGCGGCGCGTGGGCGATCAGGGTGTAGTCGCCAGGCGGCAGCGCGATCGAGTAGCGACCGTCGACGACGCGGGCCTCGTTGACGACGTGGCTGTCGGGGTCGGACAGCGGCGCCGACAGCGCCGACACCAGCGTTCCTTCGATGGCGCCATCGACGGCACCATCGACCAGCCCGGTGGCCGTGCCGCGCAGCCGCCACGCCTGCCGCGCCACCGAGTCGACGCTGCCGTCGCCGACGACGAGGTAGCGGGTGAAGCCCCCCTCGCTGCCAATCACGAGGTCGTCGTTGCACAGCGGCACGGTGATGCCCGCGTCGATGAGAGGGATCACCGCGTCGCGGCCGTCGCAGACGTAGCCGACGTTGACGTAGTCGCCGCGGGCGCCGACGAGGAACGACGCGCGACCAAAGACGGGGGCGTCGCCGAAGCCGAACTCGGGGGCGATGGCCGGGGTGGCGCCGCCGATGGCGACGAAGTCGGCGCCGATCACGCCGAAGCGGATGTCGCCCTCGTTCTTCAGCGTCGTCGTGATCTTGACGACGTCGCTGTCGGGGGCGAGCTCGTAGTCGGTCACGATCTCGCCCTGCAGTTCCTGGCTCAGAAACGCTGCCTGCGGAGCCAGCGACAACGGCGCCGGCCGGCCGCGCACGCGCAGGACGCCGGGGTTGCCGTCGGTGCCGTCGTTCACCACCTCGATGGTCTCTACGTGCACCTCGACCGCGCCCAGCGCGGCCACCAGCTCGCGGAACGTGTCGTGGCCAGGGGCGAGCTCGTCGGGGCGCACGCGGTCGATGTCGATCAGGTTGCCGCCCTCGATGGAGTTGCCCACCGGCCGCGAGCCGTCCTGCACGAGGAACCGGATGCGCGCGTTGTGGCAGCGCCACGCGCGGCCCGCCTGCCCATAGGCGACCGGTCCACCGATCAGCTCGCTGTCCTTCAGCACGCGCCCGCAGCGCACCTCGCCGGGCCCGAGCACGGTGTCGAGGGGCAGGTGCTGCAGCGGGACGTCCGGCGGGGCGCACTCGCACGTCGACAACAACAACAGCGTCGCCGGTCCGAGGAGGGGGAGCGGTCGCAAGAACCGCAGCGAGCGCGCCGAGCGAGACGGCAGCATCATGCGGCGAGACTAGCAGGGTTCTGGAAAACGCTTTGCGTCCGTCAGGACCCTGTCAGGTGTTTCACGCTCTCGTCGAGGGCGAGCGCGGATCGGATCGAGCAGGCTGCCGAAGAAGCCCGTTGTGGGCATTTTTAAGCAGCCTGCTCGCGGGCCGCAGTCGTCGGCGCCGACGGCGCCGTGGTCGGCGCCGTGGTCGGCGCCGTGGTCGGCGCCGTGGTCGGAGGGCGCGCGGGCCTCGTCTCGGACCGGATCAGAGCCGCTCGTCGGGAGGCAGCGCGGCGCGTTGCCCGAGCTTGGTGCGCTGGCGCGCCTCGGAGAGCGCGGCGAGGCTGTCGAGGATCTGCGGGTGGGTCCTGATCACCTCGGCGAACGACTGTCGCGGCAGCCGCAGCACCACCGACGGCGTCACCGCGCGCACGCTGGCGCAGGTGTCCTTGTTCGACAGCATCGACATCTCGCCGAAGACGTCGCCGTCCTTCAGCTCGGCGACAACGACCTCCTGGCCGTCGGGCCGGGTGTCGACAACCTCGCAGCGGCCGGTCAGGACGACGTACAATCCATCGCCGGGCTTCTCGCGGGTCACGAGTGTCGTGCCCGGCTCGACCTGCCGGCTCTTGAAGCGCTCGATGAGCGTCCTCTTCTGCTCGATGGAGAACGGCGCGAAGATCACGCTGATCTTCAGCAGGTTCGTGATCAGGCGGTTCTTGTTGAACCGGCGCATGACGTCGCCCACCGACGGGTAGTCGGCGGTCATCTGTGCGACGAGCTCGCGCGAAATCTCGAAGAGCATCGTCTCTTCGACGCAAACCACGCTGGCGGTGCGCGGCGCGTCCGACAGCAGCGCGCCTTCGCCGAAGAAGGCGCCGTCGAGGAGCTCGGCCAGCTCGTGGGTGCGCCCGGCGGCGCCCGCGCCGTCCTGGCGAGTGACCTTCACGCGGCCCTGGATGATCACGAACATCGACGTGCCGGGCTCGCCCTCGGCGATCAGCACCTCGCCCTGATACGCCACCCGCAGCGCCATGCGCTCGGTCAGCGCCAGGAACGCGTCGCGCGGCAGGTCGGAGAACAGCGGGATCGGCGCCACCTTCGTGACATCGACGCGGGCCATCTCGACCTCGGCGTCGACCAGATCGAGGACGTCGTGGTCGTCGTCGCCGTCGTAGAAGGCGACGTCGGCGGTGGCCGGCGCCGGGCCGGACAGCGGGGCAGTGACGACCTGATACCCGAGGTCGATGTGGGCACCGAGCTCCCCGGCCAGGTGGGCGTCGACGGCCGCGTGCGCCGCCCCCGGCGCCGGCAGGGCGGGCGCGTCGCCGAGCGCCGAGCCGATGTCGGCGGTCATCTGCATCAGCTCGTCGAAGCTCGGCGTCGCCGCATCGATGGCGGCGAGCATCCGCGGCGCCAGCGGGGTGCCGACGACCACCGGGGCGTCGTCGAGGTCGTCGCCGAGCTCGTCGCCCACCCTGACGGCCTCGAGGAGGTGCTCTTCGGCGTCGAGCTCTTCGACAGGGATCGGCGGCGGCCCTTCGCGCAGCTCGACCGCGACCCGCGCGATCTCGAGCGCCGACGCGTTGGACACGCCGTCCAGCGGGCTCGCCGATGACGCCGGTGTCCTCGGCGCCGGCGCGTCGGTGAGCCCGAAGCCGCGGACGTGGTGGGCGACGGCGCCGCGGATCTCCTTCGCGCTCTTCGTGCCCGCCGCCGGGGCCACGGCGACGCTCATCGACCGCGGCATCTCGACGACAACCTTGGGCGTACCGGGGATGCTGCTCGAGCGCCGGCTGGTGAGCGACGCGAGGACGCTCTGCGTCTCGGTGTGTGCGGGGTCGAGCTGCAGGATCATCTTGCAGACGGCGATCGCCTTCAGCAGCAGGCCGTCGGCGGCGTAGGAGCCGGCGACGCTCTGGTAGGCGCGCACGGCGTCGGCGGTGCGCCCCAGGCGTCCGTACAGCTCGGCGACCTTCTGCCGGGCCGCGAGGTCGCGCGGGTCGACCCGCACGAGCTGCTCTTGGCAGGCGCACGCCTCATCGAACTTGCCGCGGGCGATCAGGCGGTCGGCCTCTTCCTTCAGTTTGCGGACCTTCTCGGACATCCGTTGCTTGCTCCCGGCGCGCCCCGCGCCCCTGTCCAATTTTCGCGGAAAGTTTCGCACCCGTCGGGGCGGCGAGCCACTTTCCCGCCGGAGACGTCCCCGGTCGGACGGGGGGTGGTCGTCCGGCGCCGTCAGCCCCGCGGGGCGGTCGTCCACCGCAGCCATGTGCCCGCCGCAGCGTCGATCACCCGCGGGCCGCCCGACGACGCGAGGGGCGCGGACGCAAAGGACGGCCGCCCCGGCGCGGACGCGCGACGCGCAAGGACGCCCTGCATCGCGATGGCCACGTCGACGTCTCCGCCCAGCGGCACCACCGCGCGCGCGCGCGCCCGGCGGGCCAGCAGCAACACGTCGTCCAGCGGCGCTACGAAGGGTGGCCCGCCGACGCGCCACCCCACCACCGGACCGGCGCCGAGCACCACGTCGGCGCGATGGTCGACGGCGAAGCCGCCGGCGTCGACGGCGACGTCGAGGGGCGGCAGCGGGCCCGTGTGCCACAGCGCCGGCCCACCAGCGCCATCCCCGCGCCGAGCGAAGGCGTCGACCGCACCGGTGGCGAGCGCGACGTGGTAGCCGACGGCGTCGCCCGCGCCGTACCCGGCGGGCGACGCGGTGATCACCAGCGGCCCCAGTCCCACTACGTCGCCGGAGCGCACGACGCGCACCCGCAGGGTTCGCCCGACGCGGCGGACGCGCCGCGCCGTGCGCGCGTCGGGCACCAGCACCGGCGCGTCGATCGCGGCGAGGCGCGCGTAGCCATCGTCGTCGAAGCCACCGGGCGCCCCGCTGGTCACGAGGACGGCGTCAACGACGCCGAGCCCCTCGGGCGCCACCGCCGGCGATGGCGCGACCCACACCCCGGGCGCGCCCAGGCCGCTGGCGAAGCACGGGTCGACGATCAGCCGCCGCCCGCCCAGCTCGACGACGACGGTGGTGTTGCGTACGACCAACAGGCGTCCGGCGCTCGGTGACGACGGCG
>VGSZ01000191.1 GCA_016874845.1 Deltaproteobacteria bacterium
CCGGCGCTGGGGGGCCGAGGCCTACCACGGGGCCAGCAGACGACGAGGGCGCCCGTCCGGGCCGCCCGCGTCGCCGCTGTCGCTAAGCGCAGTGGATTCAGCCGACGTAGAGCGGAGCGAGCGGCCCCGCACGGCCGAGCGGGCCTTCAGGCGCTCCCGCAGGTGGCGCACGCCGGCGTCGACGGCCTGGGCCATCGCCTCGACGACGATGCGGCGCAGGGCCTCGGGACCGTCCTTCAGCGCCTCGTAGTAGGCCTGCCGGTCGCTGAAGTGGATCACCGCCGGCAGGTAGCCAGCCCGGATCAGGAAGTAGTTCATCAACAAGCGCCCGACCTTGCCGCTGCTGTCGGTGTACGGGAACACCTTCATGTACTCGCAGTGGAACAGGCATGCCTGATTGATTGGGTGCTGCGCGCGGAAGTCGGCGGTGTCGACGATCCCGCAGGCCGCGACCAGTCCGGCCTCGATCTGCGCCGGCTCGAAGATGTCGTGGAAGTACGTGCGGTGCAGCGGCATGTCCTTGCGCAGAGCCCCCGGCGAGCGCCGCAGCAGGTTCTTCGTCAACAGCACCTGCAGCTCGTGGCCCTGCTCGACGGTGACCCGCGGGTGGCGGGCGCGGGGCTTGTGTGCCGCTTCGTCGCGGCACACCGCCTCGATGGCGTTGAGGGCGTCGGCGTGGTTGCGGATCTCCTGATAGGTCGGGATCAGCGTCGAGTCCGACGAGACCTTGCGGTCCACCGCTGCGCGCAGCTCATGATACGTCAAGACGACGCCCTCAAGCGCCGAATCATGATAGATGTACGCAATGCGGCAGCGCTCCTCGAAGTCTGCCTTCTCGTCCGGCAGGTCGCGCAGCAGTTGCCGCAGCTCGTCGGTGCGGTCGTCGAGTTCGCTGAAGCGCGCGCGTACGTCGAAGTCGTCGAAATCGAAAGACATGAGATCCCTTCCCTTGGTCGACGTGGCCGCGGAACGCCGCCACGCTTCAAGCGCCGCGGCAGGTACGTGCCGCGTCAGGCGATGTCAAACGAAAGGATGAAAAAGCGCGCGAGAGAACGCGTTCCGCTTGCCGACGCGCAGCGTCGATCGCGCCTTGTCGGCGTCAAACGCGAGGACTGCGCGGGTCGGCGAGCAATCAACCTTTTGCATGGTTGAAGACCCGATCACGCGCCGCGGAGGCGCGCGGCGGCGCTGTCCAGGCCGACGGCGTCGTAACAGCGGGCCAGCGTGCTGCGGGCGACGGCGCGCGCGCGCGCCGCGCCCCGGGCGAGCATCCCCTCGAGCTCGCGGGCGCCGTCGTCGGTGGTCATCAGGTGGCGATAGCGCACGCGGGCGTCGCCGAAGCGGGCGTCCATGCGGGCCATGATCTCCTTCTTGATGTCGCCGTAACCGACGCCGCCCTGACGCAGGCGCGCGGCCCACTCGGACTGCTCGTCGTCGCCGAGGAACAGCGACAGGATCGCGAACACGTTCAGCGTGTCGGGCTCCTTGGGCTCCGCGGGCTCGCGGCTGTCGGTGACGATGGCGTTCACCTGCTTCTTCAGGTCCTTGCCCTCGGCGAAGATCGCGATGGTGTTGTTGTACGACTTCGACATCTTGTGCCCGTCGTTGCCCGGGATCTTCGGTGTCGGTGACAGCCGCGGTTCGGGTCGACGCAGGACATCGACGCCGTAGGCGCTGTGGAAGTGCGCGACCATGTCCTGCGCCATCTCGATGTGCTGCTTTTGATCCTCACCGACGGGGACGACGTCGCTGTCGTAGGCGACGATGTCGGCGGCCATCAGGATCGGATAGGTGAACAGGCCCACCGAGGCGTGAAGACCCCGCGCGGTCTTGTCCTTGTACGAGTGGGCGCGCTCGAGCAGGCCCATGCCGGTGACCGTCGAGAGCAGCCACATCAGCTCGGTCACCTCGGGCACGTCGCTCTGGCGGAACAGCACGGCGGCGTCGGTGTCGAGGCCGAGGGCGACGTAGGTGCTGGCGACGTCCCGCACCTGATGACGCAGCTTCGCCGCGTCGTGCGTAGTCGTGAGCGCGTGGTAGTCGGCGATGAAGAAAAACGCCGAGTCGCCCTGCTTCAGCGAGCGGCTGACCTCGACGTGCTGCTTGATGGCGCCGAAGTAGTTGCCGAGGTGCGGAGTGCCGGAGGGCTGGATGCCGGAGAGCGTGCGCATCCCGGGCGCATAGCGCGGACCGACCGGGGCGTCACGGCGTCGTTGTCTGGTATGGCGGCCCTGCAGCGGCCTCGCCTGGGGTCCGGCTGGGGTCCGGCTGGGGTCCGGCTGGGAGCCGTCAGGGGACCGGATTGCCGGCGCTGTCCGACGGCGGCATCAGCGGCCGTGGCCCCGGCGGCGTTGGCGGCACGGGCTCGTCAGGGCCCCCGAGCGGCGGCGGGTTCGGCGTCTGGTCGTCGGGGACGTAGAACAATTCGCCGGGCAGGACGACGCCACCGTCTTCGCCGCGTCGACGCAGTCGAACGACGACGCGGTCGGGGAACTTGCGCACGAGCCCGAGCGACAACAGCGTCGGGCTGGTGACGACGGCCCAGCCGACGGCGATGGCCGGCCCCACGAAGAGGCCCGCGCCGCAAAAGGGCAACAGCCCGATGGCGAACGGCGCAGCGATCGGCACCCCGAGCGCAGGGGTGCAGGCGAGCAGGCCCGGCCACGGGTACCACTCGCTCGCCGGCACGATGACCGTCTGCGGCTCGTAGCCCTCGGCGTCGACAGCGACCCGCAGCTGGTCGCCGACGAAGACCGTGCGCCGAACCACGAGCGGCGCCTTGCCCGGTGTCTCGCCGTCGACGCTGACGCGGGCGCCGACCGGACTCGTCTCGATGCGAACGGCGTGCGCGCACCCGGTCAGGCCGAGACCGAACACGACGGCCACGAGCATCAGGCAGCCACGGAGCGCTACGGCGACGGACGACACCGGGGGGGTGATAGCGCGACCCGGCGCCGGCTGCATATTCCCGCACCCTTGTTGTCTGGCTGCGCCGCCACCGACGCGCCGAGCAGCTCAGCGGGCCGCCGGCGGGTCCGGCCGCGCCGCCACCCCCTTGCCGTCCGCGTCGTCGTCGACGAACAGCCTTGCCATGACCGTCGCCAACCTGATCGCCGACCTGAAGCGCACGCTCGACGAGCTGTCCGGCCGCCTCGACGCGCTCGAGGGGCCGCTCGACATCGCCGACAAGCGCCTGCGCATCGCCGACCTCGACGACAAGATGAGTTCGCCCGACTTCTGGAACGACGCCGCCAGGGCGTCGGCGCTACAAAGGGAGCGACAGACGATGGACGCCGACGTCAAGGCGTTCACCTCGGCGCGGCAGGGCGTGAGCGACAGCCGCGAGCTCATCGACATGGCCGGCGAAGACGACGCGACGCTGAATGACGTTGCCAAAGACGTCCAGCGAATCGACGCGTCGGTGCGCAAGCTCGAGCTGGCGCGGATGCTCGGCGGGCCCACCGACAAGAACAACGCGTTCATCACGCTGTCGGTGGGGCAGGGCGGCGCCGATGCGCAGGAGTTCACCGAGATGCTCTTGCGGATGTACACGCGCTACGCTGAGCAGCAGGGCTTCGCCGCCGAGCTGCACGACATCGAAGCCGCCGACCCATCGGGCATCAAAAGCGCGACGCTGTACGTGAAGGGCGAGTACGCCTACGGCTTCCTGAAGGCCGAGATAGGCGTGCACCGGCTGGTGCGGATGTCGCCGTTCTCGGGCAAGCGCGAGACGAGCTTCGCCGGCGTCTGGGTGCTGCCCGAGGTCGACGACAACATCAACATCGAGATCAACCCCGCCGACCTCGACTGGAAGACAATGCGCTCGGGCGGCGCTGGTGGCCAGCACGTCAACAAGACCGAGTCGGCGGTGCAGCTGACGCACAAGCCGACCAACATCATCATCCGCTGCCAGCAGGAGCGCTCGCAGATCCAGAACCGTGAGAAGGCGCTGACGATGCTGAAGGCCCGCCTGTACGACCTCGAGGTCAAGAAGCGGCTCGCCGAGAAAGACAAGGCCGAGGCCACGAAGATGGAGGCGAGCTTCGGCAGCCAGATCCGCAACTACGTGCTGGCGCCGTACCAGATCTGCAAAGACCTGCGGTCCGACCACGGGACCAACCAGGTGCACACCGTCCTCGACGGCGACATCCAGCCGTTCATCGAGTCGTACCTGCTGTTCGCTGAGGCCCAGCGCCGCGCCGCCCGCACCTGACCCAGGCCGTGCCGACGTTGCACGCCGTCCGCCAGCGTGCGGCGAGGCCAAGCCTGCGTCGCAGTCTCACGTTCAGGGGGAAGCCCATGAAAACCACCTTGGCCACGCTGCTGCTCGCCCTCGCTCTCGCGCCCCAGGCTGCTCGCGCCGACGAGGGCCCGCCTTCATCGGGACCAGCACCATTGTCACCGTCGACGTCGTCCTCAGCGCCGCCTGCGGCGACGAGCGCTGATCCGGCCGAGCCCGTGGCCGCTTCCGGCGGACCGCCGGGCGGACCGCCGGCCGCATCGCCCTTGGACGCTCCGCCGGCGCCGGAGGCCACGCCGCCACCGGCTCCCGACACGCGCACCCTGCGCGACGACCCGGTCGCCGACGCCGCCCTGGCGGCGTGCACCGCGAAGGTCGGCGCCGTCGACGATGGCGCCGAAGCGGTGGCCTGCTTCCGTGCCGTCGCCGCCGGTCACCCGGGCACGCTGGCCGCGGTCAAGGCCGACGCGTCGGCGGCGGTGCTCGAGCGCAAGCCGGCGACGACGCCGGGGATCATTCCGCCGGGACGGCTCGGCATCACGGCGGCCGCCGGCTTGTTCGGCGTGTGGAACGGCGTCGCCGCCGGCTGGACCATCAACGCCAACGTCCCGAACCTCGACAGCACCGCGGTCGCAGGCGCCACCGGCGTGGGCGCGGTGCTGGTCGGGGTCGGCTTTGGTGCGGGCGGCTACTTCCTGGCGGAGCGCTGGAAGCTCAACGAGGGCGCGGCGCGCCTCGTCGCGTCGGGCCTCGTGTGGGGCTCGGTCATCGGCACCGGGCTGGCGCCGACGATCTACGACGCCATCAACGGCGGAGACGCCTCGGCGCCGCCCTTCTCGGTCGCGATGCTCGGGATCGTCGGCATGGGCTACGTCGGCGGTGGGGCGGCGCTGCTGGCGACGACCCTGACCACCTTCGACGAGGCCCAGGTCGCGATGCTCAACTCCGGCGGCATCGCCGGCGCCACCATCGGCGTGCTGCTGCTGCCGAACCTGAGCGTGTTCCGCGTCAGCAACGTGCTGCCGTATTCATTGAACTTCGTCGGAGCCACCGTCGCGGGGCTGGCGGCCGGCACGGCGCTCGGGCGCATTGTCGATCTGACCTGGGGCGAGACCCTCATCTGCGATCTGGGCATGGTGCTCGGCGGTGTGCTCGGCGGCACCGGGTCCCTCGTGAGCGGCTCGTTCAGTGGTTCGTGGCCCGAGACTACGCGCGTCCTCGTGGCGACGGCGCTGCCCGCCGTGGGCCTGATCGGCGGCTACGGCGCCGCTCTCGGCTTCTTGACGTCGTGGCGCTCGACCCGCGGCGCGCCGATCTGGCGCGAGGCGCCGAAGCTGCGTGTGATCGCCGGCGTGCTGCCCGTCGGTCGCGGGGTCGTGCCGACCTGGGGCCTCGCCGGGGAGCTCTGAGCGTCCCGCCCGACGACACCACCACGCGCACCGGCAGAGCGGCACCGCAAACGTGAAGCGGACGCCGCGCAGCGACCGCCCGGCGACGACTTCGACGTCCTCGAACCGCCGCTCCCACCGCTGGTGCACGGGGCTGTCGCGGCGGTGCGGGCGGTGATGAAGCAGGAACGACGCCAGCCGGTGCGCATGCAGCGGCAACAGACGGTGGCACCCGTGGTTTGGACCGCCGCGGAGCACCGAGCGCACGTCCCCAGTGCCGTGGATCCTGACCGCGGTGTCGACGAAGGGCGCGGCGTTGTCCGGGCGCGCGCGCTCGTGGGGCCACATCACGAGCCCGTACGCCGAGCGGTACCCCGGCCCAATCGCGTCTTCGCGCACGACGAACGCTTCGCCTGCGCGCACGAGCAGCTCGTCATCGGGCGTTGTCGGGGGCGCGCACCACACCGGCTGCGCCCACCGCTCCGTTCAGACGAAGTCGCCCCGGGGCGAGGGCTTGGCGGCGACGACGACGCCGTCGGTACTCCCCTTGCGCTGCGCCCCCCCGGTGGTCGTCGGCGACCGTACGAGTGGCACTTCGCCCGCGGCGCTGCGCGCGAAGGCCACGAGCGCCGGCCGCCGGCCGCCCGGCCGCCACAGTCCACGATGGTCGACGTTGCCACGGTCGATCTCGACCCGCAGCTCCATCCCCGGTGCGTGCCACGGCGGCGGGGGCGACCGGGGCACCGCCACACGACCGCGGGGCAGGGCGCGCAGCGTCGCGGCGGCGGTCGCGGCGTCGACGAGGCCAAGGCCCCTCGCGACGGCGTCAGTGGTGGCGCCGAGCACGTCGGGCGCGCCGGCTTCGAGCCGCTCGGGAAGCAGCGGCGCGCGCACTGTCGCAGGGTCGAACGGCCGTCCGACGACGAGCGCCTGCGCGTGGCCGGCGCTGCCGTCTTCGATGAGGCCGGCGGCGTCGGCGGCGCGCTCGCGCAGCCCCCGCTCGCGCGATGGCAGCGCCAGTCGCGCGCGAGTGTCGTCGTCGAGCAGGCCCGGCGTCACCGGCAACGCCTCGCGCCGCTGGAACGCGGCGCGCGCGTGGCCCCGGGGCCCGAAGCCCACCCTCGGCGCCGGCGGGCGCAAGGCCCCGTGGCACACCAGGTGCGCGAGCGCCGCGCGGGCCGCGCCATCGACGGCGACCAGCGCCTCGAACTCCGCCCTGATGGCGGCGAACAGGGGCCCGGCGTCGCCCCGTCGCCGCAGCGCCGCGATCCGGCGCGCGCAGCGCCCGGGGTGGCCGAGCACGGCGGCGCCGAGCGGCGGCACGACGGCATCGAGGCCGGCGTCGTCGACGGCGGCGTGGCAGGCGTGCGCGAAGTCGTCCTTGAGCCGCCGCTGGAGCGCGGCGCGCGACGGCGGGCTCCCCCACAGCTTGGCGAAGCGGTCGGCGGCAGCGCGGGAGCCGGCGCCGGCGCCGGCGCGGTCGGCGGCGAGGGCGACGTAGGTGGCGAACCACGGAACGACGCCTTCGTCGCCGAGGGTCGGGTCGAGCCGCAGGAACAACGGCGCCCACTCGTCGCCAGTATCAACCACGAGCAGCCGGTCCGCGGCGTCGTTTTGGAGGCGGTCAGGTCGACGCGAGCGCCATGGCATGAGACCTCGACCGCGTCGTCAGGGGGCGTGGCGAACGACAGCAGCGCCAGCCGGCCCGCGGCGAACGGGGCCCCATGTCAGCGGGTCTTCTCGTACGTCCCGAACAGGGTGGCCTCGGAGGCACACGGCTCGCCATCGCCGACAGCAGCGCCGCTCGCGTCGGCCGGTGCAGGTAGGGCAGCACGACGTCGAGGGCGTAGAGCGTGTGGACGTAGCGGTGACGCCCCACCGGCAGGCACGGCCCGCCGTAGCCCATCTGATGCCAATCATTCGTGCCTTCGCGCGTGCCCGGCGGCAGCGTCACAAGCGTGGCCGCCTCGGGCAGCGACCTCGTCGTAGGGGGAAGGTCGTAGAGCACCCAGTGCACCCAGATGCGCCGCGGCTGGCGCGGGTCGGGTACGTCGGGGGCGTGGACGACGAGCGCCAGCGAGCGCGCCGGTCCGGGGACCCCGGCGAACACCAGCGGCAGGGCGATGTTGCGCCCCTCGCAAGTGCACACGCGCAGGATCTCGCCCTCGTCAGCAAACGCCGGCGACGTCAGCGTGAGCGGAGCCGTGATCATCGGGACCTCCCGCCCTGGCCGTCTGCGGGTCTCGTGCCACGGCGAAGATCACCCAAAGAAAGACCCCTCGCGGACGCAAGGGGCGGGCGCGCCCGCTGCGAATCATTTTGATCTGCGTTGCTCCACAACGCTCGCCGCGGCCCGTGATCATTCCGACAGGGCGGGCGCGCTGGAGACAATCGGAGCCTCGGTGGCCGGGAGCCACGGGGTCGGCGGCCACCAGCGGACCGCCGCCGGCAGGTCGTCGCCGACAACGACGCGCTGTCCGGGCGTCGGCAGGATCAACCCGTCCGACGCCGTCGACGCGGCGAGCAGACGCTCGCCCGGCTCCGTCCAGCCGTGGTTGCCCATGACAAACGCGGACCAGTGCACGGGCAACAGGTGGCGACCGTGAACATCACGATGCGCGCGCAGCGCCTGTTCGGGACCCAGGTGCACGTCCGGCCAGGCGGCGCCGTAGGAGCCGCTCTCGATAAGCGTCAGGTCGAAGGGGCCCAATCGCCGTCCGATCTCTGCGAAATGCGGGCCGTATCCCGAATCGCCGCTGAAATAGACACGCGAGGAGCTGCCGACGACGGCCCAGCCCGACCAGCGCGTCGCGAAGCGGTCGCTGACGTCGCGGCCCGAGAAATGCCGTGCCGGTGTGCAGACGAGTCGGACGTCGCCGACGCGGGTCTCCTGCCACCAACCGAGTTCGGTCACTGCGTCCCGTTGAACGCCCCAGGCTTCGAGATGGGCGCCGATTCCGAGAGGGACGACAAAGCGAACACCGCCGCGCTGGGCGAGGCGCTCAATCGAACCCATGTCGAGGTGATCGTAATGGTCGTGGGAGATGACGACCACGTCGACGTCGGCAATGTCCTCGAGCGGGATGGGCGGTACGAGGTACCGGGCAGGCCCGACGCCCGAAAGCGGCGATGCGTTGTCGCTCCACATCGGGTCGAACAGGATTCGCGCTCCGTCGACCTCGAGGTACACGGTGGAGTGCCCCATCCACGTCGCGGCCAGCGCCGCAGGGGCGCCGGGGAGCTTCGTGCCGGGGAGCCGGAGCATCTCGGCCGGGCGGGCGCTGCCGGCCTTGTCGCCAAAGATCGCTCGCGCGACGGCGCCGAGGGATTCGTTGAGCGGAAGATCGTTCCGGAACGTTCCATCGCGGTGGTTCGGTTGCGCCTCGACGATTTGTCGCCGTTCGCCGTCGATCGTGCCGCCGAGCGCCGGCAGGACTCCGTGCCTCCCTGCCAGGCCCGCGCACACAACGAGCACGACACTGACCGCCACGACTCTATTTCGCATCGGACTCCTCGTCGACCTCGGTTCGAAGGCCGACGACGGACCGTCGGCCTTCGAGCGCATGGGCGGGGGCAATCATCGCCTCTCGGGCGCACCTTCAGCTGACAGGCTCTTGCCGCGCGATCAGCGCTTCGCTTGCGGCCCAGAGCCGCGGTCCGACGCTGTGACGAAGCGAGTGAGCAGCAAGCAGGTACTTGCCCTTCGCCAGCCCGCGCGAGACGTCCTGACCGTCGACGTAGTTGCCGCCGCCCTCGTGCGCTTTCATGGACGCACACAGGAAGACGGACGTGCGCGCGCCGACCTCGACAGGGACGCCGGCTTCGACGCGCGAACGCATGGCCGGATCGTCGGTGATCCCGACAGCGAGGCCGGTGCGGACGACGCCGGGCTCGAGCGAGTTCGACGTCACACCCGTGCCCAGCAGCCGTTCGTTCAGCTCGCGACTGAAGACGATCTGCATCAGCTTGCTGGCCCCATACACCGCGCGCGAGTCGTAGGGCGCCGCTGGCGGATTGACGTTGTCGACGTCGATCGACGCAAAGCGCGCCGCCATCGACGACACGTGCACGATGCGCGCGGGCGCGGCAGCGACGAGATGCTCTTGCAGCAGCCGACAGAGCAGGAAGTGCCCGAGATAGTTGGTCGCGATCTGCAGATCGACGTCGTCGATGGACCGCCTCGGCGGCCCCATCATGATGCCGGCGTTGCAGAGCAGCACATGCAGCGGCAACCCTTGTTGCGGCCAGGCGGCGGCGAACGCGCGCACCGACGCCAGACTCGAGACGTCGAGCGGCAGATAGCGGACGTCGTCCTCAGCGGGATCGGGGCGGTGCGCGGTGCGTGTCTGCAGCTCGGCCACGGCGGCGCGTCCGCGTCCTTCGTCGCGGCAGGCGCAGACCACGCGCATCCCCTTTTCGAGGAGGACGCGGGCCGTCTCGAAGCCGAGGCCGGAATTGGCCCCGGTGATCACGGCGACGCGCTTTTGCCCACCCACCCGCGTGTTCGCGAAGCCGTAGTCGACGCTTGCGTACTGGACCGTCGGCGCGCGGCGAAACGATCGCTCGTCGCTGAGCAGCGACACGGTCCAGCGCGCCAGATCGATCTTCGAGGGGTGATCTGACGGCGTGCCTGGACCGTAGTCACATGCAGTCTCGACCACGCCGCAGGACGGGCCGTCGTCGAGCATTCCCGGGCGCGTCAGCGTCCAATCCAGATCGGCGCACTCGC
>VGSZ01000192.1 GCA_016874845.1 Deltaproteobacteria bacterium
CGGCCTGCCGCGGCGACACCGCGACGAAGACCCGCGCGTCCTTCAGGCCGCGGACCCGCTGCACGACGACCTCGGTCATGTCTTCGTCGAGCGGGTTGAGGGTGCGGTCCTGTCGGTCGCGCTGGCCATCGCCGTTGTCGTCGTCGACGTTGGCGAGGAACGTCGCCCGCTGCTCGTCTTCGACGGCGTCGTCGGCGGCGGCGACCTCCCCGTCGTGGTCGGCGTCGACGAGGAGGTTGGCCGTGCTCGGCGGCGGCTCCGCGGGCGGCGGACCGGAGTCGCCGCCCGCGTCGTCGACGCAGCCAGAGGAGCCGAGCACGAGGGCGTCGAGCACGAGGGCGACGGTCACGAACGAATGACACGACGGGCAGGGTACGCGCACGCCAGCACCTCGCAGCAGCAGAGCATCGTCGCTCAGCAGGCCGTGTGCCAGCGCCGCACGCCGCGCCCGGACGCGGCGTGCGGGCGCGGCCTCCTGGCGGCGCGCACGCCATGGTGTGCGCGGCGCGCACGCCGGCGAACGCTCAAGGCGTCGTCGCTCCGCGAGAGAGTCGCCCCTGGCGGCGTCGCTGACGCGGGCGTCGCCGCCGACCGTTCTCATAGCGGCGACGACCCGGCGGCGCGCGACGAAGACGGCGCCTTCGTGCCGGTGGCCGATCAGGAGGGCACCCCGCTGCGGCCGTGGGGCGTGGGCGTGGGCGTCCTCGGCGCCCTCGGGGGCATCTGCTCGTCGCCGCGACGCTGCTCGAAGAGGACGAGCGCGCTCGCGCGGCCGGCGTGGCGCCTCCCTCGCCCGATGACGTCGGTGTCCCACGCCGTCGTCGCCGCCGTCGCCGCCACCATCGCCACCGAGCACATCGGCCTGTCGACGGTGTACCGCAACCTCGTCGACCTCGAGGGCGCCGGCTTGATCCACCGGCTCGACGCCGGCGACCACATCTGGCGCTACGAGCCAAAGAAGGACGACGACCGGCACGCCCACTTCGTCTGCGGCGGCTGCGGCGCCGTCCAGTGCCTGCACGAGGGCTCGGTGAGCGTGAAGGGCGTGCCCGGTCGCGTGGGGCGGGTCGCCAGCGTGCTCTCGAAGGGCTCGTGCCCCGATTGCGCCTGAACGCCCGCCGCGGCCCTGAAAGGCTGACGGAAGACCGGCTGCGACCTCGTTTCCGCTCGTCCTCGCTCGCTCACGTACGCCCAGTAGGCTCGTCTCGCTCCTCGACCAGCGCCTCGTCTGGTTCGATACTTCCGTCAGCCTTTGAGCTCTGGCGCAGCCGCCGCGCGTGACCGGGATCGCAGCGCTGTGCGACGCTGAGCCCGGCGGCGCATCCATCCGCCCACACGACGCGGCGGCCGCGCTGGTCGATGGAGTTGCCATGAGCCCGATCACCACTCCCCCCGTGCGCCTCGGACTGAGCAATCCCCACGCGCCGACGACCGCGGACGACGCGCGGTCGACGACAGCGGCACCGGCATCGGCGAGCGCCGCGCCGGCGGCGGCTCGGGCGGCCGGATCCGAGCCGACGCCAGTGACGCCGGCGACGACCCCCGTCGCCGACCCGCAGCGCGCGCAGGCGGCGCGGCGGGCGCAGCACGCCGCCGAGGTGGCGCGGGCGTCGACGCTCGTGGCGCCCGAGCGGCCGCGGCCGCTGTTCGCCGCGACGGTGGCGCCGAACACGCCGGTGACCGGGCGGTTCTTCCCTGAAAACGGCGTGCCGATGACGTCGATGCTGTTGAACGCCGCCACGCTGCGCCACGACGGGCTGCATCCGGGGTACGTCGCCCGCGCCGCGCTGCAGGCGAACCCGTCGGTGCAGTTCATCGTGCCGACCCGCGCGCACTTCACCGCCGCCGACGACCCGCGCTTCGTCACCGAGCGCGCGCGCCTCGCGCAGACGCTTGGCGTTCCCGAAGATCGCGTGGTGCCGGTGCGCGCCGACATGGCGGCGTGGCCCCAGGACGAGCTGATGGCCGGCCCGGACGGGCTCGTGAAGCCCACGGCGCCGGGAGCCTCGTCGTCGACGTGGAAGAGCACGCGATCGGGCGCCGCCGCACGCGGCACCGAGCACTGGACGACGGCTCAGCGCACGCGCTTCGGCGCCGACGACGTCGCGGCCGAGCTCGGCCTGCCCGTGCAGCGGTCGAGCACCATCGCCCGCGGCGGCGACACCCACGTGATCGCGCGCCCCGACGGACGCCCCGCCGCCTTCTTCGGCCCCGAGACCATCGACTTCACCGCCCGCGCCCATGGCCTCGACACATCCACCGAGGCCGGCTTCCTGCGGGCCCTCGGCACGACGATGCGCGGGCTGCGCGACGACGGCGTCGCCCTGCGGGACATCGCTCCCCTCGGCACGAGCGAGCGAACCTATGGTCAGGCGTTGGCGTCGTTGACCCCCGCCGAGCGCAGCGCGATCCACCCCGACGCCCTCGCCCGCTTCGGCGAGCTGCGCGACCTGCCGCTGCCGCGCACGGCGTTCCGCTACCACACCGATCTGACGGCCTTCACCGCCGACGGCAAGACAATGTTTGTCAACGAGAGTGACACCCGGCGCCACCCATCCCTCGAGCCGCAGCTGCGGTTCTTCGGCTTCGAGCCGCGGCGCCTGCCGTCGCCGGTGGTGGTGCCCGAGCGGACCCCCGGCGAAGACCGCATCGACGGCGCCACTGTCACTGTCCCGGTGCAGACGAGCTACATGAACGCCGTCACCGGCCGCGGTCCCGACGGCCGCACCGTCGTGCTGATGCCGACCCAGGCCGAAGACCCCACGCGCCTGACCGAGTCCGACGTCCGCGCCCGCGACGCGCTGCAGGCCGCGCTGCCCGACGCGCGCGTCGTCCCCATCGGCGGCCGCAGCGCGTTGCTTGGTTTTGGCCGCATGGGCGACGGCCACGCGCTCGAGCGCGACTGGGGCGCGCACTGCCTGAGCAACGTGCTCCCCTACGTGATCGCGCCCACGCCGACGTCGGCGCCCTGACGACGGCCCGCGCGTCGAGGGCGCGCCCGGCGCCGGAAGCGAACCGGGATGGCAGTGGCAGTGCCGCCGTCGGCGACGCGGCGCGCTGACGAGAACGACAGCCCAGCGGCGGCGCCGAAGGCGGCCCACGTCAGGCGCGCGTCGGGGGACTCGACCCGCTCGATGCGCCGCGCCCGGCCAGCTCGTTGGTGAACGTAATGGCCAGGTCGTAGGTCGTGCCGACGGTCAGCGCGACGTCGTCGACGACCGGATCGCCGTCGTGCTCGGGGGGCGGTGGCGGGCGACGACGGCTTCGCCGCCGCCTTGCGGTGCGAACGTCAGCGTCACGCTGGTGATCACTGCTCGATCGTTGGCCGGATCGCCGGGGTGCCCGACCGGGGAACACGCCGTCAGCAACGTCGGCACCGTGAGCAGGGACTAGTAGACAGCCGAATACGTACGCATGGGACTTGTCCTCGACAGACGTGTCGAGCGGCTCAGGGCGCCAAGGACCCTGTTTTGCAAATGCTAACGGATCGCATGAGCGCATCCGCCTTCGCGCGTGCATCCTGCGCGTCACCGGGCCCGAGGTCCAGCTCCGTCGTCGTGGTCGACGTCTGGCTCGTCCCCGTGGGCCGCCGCGGCCGCCGCGACGGCGTCGAGGGCTCGTCTTGCGATGTCGAACGAGAACCCCTGCCGCGCCAGCGCGGCCAGCGCCCGCGTGCGGTCCTTCGACGCCAGCGACTTCTTGCGCGCCCACGTCGACCCGGCGTGCAGCTCGGCGTCGGCGCCACCGCCGCGGTCGTTGTCGACGGATTGCAGCGCCTGCGCCGCCGTCGCGGCGTCTACGCCGTCGCGACGCAGGCGTGCCTGCAGCGCCCGCCGCGAGCGCCCGGCGGCGCGCCCGCTCTCGACGCGCGCGCGCGCCACGCGGGCGTCATCGACGAGCAGGCTGTCCTGCAGGCGCGCGAGCAGCGCGTCGATCCAGCCTTGGACCTCGTCGCGCGGACCGTGCACGGCGGCGGCGCGGGCGGCCTTCTTCTGCAGCAGCCCCTGCAGCTGCGCGCGGGTCAGCGCGCGCCGCGACAGGTGCCACAGCGCGCTGCGCTCGAGCGCCGCCGGTGTCAGCGGCTTCTCGGGGCGTGTCGTCCGGCTCGACGGCGCCCTCATCCGGCGTCCTGCGCCGGCGCGGCCTCGGCCGGCAGCGCCCGGCTCGCGGCGGCCGCCGTCGTGGTGGACGGCGCGGCAGCGGCGGCGGCCGCGGCCGACGACGACGGCTCCAGCGAGATGGCGCGGGTGGGCAGGGCCAGGCGCAGGCCGGCCTGCTGGGCGAGGCGCAGGACGTCGAGCACGACGCCGTGGCGCTGGCGCAGCTCCTCGCTCCACGTCGTCGCCGTGACGTAGAAGTGCACGAGCACGACGATGGCCGAGTCGGTGAAGTCGTGGGCGACGACCTCGACGTCGGTGCTCTTCACGTGCGGCAGGCCCGTCAGGCGGTCGTGCAGCGCCTGCGTGAACGTCGCCAGCTGCTCGGCGTCGACGTCGCGCGTGACGGCCAGGTTCAGCCGCACGCGTCGGTGGCGACGGGCGCCGAAGTTGTTGATCTCGGCGTCGGCCATCTTGGCATTGGGCACCGTGACGATGGTGTCGGCGATGGTGCGGATCTGGGTGCTGCGAAAGCCGACGGTCTCGACGGTGCCCTCGACGGCGCCGCTGGTCGTCGCCACCCAGTCCCCGATCTGGAACGGCCGATCGAGGAAGATGGCCACCGAGCCGAAGAAGTTGCCGATGGTGTCCTTGGCGGCCAGCGCCACCGCGAGGCCGCCGATGCCAAGGCCCGCGACCAGCGAGCCGACGTCGACGCCGAAGCTCTGCAGCGCCAGCACCACACCGAGCAGCACCAGCAGGAGCTTCACGATCCGCCGCGTCAGCGGCACCACGTGATCGTCCATCCGCGACGGCGAATTCTTCGCCTGACTCTCAAGGTGCGTGGCCACCAGGTCCACCACCCGCATGGACAACCACACGATGCAGAACGCCGCCACCACGCGGTCGAGCGCCAACAGCCGCGACGTCCAGCGCGCCGGCAACGACAGCGCCGGCACCAGCACCCAGATGGTCGCGCATGCCACCAGCCAGCCCGCCGGCCGTGACCCCGCCCGCAGCTCGTCGAACGACAGCTCCCAGCTCAAGCTCTTCGCAAACACCACCAGCCGTCGCGTCACCAGCGCGCCCAGCAGGAACCGCAACAGCAGCGCGAGGCCGAACACGGCAAGCAAGGCCACGCCCTGCCACGCCTGCACGCCAAAGAAGCTGCGGTGCCACGGCGACGACAGCCCGCGCGTGAAGCGCTCGAGGTCGATGCCGACGAGGTCGTCGTGGATCGCCTCGGCCTGCAGCACCGTGTCGTCGGGCAGGCGCCACTCGCCGCGGTCGTTCTTTTGCAGGCGGATGCGCGGCGCCTGCGGCGACAGCACGAAGACCGCACGGAACGTGCGGGCGTCGAGGTGGTTGTTGTCGTCGGGGATGTCGACGGGCCGCACGATGACGCCAACAGCGTCGAGGGTGTCCTGCAGCGTGCGCAGCCGGTCGACGACGGTGTCGTGGGACAGCCCGCGCGGCACGTCGACGCAGCGCAGCGCCCGCCGCACGGCGTCGTCGCCCGGCGGCAGGTCCGGCGCCTCGGGAGCGCGGGCGAGGTTGCCAAGGATGGTGGCCGCCGCTCGCCGCGGCGTGGCGCACGGGCCCTCGGCGAGGGCGGGGGTCTGCGCCGACAGCGCGGCCGCGACGAGGATGACGGTGGCGACAGAGCCGATGGTCATGCGTGGTCCCGGTACCAGCGCAGGGCCTCGGCGAGGCCCTGGTGGACGTCGTGGGTGGGGGCGTAGCCGAGCTGCTGCCGCGCCCGCGTGACGTCGGCGAGGCTGTGGCGCACGTCGCCGGGGCGGAACGGCCCGTGCTCGGCGGTCTGCGCCAGCAGCGCGGCCCGCTGCGCGCGGCCCGCCTCGTCAGCGGGGCACAGCGCAGCGAGGCCGTCGCGCAGCGCGGCGAACAGCGTGCGCAGGTCGGTGCGGTGGCCGCAGGCGACGTTGTAGACGCGGCCGGTGGTGGCGGCGTCGGCCGTCGCGGCGAGGACGTTGGCCTGCACGGCGTTTTGCACGTAGCAGAAGTCGCGGCTGGTCTCGCCGTCGCCGTGGATCGTGCAGCGCTCGCCGCGCAGCAGGCGCCCGACCCACAGCGGGATCACGGCGGCGTAGGCGCCGTCCTTGTCTTGCCGCGGACCAAAGACATTAAAGTAGCGCAGGCCCGTGCATTCGAGGCCATACGCAACCTGAAAAGCGCGGGCGTAGATCTCGTCGATGCGCTTGGTCGCCGCGTAGGGCGACAGCGCCTGACCGATGCGATCCTCGATCTTCGGCAGGTCGGGGTTATCGCCATACACTGACGACGACGAGGCGTAGACGAAGCGCTTCACGCCCGCGTCGCGGCTGGCGAGGAGCATCGCCACGAAGCCGTCGACGTTGGCGCGGTGGGTGGCCAGCGGGTCCTTGATCGAGCGCGGCACCGAGCCGAGGGCCGCCTGGTGCAGCACGAAGTCGACGGTGCCCTGCTCCTTCGTCAGCGCGCGGTCGACGGCGTCGCGGTCGTTGATGTCGGCCTGTACGAACGCGAACGCGCCGCCGGTCTGGGCGGAGGCGCGAGCCGCGGCGTCGACGTTCTGCAGCGTGCCGGTGGCGAGGTTGTCGAGCCCAACGACCCGCTGGCCATGGGCGAGCAGCGTCTCGACCAGGTGGCTGCCGATGAAGCCGGCGGCGCCGGTCACGAGCCACGTGTGGGGCGAGCGGCGCAGCGCGCCAAGGACGTCGTCGTAGACGGACATGCGGGCTGGATCCGGGAACGCCGCGGTCCCGAAAAGGGGGTCCTCATCGTCGTCGGAAGATCTACCCACGCCGTCAGGGCGCGGCGAACCGCCGGCGCATCGACGCGCGAAACGGGCTCGGCCACGAGTCGACGACGACGGCGCCGTCCGTCGACGGCTCGATCCAGCCGAGCAGGTGGAAGTCCTGCGCCGGCATGTAGCCCTCGCCGATCAGGAGCCGCTCGGCGCCGAGGCCATCGCGGGCGACGTCGACGACGACGAGCACGTGGCCGGGGAAGCCCGGCAGCACGTACAGGTCGCCCAGCGCCACGGGCCCCGTTGCCGCCTTCGTGTCCAGCCGCAGCGAGGACGAGCCGGCGTAGGTGAAGACGAAGTCGAGCCAGGCCCGAAACGCCGGCGACGCGGGCGACGATGGCGTCGTCGGCGCGGTCGGCGCGCGCCAACGCACGCGGTTGTCCTTGACGAACGGGCGCTCGCCGGCGGCGTAGCGGGCCCACGGCAGCGGGTCGCCGCTGGTGGCGTGGAAGACGAGGTCGGCGGTCGTGCCCTGCGCGCGGCGGTGCTCGGCGTACAGGCGGAGCGCGCTGTCGGCGCACTGCTGTAGGTCGTGGGGGCCGGTGTCGAGGTCGACTGTGGCCTTCGCCCACGGCGCCGCGACGATGCGCCCGTCGTGGGCGCGCACCGGTGTGCCCGCGGGGCGCAGGGGCAAGGCGCGCAGGAACGCGCCGAACGAGCCGGGCGGCACGTCGACGCGCACGAAGCCCTTGGGGGCGGGGAAGCGGTCGGCGGCGGTGTCAGCGGTGACAAAGGCGACGACGGCGAGGAGGGCGGCGTGGGTGCTCACCCGCTCATCGTGCTGCATCCCGCGCGCACGCGCACGCAGCCCCGGACGGCAGCGGAGCATCGACGACGCACGCGCCGCTGCAGCCATCGCCATTGCTCGCGTTGCCGTCGTCGCAGGCCTCGGTCCCGCGCTTCAGCCCATCGCCGCAGATCGCACTGCACGCGCCACCCTGCGTCGGGCACGTGAATCCGCCCTCGATCGCCGTGCAATTCGCGTTGCAGCCGTCGCCGCCGGCCGTGTCGCCGTCGTCACAGGCCTCGTTCGCCGTGCGGAGGCCGTCGCCGCAGACGTCGCTGGGGGCGACGACGCACTGGCCCGCCAGATTGCACGTGGCGTCGCCCGAACAAGCGCCGCAGACGATACCGTCGACGACGCCGCAGTCGCGGTCGGCGCAGGGATCGCTGACGCCCTCGGGCGTGCAACCCGCGCCGAAGCCCGTCGCGTTGAACGTGTAGCTCGCCTGACCCGGGCGGCCTTCGATTCCGACCGTCAACACATGGCTGTTCGCGCGCTTGGGCGAGCAATCGCTGAGGATGTAGTAGCCGCCGGCCTCGCGCTCGAGCGCCGCGCCAATCGCCGCAAAGGCAGTGACGATGTCCGATTGCTGTGCCGCGAATTCGGCGCCGGATTTGCCGATGCGCCGCAGGGCGTTGGCGTCGAGCTCGGCGCCCAGGCCCACGGTGAACACCGCGCTGGGCGACGCCGTCACCGCCGCCACCGCCTGCGTCGTCGTGAAGTACGCGGTCTGGTCGGTGCCGTCGGTGAAGACCACCAGGGCGCTCGACTTGGCGCCCGCCTGTGACGCGGCGAGCCTGGCGTCGACGTCGGCGAGGCCGGCGATCACAGCACCATTCAGGTTCGTCGACGAGTCGACGACGACGTAGCTGCTCAGGCCGTCGATGGCTGCCTGCAGGGCGACGACGTCGTTGGTGTAGTCGATGACCTCGACGGGGGCGGGCCGGCCGTCGAACAGCTGGATGCTGACGCGGTGCGAGCCGCCGTCGACCACGGTGGCGTCGACGAAGGCCTCGGCAGCGTTCAGCAACGACGGCAACGCACCGGACGCGATCGTCGAGCCCGACATGTCGAGCAGCAGCAACGAGAAGCGCTCGAAGCCGAGGCTCGTCGACAGCAACGTCTGGCCGCTCTCGAACACCGAGACCGAGTTGCCGTCTTCGCGCACCGTGAAGGCGTCGGCAGAAAGTCCCACGATCGGATTGTCGACTCACGCCGTCGCGCGGAAGAACAGCGTGACGTTGGCCGGCGCGCGGGCAAACGCGTTCTGCAAGCTGAAGTTGACCGGCGCCGACGCCAGCTGGGCCGGATTCGCGTCGTCGCAGTCGGCGGCGGTCAAGACGCCGTCACAGTCGGCGTCGGTGGCCCGCGTCGTCGACGTCGCGCTGGCGTCATTGCAGTCGGCGGCGGTCAACACGCCGTCGCAGTCGGCGTCGGTGGCCCGCGTCGTCGACGTCGCGCTGTCGTCGTCGCAGTCGTCGGCGGTGACAACGCCGTCACAGTCGGCGTCGGCGGCCCGCGTCGTCGACGTCGCGTCGGTGTCGTCGCAGTCGTCGGCGGTCAGCACGCCGTCGCAGTCGCCGTCGACGCTGGTGTCACAAGCCTCGCCCTCGCCCTCGCCCTCACCCTCACCCTCGCCCTCACCCTCGCCTTCGCCTTCGCCTTCGCCCTCGCCCTCGGCTGGCAGTCGGACGCAGACGCTGCTGGCGCAGGTCAGCCCGTCGTCGCAGGTGCCGTTGGTGAAGCAAGCGCCGCCCTCGGCGCCGTCGGCGGGCTCATCGTTGGGCGGTGTGGTGCTGGGACAGCCGGCGATGGCGATCACCAGCGCAAGCAGGATTCTTCGTGTCATCGGACCGCTCGGGCGTTGACGTCGGGGCGGCCACCGAGCGACGGATGGGCGAGCCCGCACGGCTGCGCGGGCCTCGCGTGTAAGTCGACGCTACCGAAACCATGAGTAACGCCCAAGGCGCTACCTTAAGCTTGTGGCGAGCGAGCTCGCGCCGCCGCCGTCGACATCGGCACGGCAACGACGTTCGTCGTCGCGCCGCTTCCGTGAACGTCGGCACCGCAACGACGTTCGTCGTCGCGCCGCTTCCGTGGACGTCGGCGCCGCAACAACCTTCGTCGTTGCGGACAGGCGAAGCGACCCGCGCACCGCAGCCAGCCACGACGACAAGGCGAGCACGACGGGCTGCGGAGCCCGGGTCGCTTTGCCGTGCCGGCACTCCGCAAAGCGCCGGGGGTCCCGGGGGCCGGGCGCGACCGGCCCCCGGGTCGCGCCGAAGGCGAAAGATCGAAAGGCGAAGTCGCAGGCAGACCAAAGAACCCGAAGAGGACGACGACGGCAGCGGGGCGCAGATCGGTCAACGAAGAGGCAAGAAGCGCGACCGGGCGCGACCGGCCCCCGGGTCGCGCCGAAGGCGAAAGATCGAAAGGCGAAGTCGCAGGCAGACCAAAGAACCCGAAGAGGACGACGACGGCAGCGGGGCGCAGATCGGTCAACGAAGAGGCAAGAAGCGCGACCGGGCGCGACCGGCCCCCGGGTCGCGCCGAAGGCGAAAGATCGAAAGGCGAAGTCGC
>VGSZ01000193.1 GCA_016874845.1 Deltaproteobacteria bacterium
CCGAAGTGCAGGAGACCGGCTCGGTCCTGTCCGTCGGCGACGGCGTCGCCCGCGTCTTCGGGCTCGAGAAGGTGCAAGCCGGCGAACTGGTCGAGTTCAACGGCGGCGTGCAGGGGCTCGTGCTGAACCTGAACGAGGACTCGGTCGGTATCGCCGTGATGGGCGACGACACCGGCATCCGCGAAGGCGACAGCGTCAAGCGCACCGGCCGCATCGCCGACGTCGCCGTGGGTGACGGCGTGCTCGGTCGCGTGCTCAATGGCCTTGGCATCCCCGTCGACGGCAAGGGCGACATCAAGGCCGCCGAGCGCCGGGTCATCGAGACGAAGGCGCCGGGCATCATCGCCCGCAAGCCGGTGCACGAGCCGCTGCAGACGGGCCTGATGGCCATCGACGCCATGATCCCCATCGGCCGTGGCCAGCGCGAGCTGATTATCGGCGACCGCCAGACGGGCAAGACCGCCGTCGCTGTCGACACGATCATCAACCAGCAGGGCCTTGGGGTGAAGTGCATCTACGTCGCCATCGGCCAGAAGCAGTCGACGGTGGCGCAGGTGCTGGCCAAGCTCGAGGCCCACGGCGCGATGGAATACACGGTCATCGTCGCCGCCAACGCGTCGGACCCGGCGCCGCTGCAGTACCTGTCGGCCTACACCGGCTGCACGCTGGGCGAGTACTGGCGTGACAACGGCGAGCACGCGCTGATCATCTACGACGACCTGTCGAAGCAGGCCGTGGCCTACCGCCAGCTGTCGCTGCTGCTGCGCCGTCCCCCGGGCCGCGAGGCGTATCCCGGCGACGTGTTCTATCTCCACAGCCGCCTCCTCGAGCGCGCGTGCAAGATCACGACGGACGCCGAGGAGCTGAAGGCGTACCCGAACATCAAGAAGGGTGGCGGGTCGCTGACGGCGCTGCCGGTCATCGAGACGCAGGCCGGCGACGTGTCGGCGTACATCCCGACCAACGTCATCTCGATCACCGACGGCCAGATCTTCCTCGAGACCGATCTGTTCTTCCAGGGCCAGCGTCCGGCGCTCAACGTCGGTCTGTCGGTGTCGCGTGTCGGCGGTGCCGCGCAGGTGCCGGCGATGAAGCAGCTGGCTGGCACGATGCGCCTGAACCTCGCGCAGTACCGCGAACTCGCGGCCTTCGCGCAGTTCGGCTCCGACCTCGACAAGGCGACGCAGGAGCAGCTCGCCAACGGCGAGCGCCTGATGGAGCTGTTGAAGCAGCCGCAGTACGCGCCGTGGCCCGTCGAGCAGCAGTGCGCGCTCATCTACGCCGCGACCCGCGCGAAGAAGAAGGACGCGCCGGCGACGTGGATCCGCCAGTACAAGAAGAGCGAGATCACGCGCTATGCGCGCGAGCTCATCGACTTCCTGAAGGCGAAGCACGCCGGCCTGCTGGCCGAGCTCCGTAACGAGTCGAAGAAGTTCGTCGACGACACCAAGGCGCGCGACAAGGGCAACTGGGACGCCGGCACGATGTGCGGCCGCCTCGATGCCGCGCTGGCCGAGTTCGAGAAGAGCTTCCAAGGCGCCCGCGCCGACTGACGCCAGTCTGCAGGTCGCCGTCGTTGCCGGCGACGGGTCGAGCTTCGGCGCCCCCCGCCCCGCGTACGCGGCGCGGGGGTCGATCCTTCAAAGGCGCCCGACGGCATGGACGGCGTCGTCGCCTGCCAGCCGTTTGTGACAGCATCCTGGGATAGTGACCCGCCGCGACGACGCCCCGAACGAAGCTCCCGTCGAGCGGACGGAGATCGTGTCGTTCGACGAAGCCCGGCGTCGCGCACCAGCGGGAGCTGTCCCGTCGCGTCGCCTCGGCCGCTACCGCCTCGACGGACTGCTTGCGCAGGGCGGCATGGCCGAGGTGTGGCTGGCGACGCTCGAAGGCCCGGCGCAATTCCAGATGAAGGTCGTCGTCAAACGCATCCGCCCGAGCCTCGTGCGGCAGGCGCACCAGGGCGGCTGTCAGGTCGAGATGTTCGAGCGCGAGGCCCTCCTGATGGCCCGCCTCGAGCATCCAAACATCGTGCGTGTGTTCGAATTCGGCGTCGAGCCGGCGGCCCGGCCGGGGGAGCCCGACGAGCACTACCTCGTCATGGAGCGCCTCGAGGGATTGACGCTGCGCGACTTCGCGCTGCGCAGCTGGCAGGCCAACCAACCGCTACCCATCGAGCTGGTCGTCCGCTTCGTCGCCGACGCCTGCCGCGGCCTCGCCCACTCCCACGCGCTCGTCGACGACCGGGGCGCGTCGGCGAACCTCGTCCACCGTGACCTCAGCCCCGACAACATCTTCATCACCCGCGCTGGTGTGGCCAAGTTGCTCGACTTCGGCGTTGCCAAGCGCGAGGACGTCGCGGCCCTGACGATGGCGGGCGAGCTGAAGGGCAAGGTGCCTTACATGGCGCCAGAGCAGCTGACCGGCGCGCGGCTCGACGGGCGCACCGACATCTTCGCCCTGGGCGTCGTGCTGTACTGGTTGCTGTGCGGTCGTCGCCCGTTCGATAGGCCGTCGGACGTGCTGACGATGAAGGCGATCCTCGACGACGCACCGCCGCCGCTGCGCGCGCTGAACCCCGCGGTGCCCAGAGCCCTGCACGACGTCGTCATGGCCTGCCTCGAGAAAGAGCGCGACCGCCGCACCGCCTCGGCCGCCGCGCTGCACACCATGCTCGCCGCGCTGGTCGACTGGCTCGATGGCCCACCGCCCGACGCCGTCGCTGCGGTCGCGGCCGCCGAGGCGCTCCCGCCGATGCCGTACGAGCTGACGCCGGACTGCGCCGCGGCCTGCACCCAGCGCTGGCCAGACCGCCTGCCGGCCCCGCCGACGATGTCGCTGCCGTCGACCGTCGGCGAGCTCGGCGACACCGGCAAGCAGCGCACCGTGCCGATGACCCTCGAGTCGCCCGCCCGCGCACCGTCGGTCCGTGTGGCCCGGCTGACGTCGCGGGCAGTGGCCCTCGTGGGCGTCGAGGACGACGCACCGACCATACCGCCCGGTGGCCTGCTCGGCTCCACCGCCGACAGCGCCGCGGTCTCGTCGCCGCCGGACGAAGGCGACGCGCCGACGCTCAATGTCAAGATCCCGCCGCCGCGACCCGCGCTCGACGCGCTGGCCCCTGCGGCGGTCAGCGCCGAGCCCACGGTCATCCGCCCGACACCGGCGCCGTCGTCGTTGTCACCGTCATCATCGCTGCCGTCCCCGCCGCTGCCGCCCACGCCGCTGCCGCCGCCGTTGCCGCCAGCGCTGACCGGGCTGCCGCAGTCGCAGTCGCTGTCGGCGGTGCCGTTGCTGTCACCGCCTTCGCTGTCACCGCCTTCGCTGTCACCGCCTTCGCTGTCACCGCCTTCGCTGTCACCGCCTTCGCTGTCACCGCCTTCGCTGTCACCGCCTTCGCTGTCGTCCTCATCCCCGCTGCTTTCGTCGCCACCGCCCCCGGGGGCGTGGCGCGCGGGCGTATTGGACGACCGTCGCGACACGGTCGAGCTGGTTGCCTACGACCTGCAACGGGCCCTGCCGGTCGAGGGCGCGGCGCATTTGCCGGCGGCGTCGCTGTCGTCCGCCGCGATCGCGCCCTCGACCGGCGCCGTGCCCGCGCCGAAGGAGCGGCGACGAGTGTCCCGTGCGGCTGCGCTCGGAGCCGTCATGCTGGTGGCGGTGGCGGCGGTGCTGCTGCTGGTGCTCGTCGTCGTGGCGTCGGCCAGCGGAGAGCAACGGGCGCGCCCTGCGTCATCGACATCCCCGACGGTGGCGCGATGAACCGCACCATCCCTCTCGACCAGCTGCCCGTCGATCTGCGCATCGAGGACGCCGTCGAGGCCGCGTGCGCCAGGGATCTCGCCTTCATCGAAGACCGGCTCGTCACCGGACAGAGCGTGCTGGTCGAGTGCGACAAGGAGCTGGTGCTGCACCTGACGCTGGCGCTGCGCGCGCGCCTGAAGCGCCACGTGTCGGCGAGCGGCGCAAAGCCGCCGCGGATGGTGATCGTCGACGGCCGCGGCGGCGCTGACGACCCGCCCACGGGCTCGTTGACGCGGATGGTGAACCAGCTCGGCCACGCCGTGCGCGGCGCCGCCGAGCGCAGCGTGATCGTGCTGCCGCACCTCGACGTGCTGACGACGACGCACACCGGGCTGACGATGGAGGCGCGCGAGGCGATCCCGCTTCTGTATGAGAATCCCGACGTCTGCCTGCTCGGCTTTCGCGACCCGAGCTTCGACGTGCCGAAGGTGCTGCTCGGCGTGTTCGCCGCCCGGCGCGAGATCACGGGCATCCCGCGCGAGGCGCTGCCGCAGCTCATCACCCAACGCGAGGCGCGCGCGCTGTCAACGTCGTCGTTCGACCCGTTTGCGCTCTACAAGTTCGTCTCTGGCCAGAACCCGGTGCGCTGTCGTCGCCTGTTCGCCGACCTCGCCCACCGCGCCTTCGCCCCCGCCGGTGCGACGACGCCGGCCGCGAGCGTCTACGCCGACCTCCGCCGCCAGACCGCCGCCGAGGACGTCGAGCTGCCGAACGTCGACCTCGATCGCGACGTCGGGGGCTACGCCGAGGTGAAGTCGCGCCTGCGCGACGAGCTGATCGATCTGGTCGCGCGCAAGGACACGCTGTCGGCCGAGAGCGACATCAAGGCGCTCGAAGAGCTGCTGCCGCGCGGCGTGATCTTCTACGGCCCGCCGGGCACCGGAAAGACCTTCTTCGCCAAGGCCATCGCGACGGCGACGAGCGCGACGGTGATCGTCGTCAGCGGCCCCGAGTTGAAGAGCAAGTGGGTGGGCGAGAGCGAAGAGAACCTGCGCCGCGTGTTCCGCCGCGCGCGGCAGGCCGCCCCCGCCGTCGTCGTCTTCGACGAGATCGACGCCTTCGCCACCGCGCGCGGGACGTACCAGGGCTCGGGCGTCGAGCACTCGATGGTCAACCAGCTGCTCACCGAGATGGACGGCTTTCGCAAGAACGAGATGGTCTTCGTCGTCGGCACGACGAACCTGCTGTCGTCGGTGGACCCGGCGCTGCTGCGCCCGGGTCGGTTCGAGTTCCTCATCGAGGTCCCCGCCCCCAGCGACGCCGACCGCAAGGCCATCGTCGACCTGTACGACGCGCGCATGGGCCTTGGTCTGTCCGCCGCCGTCGTCGCCCACCTGGTGCGCCGCACCGAGGACTGGGCCGACCGCGCCCGCGGGCTACCCTACGCCGGCGACCACCTCTACGCCGCCTGCCGCGCGTTGAAGCGGCAGCAGCTGCGTACCGGCGGCGCGCCGCTGACCATCGACGACGTCGACCGTGCCCTGCAGCGCAAGACCGCCCGCCCCGTCGTCTTGTCGGCCCACGAGGAGCGCGTGATCGCCATCCACGAGTCCGGGCACGCGCTGCTCGCGATGCTCGTGCCCGGCGCGCGGCCCCCCGAGAAGGTCGCCATTGCGCAGGATCGCGACGGCGCACTCGGCTACGTGCTGCGCGCGGCGCACGTGCGACCCTACGCCACGACGATGGCGGATATGCGCGCCGAGATCTGCGTCGGTCTGGGCGGTACGGAGGCCGAGCGCCTGGTGCTCGGTGACGTCAGCATCGGCGCCCACGGAGACCTGCAGCAATGCACGCGCATCGCCCGCGCGATGGTCGAGAGCCACGGCATGCTCGACGACCTCGGTCCGCGCGTGCTGCTCGATGACGGCGACCGCACCAGCGAGCAGTGGAGCGAGCAGCGCCGCGCCCGCGTCGATGACGCTGTCGACGGCCTGCTCGTGCACGAGCGGCGCCGCGCCGTCGACCTCCTGACCGAGCACCGCGCGCTGCTCGACGAGCTCGTCGCCCTGCTGCTCGACAAGCGCGTGCTCGACGGCAGCGCGCTGGCGACGCTGCGACCGCGGCGCGCGACCGTCGCCGTCGGCCGCTGAAATCTGGCCCGAGGAGCCCCATGGCCGAGCTCACCATCCGCTTCCGCCACGACAAGGCTACCGGCAAACGCGAGCTGGTCATCCACCTAGAGAGCGACGATGACGTGCTCGGCCATGAGCACGAGCGCGACCACCGACGGCTCGTGGAGCAGCTGATCGGACAGCAGCTCGACGACGACGTCGCCATTGTCGTGCAGCGCGGCGAGGCCGCCCCCGCTGGCACGGCGACGACGACGACGAGCACGACGACGACGACGACCCCGACCGCGGGCGCGCCGCGCCCGGCCACCGGGCAGAAAGGCTGAGCCCGCCGATGCCGTGGGGCCTGCGTCTCGTGCAGACCGCGCGCGACCGCGCTGCCCTCGGCGCGTTGCTCGCGCGCGCGCCCGACCTGCTCGCCGCGTCGTGGCACACGTGGCGCGTGGACGAGGGCGCCGGGGCTGCGGTGGTGGTGGCCAGCGCCACCCTGCGTAGGACCGACGCGGTGGCGCTGGCGGCGCTCGGCTTCGATGTCGTTCTCGTCGAGACCGACGCAGTGACGGGCGATCCGGTGGCGCGCTCGCCGCGCGACGACGAGCGCACGCCGCTTGTACGCGGGCCGCGCGTGGCCGAGGGGCTGCTCACCGCGGTGCCCCCGGTCGTGATCGTGCAGCGCGCGCCGCCCGCCGAGGCCGTCTTCGTCGTCGACGACCCCGCCGCCACCGCGTCGCTGTTCGAGCGCCTGCTGCTGCTCGAGCGCGGCGACGCCCGGGTCGCGGCGCTGGCGCTGGGCGTGAGCGACGCGGCGGCGCTGACGGTGGCGCGGGTGATGGCGCCACCCTTGTGGCTGGTGCTCAAGTACGCCGAGGAGCCCGCTGGCGTGCGCGTCTTCGTGCGGCCCGACGAAGCCGGCGGCTCGCTGTTCGTCGCCCACGGGCACGCTCACCCGCTGGCGGATCGACTCGAGGCCGCACTGCGCGCGCGTGGCGAGATCGGCCTGGTCGATGACAACGGTCACCTGTGGCGCACCCGCGCGCCCTGGCCCGAGCGCTCGATCCACGACGCGCTCCGACCCGAGCTGCCGGCGATGACGACGACGCTGACCGCGGCGCCGCTTTCGACGTCGTTCGTCATCCGCCTACGCCTGGGCGCCGCGCTGCCTGCCGACGAGGGCGCCGAGCCGGAGCTGTTCGTGCTGGCGGACGACGACGTCGCCCGGCTCGAGCGCTTCGTCGAGGCCGCCCTGCCCGAGGAGATCGAGCGCCTGCTGCTGACCCGCGTCGACGACGGCACCGGCCGCGCGCTGGTCGTGCTGCGCGAGGCGGTGCGCCCTGGCGCGTCGCGGTTGGGTGCGCGCCTTCAGACGGCGCTGGCGGTACGCGGCTTCGTCCGTGTCGCCGGCCACGACGGACTGTTCGTGCCGCCGGGGCGACGCCTGCAGCCCACGCTGCGCCGCGACGACCTGCGCGCGCTGCTCGGCCTCGAAGCCGTCGCCGCCGTGCTCGTCGACGAGGACGCCGACGGGTTGCGCCTCCTGCGGCTGCCGTCGCTGGCCGACGAGCCCGCGGCGCGCCTCGTGCGCTACATCGCGACGCAGCGGCGGCAGGAACTCGACCGCATCCTCGAGGACGCCGTGCTGACGTTCCCCGGCCTGTCGCTCGCTCGCCCGCGCGAGGCGGGCACCGAGCGGCTGCGCGATGTGCTCGAGCAGTCCCACAGCGACGCGCGCCACAAGAAGCGGAAGATCGTCGTGACGGCCGTCGAGCCCACGCCGGCTTCGCGCCCGCAGCGCGTCACGGGCGACGAGGCCGCATGGAAGGCCCGCGCCGCCGTGCTCGAGCAGCAGCTCGTCATCGGCAGCGACGATGCTGCGGCGTGGCAGGAGCTGGCCGCGCTCAAGCTGGCGTTGCGCGATCGCGCCGACGCTGTGGCCGCCGCTGCCGTCGCGGCGTTCCTCGATCCATCGACGGCGGCGTCGACGCTGGTGCAGGCGACGACGCCTGCACGCCCGCTGGCCGAGCTCGCGCGCAGCGGGGCGCCGACGGTGGCCGAGGCCGAGGCGCTGTGCGCGCAGGTGTTGGCCGCCCTGCAGCCCGGCGCGCCGGACGCCGCCGCGCTGGACGACGAGGTCGCCCGCGTCGTCGTCGAGGTCGTCGTCCGGCCCGGCTTCCTCGCCGCGCGCCGCTTGCAGTGGGCGGCGCTGCGCGGGCTGCACGCGCGCACGGCGGACGCGCTTGGCCTGACGCGGGCGCGCGAGCGCGTGCTCGGCGTACTGAACGCGCAGGGGCTGCGCGAGGGCGTCGACCTGCCGCGCTTCGTGCGCGCGGCGCTCTCGAGCACCACCGCGACGGCAGCGTCGTCGCTGTCGTCATCGGCCGCCGACGCCCTTGGGGCCTTCGCGCGGTGGGAGCAGGGCCGCACCGGCGGGCGCGACGTGGTCCTGCGCTCGGTGCTGGCCCACGGCGTCGCGCGCAGCGGCGGCGACGCGCGGACGCTGCTCGAGGACGTCGAGCGGCGGGCGCAGCAGCGGGGCGGGCCGCTCGTGGCCATCGCCCAGCTGTACGCGTCGCGGCTGGGCTTCGTGCAGGCGGGGTCTACGGCGGGCGCCGACGACGCGTGGCGACTCGAGGTCGAGCGCACGTTGGCGGCGGTGGAGCACGGCGAGGACCGTCGCGTCGTCGAGTGGCTCGTGAAGCGCTCGCGCTGGCTGGCGGTGGCGCCCCGCAGCGCGGCGCCGCAGGGCTTGCGGCCGGCGTTGGAGCGCATCGTCACCGCGGCGACGGCGCGCCCCGACGTGGTCGATCTCGTCAACGCCGCCGCGCAGGCGGCGCAGGTGCGCGGCTGCTTCGACTTCGAGCGGGCGGTGGCGCTCGAGCGGCTGCTGGTGTTTGCGCTGCGCGGCGGCCGCGACGACACGATCGTCGGCGTCGCGCGGGTGGCCCACGGTGTGGCGGGCGAGCTGCGTATCCTGTCGCACCGCGCGCTGCTGCTCGGGCAGGTCGTGCGCGCGGCGGCGACGACCGGCGAGACGGCGCTGGTGAACCGCTGCCTCGAAGACGTCACCGCGATCGCCATGAGCCGCGCGGCGCCGAGCACGCGCGACCTGCTGCTCGCGCTGCGGCCTTCGTTGGCGGCGCTGCGGCGGCTCGGTGAGATCGCTGCCGCGCGCCGCTGTCTGAACGCATTCGCGCTGCTGACGCGTGACGTCGTCATGCGCGAGACGGCGCCCCTCGCTGCAGCGCTGGCCGAGGGCTACCGGGCGCTGGGCGACGACGACGCGGCCGCCGCGATGCTGGCGACGGCGTGGGCGACGTTGACCGCACCTGCCACCGGCCACGTCGACCGCTTCGACGCTGGGTGCGCCGTCGCTGAGGCGCTGGCCCACTGGCCGTCGGTCGAGCGCGTCGCGCGCTGCGGCGCGCTGCTCGGCGACCTCGAGCCGTTTCGCGACACGTTCACGCTGGGTGTCTGGTTCGCCGGCCACCGGGTGCTGCTGGCCGAGCGGCTCGTCGACTGTCTGGTGGACGAGCAGACCGAGCGCAGCGATCGCCTGCAGCGCTGGCTCGATGAGGACGAGGCACGCATCCGCCGGCGCATCCTCGCTGACTGGCGCGCCGCGCTCGCGGGCTGACCTTCGTTCAGGCGTCGCGCAGCTCGGGGGGGCCTTGGTCACCGCGGTCACCACGGGGGCAGGCAGGTCGGTGGCGGTCGTCACCGTCGCCGCGGGGGGGCGGTGGCTCGCCCTCGCACAGCAGCAGCGTGCCGCGGCTGCCCACCTGGCTGGCGGGGAACGCGGCGTAGAGCGCGGCGAGCACGTCGTCGATGGACGCGAAGCGCTCGGGCAGGGGGTCGCAAGTCATGCGGTCGAACCGGCCGTCGAGGGCGGCGACGCGGTCGACGCCGATGGCGCGCACGACCCGCTCCGACGCCGAAGGCATCGGCGAGCGACGGCCCGGCAGGTGCCCGGTGAGCATCTCGTACAGCAGGATGCCCAACGAGTGGACGTCGCTGGCGGCGCTGACCTTGCCCTTGTGCAGCTGCTCGGGGGCCATGTCGCTCGGGTTGCCGCGGCGGACGTAGACGGACGGTGCCCTGGTCTGCGTATCGGAGGCGCGCTCAGCGACGCGGGCGATGCCGAAGTCGGTCAGGCGGACGTTGCCGGTGGCGTCGAAGAGGATGTCCTCGGGCTTGAGCCCGCCGTGAACGATGCCCTGCCGGTGAGCCGCCGCCAGCCCCTGGCTCGCCCGCAGCAGCACGCGCACCACGACGTCGACGGGCATCAGCCCGCGGGTCAGGCGGGTGGCCAGGCTCTCGGCGGCGCGGTCGAGCACCAACG
>VGSZ01000194.1 GCA_016874845.1 Deltaproteobacteria bacterium
GACTTCATGCGCGTCCTTTCTTTCCTCGCCCTCGTCCTCGCCGTCGCGCTCCCCGTCCGCGCGCAGGACCCCGCCGCCGCTTCGGCGCCGACGGCGCCCGTGACGGCCCCGGCTGCTGCGGCGGCGGCCGCCGACGCTGCCGCTGCGGGCGCCGCCGCCGAGGCGCCGGCGGCGCCCGCGCCGACGGGCACGCTGTCGTTGACGTCGACGCCGGCCGGCAAGGTCTTGCTCGACGGCGTCGACACCGGGCTCGTCACGCCGGTGACCGCGCTGCCCGTCGCCGTCGGTGCGCACACGGTGAAGGTCGTCTCCGACGACGGCCGCACCGAGACCGCCGACTTCACGATGGACGCCGGCGGCACGCTCAGCCTCAACCTGACGTTGCCCCCGGCAGCGCCGGCCCCGGCTCCCGAGGCGACGCCGGCTCCGGCCCCCGAGGCGACGCCGGCCCCGGCCCCTGAGGCGGCGCCGGCCCCTGCGGAGCCGAACTGGACGTGGATGACGGTGACGGGCTGGACGGGCCTTGGCCTTGGCACCATCGGCCTGCTCGCCGGCTCGGTCGTGATCACGACCCCCACCGACCCCGACCAGCAGACGCTGGGCTTCGGCCTGTTCGTCGGCGGCGTCGGCTTCGTCCTCGGCGGCGCGGTGCTCCTTTACCTCGACAACGAGCTGGCCGAGTCGCCGCCGGCGCCGGACCTCGCCGCCAAGCCGGCCTCCTGAGCTGGACGCGGTCTTTGACGAACGGCGGGCCGAACGGCCCGCCGTTCGTTTGGGCAGCTGGGACGGGCGACCTGCTGTTCGAGTTCAGCAGTGCCTGCTTCTGGTGCCCTGTTGAACGGGAGGATGCTCTCTCCCAGAACGGGGAGAGGGCAGCGGCGAAGCCGCGGGTGAGGGCCGCCGCGGCGTGGCGGCCCGTGATGGGATGGGTTCTGGATGGGGCCGGATCAGCATCGGACATTTGTCCGAGGGGTGGACAACGCGTGGGAGCGGCGCCGATACCCTCGGTGGGATGGAGGTAGCCACCGGAGAGACGAGATGAACCGCAACCATCACCCCGCCGCCGCCGAGCCCCGCACCGCGCGCGTCTCGTCGCGAACGTCCGGCGAAGGTGCTCCGGTCCGCCCGTCGGCTCCGCCGGCTCGTCCGCGTCTGGCGTCGGCCGCCGCCCAGCTGCTGCGCCACAACATCACGTCGCCCGAGCAGCGGACGCTGAAGCGCATCGAGGCCATCCGCAGCGCGCTGCGGGCCAGCATCGACGACGACGGCCTGGCGATGAGCGCCGCCATCGCGCTGGTGCGCGTCACCGAGCTGCTGCGCGCCGACCGGGGCCTCGCCAAGGTGCTCACCGCCGACGGCGCCGTCGCGCTGGCGCAGCGCCTCGTCGACAGCGCGCCCCACGCCGCCGCCGCCACCCTCGTGGGCGACTGGCTGCGCGAGACCGGTGGCATCGAGCGCGGCACCGTCACGCCCGAGCGCATCAAGCAGGCGCTGTCGACGTTGCAGGACGCCGTCTACGACCACGACCACGCGCACTCGCCGATCCCGTCGTGGGTCCGCGACGTGAAGATCGAGAAGCGCGACGGCGGCCTGCAGCTGTTCGCCGCCCTGCGGGCCGGCGCCGCCGAAGACGTCGTCGTGACCGCCCTGCGCCGCGAGCTCGACCGCGCCGGGTACGCCGACGTCGTCGTGCGTGCCAAGCCCGCCGTCGTCGACCGGGCCTGAGAGACCGTACGGCCGGACCCCAGTGGCCGCTTGCCTCGGCGCCGCAGATGCGGAACAGTCCCCCCATTCGCGGGCCTTCGGGCCCGCGTCTTTTACGCCGAGACGCTGCTTCGGTCGTGACCGACGACGGGCGGCAGGTACCCGCGGGCGGTGGCCGCGCGGTGCCGTTGGGAGTCCACGATGACGACGACGATCCCCATGACCGCCGCTGGCCACGCCGCCCTGAAGGAGAAGCTGCGCCAGATGAAGACGGTGGAGCGCCCGCGGGTCATCCAGCAGCTGGCCGAGGCGCGCTCGCACGGCGACCTGTCTGAAAACGCCGAGTACGACGCCGCCCGCGAGAAGCAGGGGTTCCTCGAGAGCCAGATCGCCGACCTCGAGGGCCGGCTTGCCCGCGCGCAGGTGATCGACACGTCGAAGCTGTCGGGCGACAAGGTCGTCTTCGGCGCCACCGTCACCATCGAGGACGATGACACCGGTCAGGTCCAGACCTGGACCATCGTCGGCGACGATGAGAGCAGCCTCGAAGAGAAGAAGATCGGCATCTCGACCCCCATCGCCCGCGGGCTGGTCGGCAAGAAGGTCGGCGAGCTGGTCGAGATCCGCACGCCCAGGGGCGTGAAGGAAGCGACGATCCAGAAGGTCGAGTTTCGCTGACCGTCTCGCACCGCTGGGCGTGGGCGGCCGCTTCGCCCTCGCCGCGGCCGTCGCGCTGCTCGCACGACGCGGGCGCAAAAGGCGCGACGACGACGGCGGTCTGCTAGACCGCTCTCCATGACCTCGTCGTCACGGCAGCGCGTCCTCGTCACCGTCAGCGGCCCCGACACCCCGGGCATCACGGCGTCCTTGACCGGCATCGTGGCCGACGGCGGCGCGACGCTGCGCGATATCGAGCAGGTGGTGCTGTCGGGGCAGCTGACGCTGTGCCTCGTGCTCGAGGTGGCGCGCGACAAGAGCGGCCCGGGCAGCGCGGTGCTGAAGGATCTCTTGTTCGCGGCGAAGGAGCTTGGGCTCGAGCTCGACTTCAAGGTCCTCGACGACGCGCCGTCGTCGCCTTCGGCGTCGACCACGCCCCGCACGAGCTACGCGGTGACGGTGATCGGCGACCACGTCGACGCCGCCTGCGTGCACGCGCTGACGCAGTGCCTGGCGCAGCACGAGGCCAACATCGACGAGATCGAGCGCCTGAGCGAGGGCGACCTGTCGAGCCTGCAGATCGTGATCTCGTTCGACGACGACGAGCCGAAGGCCCACGCCCTGCGTCAGGCGCTGATGTCCATCGCCCGGCAGCGCGGCGTCGACCTCGCCCTGCAGGTCGAGGATCTGGCGCGGCGCACCAAGCGCCTCGTCGTCTTCGACATGGACTCGACGTTGATCCGCATCGAGGTCATCGACGAGCTCGCCCGCCTGCACGGCGTCTACGACGAGGTCGCCGAGATCACCGCCCGCGCCATGGCCGGCGGCATGCCCTATGAGGAGTCGCTGCAGCTGCGCGTGGCGAAGATCGCCGGACTGCCGCTGGCGAAGGTGCTGCAGCTGACCGCCGACCTGCCGCTGTCCGAGGGCGCCGAGGATCTGCTGCGGGTGCTGAAGGGCCTTGGCTTCAAGACCGCCGTCATCTCGGGCGGGTTCTCGTTCGCCGCCGAGTCGCTGCGCCTGCGCCTGGGGCTCGACTACGCCTACTCGAACACCCTCGAGGTCAAGGACGGCAAGCTGACCGGCCGCGTCATCGAGCCCATCGTGGGCCCGCAGCGCAAGGCCGACCTCCTCGACGCCGTCGCCCAACGCGAGGGCATCCCGCTGGCGCAGACAATCGCCGTGGGCGACGGCGCCAACGATCTGCTGATGCTCGAGCGCGCCGGGCTCGGCATCGCCTTCCACGCCAAGCCCAAGCTCGTCGACGCCGCCGACACCAGCGTCAGCAAGGGCGGCCTCGACCGCATGCTCTACCTGCTCGGGCTGCGGGCGCGCGACGTGCGCGCCTTCCTCGACCGCTGACGACGACGACGCGGGCTACTTCTGGCAGGCCGAGCGCAGCTCGGTGTACACCTTGACCATCGGCCAGTTGCACTCGTTGTTCAGGTTGCGGGCGCCGTTGCTCGACCAGCCCGACGTCGACTCGCCGACGTAGGGCGGGTCGGCCTCGTCGTAGTTGGTCCAGTTGTCGGCGCAGGGCCGGTCGTAGAACGAGTAGCCGACGAGCGGGGCCGGTCCCTCGGGCCAGTACAGGCCGACGGCGTAGTCGGTGCTGGTCAGGCCCTCTTCGGGGATGACGTCGCTGAAGTCGAAGTGCCACCACGCCCTCACGTAGTCGACCTCGAAGTTCTGCACGGGCAGGCCGAAGCCGTCGACCTCGCGCGCGCCCTCGGGCGGGGTGTCGAACGTGTGCGTCGACCACTGCAGCGGCCGCGCCACCAGCGTCTGGCGCCGCTTGTACGGCGTCGTGGCATTCAGGTCGTCGCCGTCGAACAGCTGCACCTCGAGCACGGCGTCGTCGCGGTAGGTGTCGAACCCGGACAGGGGGATCATGACCAGCACGTCGATGCCGGTGACGCGCCACGAGCTGCGGTCGTCTTCGGCGAGGCGCGCGTCCTCGTACGACAGCACGACGGCGTCGGCGGTGCCCTGCCAGCCGAGGTTGCTTTGCAGCACCGAGACGTCCTCGATATAGAAGCCGGAGCCGTCGTCGGTGCAGAACGATACGAGCGGCTCGTCGGCGCAGGCGCTGCCGAGTGCGGCGGTGGCAGCCCAGAGGGTCAGGCTCCGGTGAAACGACATCGCGAGGCTCCTCGTGCAGCGCCTCACGCTGCTGAGTCCGCTGTCGGTTGGCAACGGCTCGGGAGGATCGTGATGGCTTGCGCGCTGTCTATGACGACGGCATCGTCGATGCAGGCGCCGGCGTGGCGGAATGGCATACGCAGGGGACTTAAAATCCTTGGACGCGCAAGCGTCGTGCGGGTTCGAGTCCCGCCGCCGGCACCAACCTCTCGTCGAGCAGCGCGCCGCCCGAGGGGGCGCGGCACGGGAGCCCCGCCGCTGAGACCAGCCGCTCGTCGAGGAGCGCGCCGCCCGCGGGGGCGCAGCGCGGGAGTCCCGCCGCCGGCACCGGCCCCTCGTCGAGGAGCGCGCCGCCCGCGGGCGCAGCGCGGGAGTCCTGCCGCCGGCACCAACGGATCGTCGACGGAAAAGTTCCGGCGACGAAGCCCCGTCCCAAGGACGGCGCCCCGCGGAAGCGGGGCGCCGTGCACAATCCCGTCGGCGACGCGTGGCCGACTCGTCAGAGTTCGGAAAGGTCCGAGCGCCGCTGCACGATCTTGTTCGCGAGCTTGTAGTCGACGGCTTCCTTCGACGAGAGCCAGAAGTCGCGATCGCTGTCCTTCTCGATGGAGTCGAGGGAGCGGCCCGTCGCCTCGGCGACGATCTCGTTGTAGCGCAGGCGGATCTTGCTGATCTCGCGCGCGGTGATGTCGATGTCGCTGGCCTGGCCGCGCGTCGCCGTCGAGGGCTGGTGCAGCAGGAACCGCGCGTTCGGCAGCGCCACGCGCTTGCCCTGCGCGCCACCGAGGAAGATGAGCACCGCCGACGACGCCACCACGCCGTTGGCCACGGTGACGATGGGGCAGGGCGTGAACCGGAACAGGTCGTAGATGGCGAAGCCCGAGTCGGCCGATCCACCCGGCGAGTTCACGAACACCGAGATCGGGGCCTTGGGATCCTTGCGCTCGAGCAGCGTCAGCATCGTGGCGACCTTGCGGTACAGCGCGTCGGTGACGCCCTCGGCGATGACCAGCGTGCGTGCGTCGAGCAGCTTGCCGTCGATGCCCTTGCCGCCGCCCTTCTTGCCGCCGTCCTCGCCGCCCTCGTCGTCGTTTTCGTCGTCGAGCCAGGTCGTCATCGCTGCTCCTTTTTGCCCCGACGGTCCAACCGTGGGGCCCACGCCTGCGACATAGCAAAGCCCCGGCGAAACGGACAGCGACGGCGTCGAATCGCCGCCGTCATCGTCGACAAAAAGCGCGGGGCCGGTTGCCCGGCCCCGCGCGTCGGACGGGCCGTCCTTCGCACGCTTTACTGGCAGGCGCTCGCGTCACGGTCCGCGGCCGGGGCGCAGACGTCGCCCGCGAAGCAATCGGCGTCGGTCCCACACGGCAGGCTGCAGACGCCGTTGATGCACAGGCCGTCGTTGTAGTTGTTGGCGCCGCAGTCGCTGTCGCGCCGGCAGGGCGTGGCCGTGCGGGCGTCGCGCACCGCCACGCAGGTCTGCAGCTCGACGAAATCGGTCTGTTGGCTGTCGATGACCGACGAGCGCGGCACGCACTGCTCGCCGACGGCGACGTTGTTGCGCGTGATCACCTCGCAGGCGAAGCCCTGCGGGCAGCCGCGCCCCCCCGAGCAGTCGATGCCGCAGGCCGACTCGCGCAGCCCCAGGGCGGTGATCGGCCGCAAGACGCACAGGTTCTCGGCGCCGCAGACGTCGTCGGCGCGGTCGCAGTCGGCGCACAGCGGCTGATCGGTGGTGCACTTGCCGACGGCGACTTCGCAGGTGAAGCCCTCGAAGCAATCACCGTCGTCGGCGCAGTCGACGCAGCGGCCGAGCGTCTCGTTGCACACGCCCTGCAGGCAAAAGTTGCCGCCGAGAGTGCCCGGCCCGCACGCCTGCACGCAGGCGTCCTCGATGCAGGTGCTGCCGCTGGTGCAGTCGTCGTCCTGCTCGCAGGCGACGCAGCGGCCCGCGCTGGTCATCGTCGCGCCGGCGCAGATCGGCGTCGGATTCAGGAACCCGCCGCTGCAGTCGTCGTCGATGAGGCAGCCGACGACGCAGGTGCCGGCCAGGCACGCCTCGCCGTCGCCGCAGGGGTTCTGCGCCGAGCAGGGCGTCGAGCAGGTGCCGTCGGCGTTGCAGACGTCGCCCTCGGGGCAGCGGGCGTCGTTGCCATTGCAGCCCAGCGCGCACTGGCGGTTGATGCACGACGAGCCGATCGGACACTCGCCGTCGTTCGCGCAGGCGTCGACGCACTGGCCAGCGAGGCAGGCGTCGCCCTGCGGACAGTCGCGGTCGACACGGCAGCCGCTGGCGCAGCGCGAGGCCTCGCACACCGAGCCGAGGTCGCAGTCGCTGTCGGTCACGCACTGCACGCAGACACCGTCAGTCTGATCACACCGGTCCCCGTTGCTGCAGTCGTCGTTGGTCGTGCAGCCGGCGCGGCACACGTTGTCGCGGCACACCTGACCGTTGCCGCCGCAGTCACCGTCGACGATACAGGCCACGCAGGCTCCCCGCGGCCCGAGGGACGCCGCGCACACGAGGTCGCTCGGACAGTCACGGCCGCTGCGACAACCCGGCGCGCACGCCCCGTCGGCGCACAGGTCGCCGAGCGCGCACTCGGAGTCCTGCGTGCAGGCCGGCGGAGCCTCACCCTCGCCCTCACCTTCGCCCTCGCCCTCGCCCTCGCCCTCGCCGCTGTCGTCCTCTTCACCCTCACCCTCGCCGGCGGGACGCGCTGCGTCCGGACACCCGAGGACGAAAAGACCGACGAACGCTAGAAGCGGGGCCAGATGCCAGCGAAGCATGCGAAACCTCCGACGAGTTCCCCGCAGACTTGACCGCGCCGGCGTCGATGGCAACCGCAGGGCGCTGGAGACAGCGGTGCCGCGCTGCGGCACGGCCGTCGGCGTCGGTTGCGTCGCAGGGGCCGTTTGCTGCACCGTGACGTCGCTGTCGTCGGAGCGCCCGTGATGCACGCCTTGATCCTCGCCTCGATCGTTGCCCCGCTGGTCGGTGCCGTCGCCGGGGCGCCCGCGCCGCTGCCGCGCGAGCCGAAGATCCCCGCGGCCATCGACGTCGAGGACCCGCCGGTGTTCCGCCTCGCCGACGTGCGGCCGGGGCAGAAGGGCAACGGCTACACGGTGTTCTCATCGCGCAGCGGGCCCGAGGAGTTCGCCTTCGAGGTGCTCGGCGTGATGCGCGGCTACCTGGGCCCCGGCGAGGACGTGATCATCGCGAAGCTGTCGGGCGCGCAGATCGAGCGCACCGGCGTCATCGCCGGCATGTCGGGCAGCCCGGCCTACATCGACGGCAAGCTCGTCGGCGCCGTCGGCTACCGTTTCGGCCAGTTCACCAAGGACCCCATCGCCGGCATCACGCCCATCGAGCGCATGCTGACCGGCGCGCCGCTGCCGACCGCGTCGTCCTCGTCGCGACGCCCGGTGTTCGTCGACACGCCGTGGGGGGCCGCCGAGCCCATCGGCGTCCCGCTGGTGGTGGGTGGCCTGTCGCCCGCCGTCGTCGAGGCGTTCGCGCCGCTGTTGCGTGAGCGCGGCTACGGCCCCCTCGTCGCCGCCGGCGGCGCTTCGTCGACGACGTCGTCACCGGCGCCGACGCGCTTCTACGCCTCGGGCCCCATCGCCGGGCTGCTGGTCGATGGCGACGTCACGATGGCGGGCATCGGCACGGTCACGTGGGTCAAGGGCGATCGCTTCCTCGCCTTCGGCCACCCGTTCCTGGGCACCGGCGTCAGCGAGATGCCGGTGAGCAACGCCGAGATCGTGACGACGGTGGCCAGCGACGCGGGCTCGTGGAAGATGGGCCAGGCCACCGCGCCGGTGGGGCGGCTCACCGACGACCGCCTGCACGCCATCGCCGGCACGATGGGCGACCGTCCGCCGACGGTGCCGGTGACGCTGCGCTTCGACCTGCCCGGGCCGCGCCAGCGCGACGACCAGCGGCCGCTGACGCGCTTTTCGGTGGCGCGCCACAAGACCGACACGCCGATGTTCTGCGCCATCGCGCTGGCCAACGCGCTGCAGGACCGCGTCGCAGCCGAGTCGGGCGGCACGTTCGACGTCCTGCTCGACGTCAAGCTGTCCACCGGCGACCGCGTGGCGTTGCCGGCGCGGCTCGCCGACCGCACGGCCACCCCGGCGCTGCCGACGGCGTTCGCCGTGCTCGCCGGCCTGTCGCGGCTCGTCGACAGCGAGTTCGCCACCGTCGATCTCGTCGCCATCGACGTCACCGTCACTGGCCGGCCCGAGGTCGAGCGAGAGCGCATCGTCTCCGCCACCGTCGTCGGACAGGCACGCGCCGGCGAAAAGGCGCAGCTCGTGGTGCGACTGCAGCCCGTCTACGCCGCCGCCCGCGACGCGCGCCTCGAGTTCACCGTGCCGCGCGGCCTGGCCCCGGGCGCCTACAACGTCGTCGTCGCCGGCGACGCCGCCGCCGCGCGCATCGAGCGCGAGGGCGGTCTCGTGCCCGTCGCGCAGTCGTTTGCCGACGAGCTCGCGCAGCTGCGCGCGACGCCGCCGCCGGGGTCGCTGTCGGTCTATCTCGTGCGCGAAGAGGCCACGCCGCGGCTTGGTGGCCGCGCGCTACCGGGCCTGCCGTCGTCGCTGCTCGAGCTGACCAGCGGCACCGGCGGCGGCCTTGGCGCCGGTGCGTGGGAGGAGCGCGCCACCCGCATGCAGCGCACCGTCGGCGCCGGCGTCGTCGTTGGTGAGGCCCGCGCTCGTTTGCTCGTCTCGGAGGACCCTTGAAACACGCCCCCCCCGCCCCATCCCGGAAGCTGCGCGCGGCGCCGCGGCTTGCCCTGCTCATTGCGTACGCGACGTCGTCGACCGCGGCCCTGGCTAGCCAGACCCGCGTCGAGAGCGTGCAGGGCCCCGCCGCGATCCTGTCCGGCGAGCTCGAGGGCGCCAGCGTCAGCGGCGACGGCGTCGTCAGCGCCGGGCCGGCGCAGCGGGTCGTCGTCGACGGGCTCGTCGGCGCGGTGCTGGCGGTGGCGCGCGGTGGCGACGGCGGGCTGTACGTGGCCACCGGCGCGCCGGGGCGCGTCCTGCGCGTCGACGGCGGCAAGGCCGACGTCGTCTGGGAGGCCGACAAGCCGCTGGTGACGGCGCTGTGGCCGCTGGGGCGCGACCGGCTCGTGGCCGTCACCGCGCCCGAGGGCGGCGCCGAGCTCATCGAGCTGGCGACGAAGAAGCGCACCAGCATCGCGGCGAAGGAGGCAAAGCTGCTCTTGGCGGCGGCGGTGCAGGACGGCGACGTCTGGGCCGTGGGCAGCAACGACGAGGGCGGCGTCGTGCTGCGCCTGCCCGCCGGCGGCAAGGATTGGGTCACGGTGGCGAAGACGAAGCTTGAGCTTCGCTCGGTGGCCGTCGCCCGGCAGGGCAGCGGCGTGCGCATCGTCTGCGGCACCAGCGACGAGGGCGTCGTCTACGACGTCGCCGTGCAGGGCGGCAGCGCCCGCGTGCGCGCGCTGCTCGACGCCGCGCCCGCCGAGGTGACCAGCGTGGCGCTGGCCGACGACGGCACAGTGTTCGCGGCGCTCGTCGACGGCGAGGGCAAGCTGTCGAAGCTGGCGGGGGCGAAGGCCCGCGACGACGCCGGCGACGACGACGACAAGAAGGCGGGCAAGAAGCCCAAGGCGCGCAAGGTGAAGGGCGGCGAGGTCTGGCGGCTCG
>VGSZ01000195.1 GCA_016874845.1 Deltaproteobacteria bacterium
AAGGCCGCGACGACGAAGGCCGCGACGACGAAGGCCGCGACGACGAAGGCCGCGACGACGAAGGCCGCGACGACGAAGGCCGCGACGACGAAGGCCGCGCCGACGACAACGAAGACCGCAACCACACAGGGCGCGACGGCGCCCTCGTCCCTGCCGACGAAGGCGCAGCCGTCGACTTTGCCGTCGACGGCCTCGACCCTGCCCACGAAGGCGCCGCGGGCGACGAAGGCCGCGAAGGTCGAGGAGGACCTCGCCGCCGAGGTTCCCGATCGCAAGATGCCGCGGCAGCGCGAGATCGCCGTGTCGGAATTCTTCTCGAAGAACCGCCACCTGCTCGGCTTCGACTCGCCGCAGAAGGCGCTGCTGACGGCCATCCGCGAGGCCGTCGACAACGCGCTGGACGCCTGTGAAGAGGCGCGCATCCTGCCGGAGATCGTCGTCGAGCTCGATGAGCTCGAGGCGGCGGCGCCGGGGCAGAGCTCGACGCGCTTCCGCGTGCGCATCGAGGACAACGGCCCGGGCATCCCCAAGCCTGAGTTGGGCAAGATCTTCGCGAAGCTCTTGTACGGCTCGAAGTTCCACCGCCTGAAGCAGTCGCGCGGCCAGCAGGGGATCGGCATCTCGGCGGCGGTGATGTACGGCCAGATGACGACGGGCGAGCCCGCCACCGTCGTGTCCAAGATGAAGGGCAGCCGCGCCCACAAGGTCCGGCTGTTCATCGACACTGCGAAGAACGCGCCGCGCATCGACGCCGAGAGCATCGACGACAGCGACGCGTGGAGGCAGAAGGCCTCGGGCACGTCGATCGAGATTCTGCTCATCGGCCAGTACAAGGGCGGTCGCCACGGCGTCGAGGCGTACCTGAAGCAGACCGGCCTCGCGAACCCGCACGCGCGCCTGCAGTTCCACTACCGGAAAGCCGCGACGAAGACCCAGGCAGCCAGCAGCGACGTCCTCGAGATGCCCCGTGTCGTCAAGGCGCTGCCGAAGGAGCCCGTCGAGATCAAGCCGCACCCCCACGGCGTCGAGCTCGGCACGCTGCAGCGGATGCTTGAGCTGGCGGGCAAGCTCGGCGTCGCGGCCTTCTTGTCGTCGAGCTTCTCGCGCGTACCGGCCAACGTCGCCCACGACATCGTCACGAACGCGGGGATCGACCCGGCGCGGGCGTCGTCTTCGTTGTCACGACTCGAGGCCGAGCAGGTCTACAAGGCGCTGCAGGCGCAGAAACTGATGGCGCCGCCGACGTCGTGCCTGTCGCCCATCGGCGAGGCCGCGCTCATCAAGGGCCTGTACGCGCTGTTCGGCGATGCCAGCGCGCTGCAGGACGACGACGACCTCGAGCACCTCGCGCCCGAGAAGGCGCAGGGGCCCAAGGCCCTGCTGTCCGCCGAGGCGATGCAGCAGGCCGCCGCCGGCGCGCTGTCGACGGCAGCGGCCGCCGCGGCGAAGGCCGAGGACAAGGCTGGCAAGGGAAAGGCGACGAACAAGAAGGCGGCGAAGAAGGCGCAGGGCGACCTCTTCGCCGCGACGACGCCACCTGCCAGCGCGAGCGCGCTGCCAGCCTCGGCGCCGGGCGAGGCGAATGCGAGCACCCTGCCCAAGCCGTCGGTGGCCGCCGAGAAGGTGAAGATCGAGAAGGACGAAGAGGGCGCCGACGTGCTCGTGCTCGGCGAGAACGTCTTCGTCACCGCGGTGACGCGACCGCCCGCCATCTATCGAGGAAACCCGTTCCAGGTCGAGTGCGGAATCCTGTACAGCAAGGATCTACGCAGCGACGAGTTGGCCAAGGTCTTCCGCTTCGCGAACCGCGTGCCGTTGCTCTATCAAGCCTCGGCCTGCGCGATGACCAAGGCCGTCATCTCGGCACCATGGCGGTCGTACGAGGTGCTGCAGAGCAAGGGGGCGCTGCCCACCGGGCCGCTCGTCATGCTCGTGCACATCGCGTCAGCGTGGGTGCCGTATACGTCGGAGAGCAAGGAGGCGATCGCGCACTACCCCGAGGTGCTCAAGGAGATGCGTCTGGCCATCATGGAGGCCGGCCGTCGCCTGCAGCGCTTCCTCCGTCGCCGTAGCCGCGAGGTCGATGAGCAGAAAAAGCGCGAATACATCACGAAGTACCTCGACACCATCGGCGAAGCCCTGCAGGAGATCCTCGGCCTCTCGCCCGCCGACCGCGACCACGCGACCGAGAACCTGAAGGTCGTGCTCGAGAAGTCGCGCGCGCAGTCCGTCAGCGACGACGAGCGCAAGCGCAAGAAGAAGAGCGGCGGCGAGGCCCGCGCGTGAACCCCCGCGGCGGCGTCGCGGCGCTGCTGCTAGCGTTGTCGATGCCGCTCGTGCTCGGCAGCGCGGGCTGCGTCGGCCTGCGCCGCGCCGCCACGCCTGCCCCGCGCCTGTTCGTCGCCGAGGACGTCGTCCGCGTCGAGACAGGCACCGCGTGCGGTGCCGACCTCAACGTCGCCACCGGCGCGCTGCCGGCCGACGCCATCCCCTTGTCGCGCTACCACGTCACCACGTCACAGCCGGTGCCGCTGCCGCAGGTGCTCGACCTGCTGGTCGTCCACGCCCGGCACCGCTGCGCCGCCGGGGTGCGGGTGCTGCGCGTCGACGTCGCCGACGGCGCCACCGGCGTGATCGCCGCCGAGGCCGTGGCGTATGCGCTGCCGACGGCGCCGTGAACGCACGCCACGACGACGCGGCCGGTCCGACCGAGAACGACTCGCCACACACACGGCCCCTGCCTCGCACACGCTGCAGCGGCCCAGCGACACCAACAAGCCGCTGTCGCCGTCCGTCACCGAGGACTTCGTCGTCGAAGTCGGCAAGCTCGCCCCACCATTCTGACGGGATACGCTCGCGCTGTGCCCGCTGACGCCCTGCCTGTTCACGACCACGCCCCCCCGCGCGCACGCATCACACTGGTCGGGGCGCTCGCAGTCTTCGCGCTCGCGTTGGTGGCGTTTTGGCCCGCGACCGCCAACGGCTTCGTCACGTTCGACGACGCGCGCTACGTGAGCGCCAACGACGTCGTGCGCGGCGGCCTGAGTTGGGGCGCAGTGCGCTGGGCGTTCACGACGTTGTACTTCGCCAACTACCACCCGCTGACGTGGCTGTCGCACTGCCTCGATGTCACGCTGTTCGGGCTCGCGCCCGCCGGCCACCACCTCACGTCGGTGCTGTGGCACGCGCTCGCGAGCGCACTGTTCGTGCCGGCGCTGACAGCGTGTACCGGTCGCCCCGTGGTAGGTGTCGTGGTCGGCGCGCTGTTCGCGGTGCACCCGCAGCACGTCGAGTCCGTCGCGTGGATCGCCGAGCGCAAGGATGTTCTCAGCGCGGTCGCGTTCGCGGCCACGCTGTGGGCATGGGGCGCTGCGCACCGCACTGGCCACGCTCGGCTCAAGCACATCGCGCTGGTCGCATTCGCCGCCGGCCTGCTCGCCAAGCCGATGCTGGTCACAATGCCCGCGGTGCTGCTCGTCGTCGACCTCGTGCTCTTGCGTCGCCCGCCTGACGCGCGCTTGTTCCTCGAGAAGCTGCCGTTCGCCGTGCTCGGCGTCGCTGCCGCCCTCGGTGCGATCATCGCGCAAGGACGAGAGGGCGCGGTCGTTGGCGAGCATTGGTGGCCGGCGTCGATGCGCATCAGCAACGCGTTCGTGTCGCTGATGCGCTACGTCATACAGACCGTGTGGCCCGCCCACCTGTCGCCGTACTACACGGCGCCCGCAGGCGGGTGGTCCCTCGCGGTCACGGCGACGTCCATGGTCGCGGTCGTGGTCATCACCGGCGCCGTGGTCGTACTCGCGCTGCGCCGCTGGTCCTCGCCTGCCGTGTGGAGCGCGCCACTCGCTGGCTGGCTGTGGTTCTGCGGCATGCTGCTCCCCGTCATCGGCTTTCTCAAGATTGGCTTGCAGGCCATGGCCGACCGTTACACGTACCTCCCGCATGTCGGGCTGTTCCTCATCGTGGGCACCGCGATCGACCACGGGTGGCGCACGCCTCGCTTGCGGACGCCGCTCGCGCTCGCAGGCACGCTCGCCGTCACCGCGCTGCTGTGGCGCACGCACATTCAAATCGGCGTGTGGCAGGGCCCAACGACGCTGTGGAACCAAGCGGTCGCCGTCGAGCCCGACAGCGTGTGGGCGAATTATTTCGCGATCGACCCGGCGCTCGCCGACGGCGATATAGACACCGCCATCGCGCGCGCGCGCATCGCCGCGCGCGGAGCACCCGAGAGCGTCGACGTCCTCGAGCGCCTCGGCCGCGTGCTGGTCATGGCGAACGACTTCGCCGGCGCCGAGGCGCCGCTGCACAAGATCATCGCGAGCGACCCCGAGCGGGACGTCGCGTTGTTGTTGCTCGCCGAGGCGTACCGGCAGACGAGTCGCGAAGCGGAGGCGCGCACGTTGTTCGCCCGCGCCGCCGACGCCGCGCGTCGCAACGGCCACCCCGACATCGCTGCGCGGGCACGCATCGCTTTGAGCGGCGGGCCGCTGACGGACCTCAGCGACCCGGCCCCGCCGCCCGCGAGGGGTCCGGTGCCCCACGGTCCAGCCCCGTGACGCCAGCGTCACGGTCCAACGACGATAGGCTCGCTGACGCGCAGCGACCGATGGGCAGCGCCGAATTGGCCCCTGACCTACTCGACAGCCGCGGCGCTTTTGTGGGCCAGCCTGGCGGCCGGCCGTCGCCCGTAGCGCCTTTCTTCGTCGTCGTGGCGAAGCCCTGCAGGAGGTCCTCGGCATCTCCGCCGCCGACCGCGACCACGCGACCGAGAACCTTCAGGTCGTCCTCAAGAGATCGCGCGCGCAGTCGGTCCGCGACGACGAGTGAAGCGGCTGGTCAGACCGAGAACGACTCGCCGCACGAGCAGGACTTCACCTCGCTCGGATTTTTGACGACGAAGCCCGACTTCATCAGGCTCTCCTGCCACTCGAGCACGCTGCCGCCGAGGAAGCGCAGCGACTTGGGGTCGACGACGATCTTCTGGCCGTAGCCTTCGAAGACCTTGTCGTGGCCGTCGGGCCCCGGCGTGAACGAGAACACGTAGCTCAAGCCCGAGCAGCCTCCGCCCTGGATGCCCACGCGCAGCAGCTGGCCCGGCTTGCCCTCGCGCTCAGCGAGCTGCCCGATCTTCTGCGCCGCGCGCTCGGTCAGCGCGAGCCGGTCTTTCGGCACCACGATCGGCGCCTCCGTCGTCGACGGCGCCTTCTTCGTTCCGATCCCCGTGAGCTGCGTGGCCATCTGCGTGTCTCCTGCCCGCGTCGCGGTCGCGTGGTCGCGGTGGTCGTGTCGGTGGAACCCGTGCGCGCCCGACGTCAGCCGGCGGCGACGCCGTCCATGCTCTTGCCGTGCTTGCTCGCGTAGGCCGCGGTGGCGGCGCGCACGCGTGCGGCGACGTCGTCGTCGGACTCGCCCTCGGCGCGATGGGCGCCCGCCATCTTCGACTCGTGGTCGAAGACCTCGTGCACGGTCAACAGGCCCTTCTTGTGCTTGTAGTCGTAGATGGCGGCCTTCACGGCCTCCTCGGCGAGCACCGAGCAGTGGATCTTCACCGGCGGCAACGCCAGCTCCTCGGCGATCTGGCTGTTCGACAGCGTGTTCGCCTCGTCGACCTTCTTGCCCTTCACCCACTCGGTCACCAGCGACGACGACGCAATGGCCGAGCCGCAGCCGAAGGTCTTGAACTTCGCGTCCTCGATGACGCCGTCGTCGCTGACCCTCAGCTGCAGCTTCATGACGTCGCCGCACGCCGGCGCGCCGACGAGCCCGGTGCCCACGTTCGGGTCGGCCTTGTCCATCGAGCCGACGTTGCGCGGGTTCTCGTAGTGGTCGATGACCTTATCGCTATATGCCATGATTCTTGTCCTTCTTTTGCGAGATGTTGGAAGTTCAAAGGACAACTCAGTGGGGGGCCCACTGCACGGTGTTGAGGTCGACGCCCTCCTGCACCATCTCCCACAGGGGCGACAGCTCGCGCAGGCGGTTGGCCGACCGCACGACGAGGTCGGCGACGCGATCGACCTCGTCCTCGGTGTTGAAGCGGCCGAGACCAAAGCGGAGCGAGCTGTGGGCGAGGTCATCGCCGACGCCCAGCGCCCGCAGCACGTACGACGGCTCGAGCGACGCCGACGTGCACGCCGACCCCGACGACACTGCGACGTGCTTGTTCACCGCCATCAGCATGCTCTCGCCCTCGACGTAGGCGAACGAGATGTTTAGGTTGCCGGGCAGCCTGTGCTCCAGCGAGCCGTTCACCACCGTCCTCGGCACGCCGTCCTGAATCTTGTGCAGCAGCCGGTCGCGCAGCGTAGCCAGGCGCGCCGCCTCGGTGGCCAGCTCGGCGCGCGCCACCTCGGCCGCCTTGCCAAAGCCGACGATGCCGGGGACGTTCAGCGTACCCGAGCGCAGCCCGCGCTCGTGCCCGCCACCGTCGATGAGCGGCACCAGCCGCACGCGCGGCTTGCGCCGCACGTACAAGGCGCCCACGCCCTTGGGCCCGTACATCTTGTGCGCGGTCACGCTCAGCAGGTCGATCTTCATCGCCTCGACGTCGACGGGGACCTTGCCCACCGCCTGCACCGCGTCGGTGTGGAACAGCACACCCTTCGGCCGGCACAGGGCGCCGATGTCGGCCAGCGGGTTTACCGTGCCGATCTCGTTGTTCGCCGCCATGATCGACACAAGAATTGTATCAGGGCGCAGCGCCGCTGCGACCGCGTCACGGGTAATCAATCCGTCGCGGGCCGGATCGAGGTACGTGACACTGAACCCCTCGAGCTCGAGGGCGCGGCACGAATCGATCACCGCCTTGTGCTCGATCTTCGACGTGATGACGTGACGACCCTTGTCCTTGTAGAAGTGAGCGGCGCCCTTGATGGCGAGGTTGTTCGACTCGGTGGCGCCCGACGTGAACACGATCTCCTTCGACGACGCCCCGAGCAGCACGCCGACCTGCTCGCGCGCCGCCTCGACGGCCTTCTCGGCGTCCCAGCCGAAGCTGTGGTTGCGGCTGGCGGCGTTGCCGAAGACCCTCGTGAAGTACGGAAGCATCGCCTCGAGGACGCGCGGGTCCATCGGCGTCGTCGCGTGGTTGTCGAAGTAGATGGGCGTGTCGGTCACGGGGAGCCTCGTCGGCAGGAAAGCAGGAGGGCGTCAGGAGTGGGCGGCGGTCTTCGTCGTCTGCTCGAGCAGCGGCGGGGCGGCGACGTCCTTGTGGGTCGTGCAGCCCGAGCAGCAGGCGGCGCCGGAGCGGCCGTCCTCGGGGTGGGTCTCGCAGCCGCCGCAGCTCTCGAGGTAGGCGAGGCTGCTCATCAGCTCGCGCTGCAGCTGTGACAATCGCGCGATCTGCGCGGCGACGTCATCGAGCTTCTGCAAGAACAGCCCGCGCACCTGCGCCATCGCCTCGCGCGGGACTCGCTCCTCGGAGATCGTCGCGACGAGGCGCTGGATCTGTTCGAGCGTGAAGCCGAGCTCCTGCAGCTTGCCGATCCACTCGACCCGCGCGAACGCCTCGGCGCCGTACAAACGAAACCCCCCGCTCGTGCGCTCGGATGGGGTCAGCAGGCCAAGCTCTTCGTACAACCGCAGGGCCCGTTGGCTCTTGCCGGTCTTCTTCGCGAGATCGCCGATGCGCAGCGTGCGCGCCGACGACGTCGTCGACGCAGCGGGCACGGGGGCGGTGTTCAGGAGGGTCAGGCGGGCCATGTGGGAGAACCTTGACGTTTACGTAAGAGTCAAGGTTCTGGCCGTCAAGCACGGATCCCGTCCCGCCGCACGGTTGCCGCAACCCGGCGCGGCCCCGCCTTCTGGCCGGCGTCAGTACACGATCTCGTCGAGGTCAGCCTGCAGGCTCTCGAGGGTCCGGCCAGCGGCGATGCGCGCGACGACCGCCTCGTCGAGCGGCTTGCCCGCGAGGACGTGCTCGACCGCATCGCGCGGCACGTCGACCGACAAGCAGGACGCGGCGTAGGCGATCACCACGTCCGTCGCGCCGGTCAGGATCGCCCACTCCTCGGCGAACGGCTCGTAGGCGCCGCGCATCGTCCAGCCGCGCTCGGGGTCGTACCAACCACCGAACGTCACGTCGTCCATCGAGGATGCAGGCGCCTGGCGCTGGCGCTCGAGCGCGGCGGGCAGCCCATCGTAGACCTCATCCGGAACGCCGCGCCGGTGCTCGTGCCAAAACGCCTTAAAGAACACGTACCCACCGGTGAACACGAGGAACCACGCGTCACCCTCCCCGTTGCGCATCGACGCCATACGCTCCCCGCGCGAGGCGTCCCACGTCGCGTTGAACGAGAAGAAGCGCAGCTCCCAGTCCTCGGAGAGGATCGCATCCAGCGTCGCGAGCCCCTTGCAAATGCGTTCGAGTTCGGCGGGCGGCGGGAGCATCATCCAGCGCGGATGCCACGAAGCCGGCGACGCTCGAAGCGTGGCACCGGTGGCCCGGGGCGGCCGGATGGTTGACGCGTTTCTCGGCACCCGGGCGCGGGCGAAGCAGAGGGTGCTGCGCGCGCAAGCCGTCGTCACTCCGAGATGCGCACGTCCCGCAGCGAGAGCGCGCCATCAGCGCCAGGGGCGAGGGTCCCGGTCACCGAGAAGAAGCGGCTCGCGATCTCGAGTTCCATCTCGCGCAGCGTCGCTGCGTCCTGCAGATCACCGACGTCCTCGAAGTGAACGTTGATGGAGCCGTCCCGGATTGCGCTCATCGCGCTGGCGAATTCGCGGCCGTCGTACCGCAGGCGGACGGATGGGTGCAGGACCGCCAGGTCGCGCGGCAGACGGACAACGACCCCGTCGGCCCCCAGCCCAAGATCAACCGCGGCGGCGAGCCCTTTGCGTAGGAGCTGACCAACGACCTCAGGCGAGAGCCCCGTCACCCGCTGCCACATCGCTCGCCCGTCATCGACGGGTGTCGGCAAGGAGGTCGCGGATGGATTCGACGCCGGAGTCGAGGCACTCCCCGTCCCCGGAGTCCGGGCGGCATCGATTCGAGCTTGCGCCGTGTCGACCCAGGCGACGGTCTCGTCCGCGATCAACACGGCGCGCACCGAGACGACGTCGTCAACCGTCTTCTTCGAGCCGCCGACGTTCACGTCGATGACGAGCGCGTCGAAGTCAGCGGTCGCGTTCGGCAGGACGACGGCCTGCGTCGGCGGCGCCATCGCCTCGCAGTCCTCCGGGTGCATGTCCGTCAGGTGGACGCAGAGCACGAGCGTCGCGTTGTGCAACGTGCGATCGCTTCGGTTCTCAATCTTCACGCCGAGCTTGTCGCGAAAGAGCGTCCGGTCGGCGACGAGGTCGAGGAAGGTCTCCTCTGGGAACAGCTGGTCGAAGTGAGGACCGAGCGCGTGCTCTGCGAAGCGCACGTCGGGCAACAACACTGACCAGGCGCGATCGCCGCGCCGACGCGCGAAGTGGTCGAGCACCTTCGCCTTGCCCCGCGCCACATCACCGCCCGCGTAGGCCAGCGTCGCGAGTCGAAGATCGGGCGAGAACGCGCCGGCGCCGGCCATCATCGAGCGGTAGAGGCCGAGCACGTGGTTCCCCTCGCGCGTCTTGCGCAAGAAGGCGCGGGCCCGGTACGGGTCGAGCAGGTCCTGCAGACGCTCGGCCTGGCGCGGATAGTACGCGGCTGCCTGCTCATAGTTCAGGCGCGCCTCGTCGGGCCGGCCACGCCGCTCTTCGTGCACCCCGAGCAACAGCAACGCCGGGGCTGTCTCGCCGGGATGTTCGCGTAAATGCGCGCGCAGGAGGGCCTCGGCTGAGACCAGCGACGACGGTTGGTAGTGCGTTCCCCGCAACGACGTGGAGACGCACCGCGGCGATAATCTCGTCGCTCCGTGGCGCCGATCGAGGGTCGATGCTGGAGGACGAACGATGACCAAGCAGCCGAGCACGACGGTGAAGTCC
>VGSZ01000196.1 GCA_016874845.1 Deltaproteobacteria bacterium
CCGCCAGCTCGACCACCCGCTCGTCGTCGAGATCGAAGTTCAGCCGCGTCTGGGGCGACAGCGTCATGCGCAGCGCCTCGGCCAGGTTCGTGGCGTAGATGATGAGAGCGATGCGCGCGAGGGAGACCGAGCCGTAGAGGTGCTGGTGGATGAGCGCCATCGAGCGCAAGCGCCGGACGCTCTCGGCGAGCAGCTCGCGCGAGCGGGCGTCAGGCCCTTCGCGCCGGCCTTCGCGCCGGCCTTCGGGCCGCACATCTAAACCGCGCGTGCCGACGCGCGTTGCTTGTCGGCCTCGTGGGCGATCGTCGTTCACGGGGCCGACGGCGTCTCGGCGGTCGTCGCGCCCGCCGCGACGCCCGGCCGCAGGCGCGCCGCGAGCTGTCGCAGGCGCGCCGACGGCACCGCCTCGACGACGCCGGCCACGTGGCCACGCGCGGCCACGGCGACGACGACGGCGCGGTCGTTCAGCACGGGCGCCCCGCGCGGCAAGGGCAGCAGCACCCGCCACCGCGCGTCGTCGCGCTCGACGACGTCGCCCAGCGTACCTTCGACGCCGCCGCGCTCGTCGCGCGACAGGCCCACGAGCCAGCGCCCCGCGGCGCCGTCGTCGTTGGCGACGGCGAGCGCCGCTCGCGGCGTGTCCGCGGCGGTCGGCACGCGCACGAGCGCGAGGCCGTCGTCGTCGACGACGGCGACGGCGCCGGCCTCGTCCAGGTCGCCCACCGTGACGCGGTCACCCGGGCGCGCGCCCGGCAGCACGGTGGCCAGCACGCCGTCGGACGACACGAAGAACCCGTGGGCGCGGCGCTCGCCGTGGCGCCCGACGACGACGGCGGCGCCGTAGCGGTCGGCGACGGCCTGGCCCGGGCGCTGTCTGGCTTCGGGGCCGGCCTGCGGCTTCGGGGCCGGCTGCGCGGAGGGCCAGCCTTGGTGATTCGCGGGGGATTCGCGCGGTGGATTTGCGGTGGATTTGCGGGGGATTCGCGCGGGGGATACGCGCGGCTTCGGTGCCACATTCGCGGCGGATGGGCGCGGAGGATCGGCGTGGGCAGTGGTCGCCCCGAAGAAGAAGACGGCGGCCACGCTCGCAGGGAGCGCGACCGCCGCCGTGCGCCAGAGCGCGGCCATCACGGGCCGACGACCAGCGTCACCAGCCGCACTTCCTGCCCTTGTTCTGATCCTTTAGCCACTTCGACAGCGGCTCGAAGTAGGCGATCAGGGCGCCGCCATCCATCTGCTCGGTGCCGGTCAGCTTCTTCATCGCCTCGGGCCACGGCTTGCTGGCCCCCATCGCCAGCATCTCCGACAGCTTCTTGCCCGCCGCCTTGTTGCCGGCCACCGAGCAGGTGTGCAGCGGACCCTTGTGGCCGGCGGCGTCGCACAGGGATTTGTGAAATTGGAATTGGAGGATCCGCGCGAGGAAGTACCGCGCGTACGGCACGTTCGCCGGGATGTGGTACTTCGCGCCGGGATCGAAGGCGTTGGCCGGACGCGCGCCGGCGGGCTCGATGCCCTGGTACTGGCGACGCAGCTGCCACCAAGACTTGTTGTAGTCGGCGGGCTTCGTCTTGCCGTTGAAGACGTCCCAGCGCCACTTGTCCATCAGATAGCCAAACGGCAAGAACGCGACCTTGTCGAGTGCATCCTTGAGCTGCAGGTTGATCAGCGCCTTCTCGTTGCTCGGCACGCCCTTGAGCACCCCGATCTTCTGCAGGTACGTCGGGTTGACCGACAGCGCGACGGCGTCACCGATGGCCTCGTGGAAGCCGTCGTGGGCGCCCTGCTGGAAGAGCACCGGCTTGTCGTAGTAGTACTGATAGTAATAGATGTGACCGAGCTCGTGGTGGATCGTGATCAGGTTGTCTTCGTCGACCTGGATGCACATCTTGATGCGCACGTCGTTGTTGGACGTGACGTCCCAGGCGCTGGCGTGGCAGACGACCTCGCGGTCCTTCGGCTTCACGAGCATCGAGCGCGTCCAGAAGGTCTCGGGCAGCTTCTTCAGGCCGAGGTTGACGAAGAATTCCTCGCCCATCTTCGCCAGCCGCAATTCATCGATCCCCTGCGCTTTCAGCGCCGCGGTGACGTCGAGGCTGGCCTCGCCGGGGTAGGGCTCGACGGTGTCGTAGATGTTCGCCCACTCCTGCGCCCACATGTTGCCGAGCAGGTGGGCCGGAATCGCGCCCTCGTCCTTCATCTTGCCGGCGTACTTCTGGGCGAGCTTGCCGCGGACGTAGCAGTGCACGTCCTCGTACAGCGGCTTCACCTGCCCCCACAGGCGCTCCATCTCGCCCTCGAATTGCGCCGGGCTCATGTCGTAGCGCGACTTCCACAGCGCGCCGTCGTCGTCGAAGCCGAGGTTCTTCGAGCCCTCGTTCACCAGCGCGACGTACTTCTGGAACAGCGGCTGGATGGGCGGGCTGACGGTGTGCCAGCCGTTCCACGCGTCGAGCAGCTCGTTCCAGTCGCGCGACTTCTGCATGACGTTCGTCAGCTGCTCGAGGTCGCGGCACTCTTCTTTGCCGTCCTTGCCCTTCTTGCAGTGCTTGCCCTTGCCGTACAGCGACGTCATCTGGCTGGCGATGCGCGCCAGCTCGGCGGTCTTCGCGGCGTCGTTGGGGGCTGGCAGGTCGGCCGAGATCTTGAGCAGGTGCAGCGCCCGCGCGGTGTCGGCGTCGAGGGCGAGGCCGTTGAAGCGCGTGGCGTCCTTGATGGCCGCAGCGACGTAGACCATCACCTTCTCGGCGGCGTCGGCGCTCAGCACCTCGGTGTCGTCGGTGATGTACGTGTTCTTGACCCAGTCGGCGCGGGCGGCGTCGGTGTAGAGCTTCTTCAGGTCTTCGTTCACCTTCTTGACGAAGGCCTTTGCGTCTGCGGGCGTGGCCGAAGGCGCCATCGTGGTCGCGGTCGTCGCGGCGGTCGCTGCGGCGGCGCCGGGTGTCGCGGCGTGCGTGGGGGCCTCGCCGTGGGCCGAGGCTGGGAAGACGGCGAGCAGGGCCGCCACGAGCAAGGTCGAGGGGACAAGGTGCTTCATGGCGCCCGGCGTAGCAGGCCGCGGCCGAACGCCAAAGGGTCCAGGTCATGCCGGCTTGGCGCGCGGCGCTGCGCTCAACGCAGCTTCACGACCTCGACCATCGCGTCGGCGCCGTCGGCGTTCTTCTGCACGCGCAGGATCGCCGCCATGCCGCGCGACGTCTTGCCGTCGACCATGCTCCAGCCAAATGACGTCGCCGCCCCGACGTTGACGTAGAGCTTCTTCTTTGGCGCCTTCATCGGCAGCGCCACGCCCGCGGGGGCGTCGACGTCGTCGAGCACGCGCCCGCCGCTCTCGAGGATGTGGCTGAACACCCCGAAGGCCACGCCGCCGCGCAACATTGACGACAGCTGCTCGTCGCCGACGTTGTCGCCGTCGTGGATGACGTCGAGGGCGTGCTTGCCGCGGCCGCGCGGCGGGCCGTGGGCGGTCAAGACGACGACGTCGCCCCGGTCGTGCAGCGCCTTGACCCACGCCGCGGTGGCGTCGACGTCGTCGGCGGAGTAGTGGCAGGCGCCCTGCCGCAGGAATCTGCGGTCGTGATAGCCGGGGAGCGACACGACGTGGACGCCGGCCCAGTCGACGTCGCGAATCAGGTTCATGTTCACGATCTGCGGCCACCGCGCCGCCGCGCCATTCACCGACTCCGAGAAGGCGCTGGTCCATTCGCTGTTGCCCGAATGCACCAGCACCGGCACCGCGAAGGTCTCGCCCAATGCGTCGACGACCGGGGCCAGCGAGTCCGACGTCTCGCCGACCAGATCGCCGTTGACGACGACGAAGGCGACGCCGGCCCGCTGGAATTCGCGCGCCGCGACGGCCAGGTTCGCCCGCGTCTCGGGCGTGGCGTCCTTCACCGAGCCGAGTACGCCGATGGCGAGCGGCCCCTTGGGCGCCGGCCCGAGGTATTCGAGCCGGCTGCCGTGCAGTCGGAATCCGGCGCCGCCGAGCGCGCGCGATTCAGGAGTCGCAAGCGTGAAGAACGGCGCCGGGCAGCTCGTGCCGTAGCGGTCCAGCGCGGCGGCCCACGACGCCGGCGGGGCGTCGGCGCCCTCGGCCTCGGGCGCGTCGTCGTCGGTGTCGGCGGGCTCGGTGGCCGGGGGCGCCACGGGCAGCGGCGGCGGCGCGGGCGGCGGCGGCGCGGGCGGCGTCGCGCAGGCGGCGAGGGCGCTGGCGGATAGGGCGAAACAGACGGCGCGCAACGACATGGCGGCCACGCTAGCGGCATGCGGTCGTCGGCGCCAACGTCGGCAAGGGCAGCGACGCCAGCTGCTGACGACGTGGGTCGCTTGAGGTCGGCATGGGGAGTCAATCGAATGACATGGATATGCAAAGCAGAATTATTCCATGGCGGACAAGTGAATGCATCTTAGTGCACTTGCGCGATCGTGGCCCTGCATTATGTTACATTGGACTTCACACCCACGGAGCGTCCCCATGGCAGAGCACGGCAACAGCGGCGGCCAGGACCTGCAGGTCTCATTCAGCACGAATCCGGGCAAATACAAGCACTGGCGGCTGACCTTCGACGGCGAGCTGGCGACGCTGGCGATGGACGTCGACGAAGAGGGCGGGCTCGGCGCCTACGTGCTCAAGCAGAACAGCTACGACCTCGGCGTCGACGTCGAGCTGTGGGACGCCATCGAGCGGCTCCGCTTCGAGCACCCCGAGGTCAAGGCCGTCGTCGTCACCGGGCTGAAGGACAAGGTGTTCTGCTCGGGCGCCAACATCTTCATGCTCGGGCTGTCGAGCCACGCGTTCAAGGTGAACTTCTGCAAATTCACCAACGAGACGCGGCTCGGCATCGAGGACGCGTCGTCGACGTCGGGGCTCAAGTTCCTGGCGGCGCTGAACGGCACGGCGGCGGGCGGCGGCTACGAATTGGCGCTGGCGTGCGACGAGATCCTGCTGCTCGACGACGCGAACTCGGCCGTCAGCTTCCCCGAGGTGCCGCTGCTCGGCGTGCTGCCGGGCACCGGTGGGCTGACGCGGATCACCGACAAGCGAAAGGTGCGCCGCGATCTGTGCGACGCGTTCTCGACGGTGGCCGAGGGCATCAAGGGCAAGCGCGCCGTCGAATGGAGGCTGGTCGATCACCTGAGCCCGAAGTCGAAGTGGGCCGAGACGGTGAAGGCGAAGGCTTTGGCGCTGTCGACGCAGTCGACACGGCCGGGGCTCGCCGCGCAGGGGCAGGGCGTCACGCTGACCGACCTCGACGTCAAGGTCGACGGGTTCGCGTTCTCGTACCGCTACGTCACGCTGGTGGTCGACCCGAAGAAGCGCACCGCCGAGATCACGCTGAAGGCGCCGGTCACCAAGGAGCCGACGAAGAATTCGCGCGACAAGGGCGCCGACCTGTGGGCGCTGCGCTGCTACCGCGAGCTCGACGACGCCATCCTGCGCCTGCGCACGCAGTTCCTCGAGGTCGGCCTGATCACGTTCCGCACCGAGGGGCGCCGCGATTTCCTGCTCGAGGCCGAGGCCACGCTGCTGCAGCAGGTCAACGACGGCGACTGGTTCGCCCACGAGGTGCTGCAGCACATGAAGCGCGTGCTCAAGCGCGTCGACATGACGGCGAAGACGCTGCTGTGCCTGGTGGAGCCGGGCTCCTGCTGGGCGGGCTCGTTCGCCGACCTGCTGCTGTTCGCCGACCGGTCCTACGTCCTCGACGACAGCGGCGCCGACGAGCCGGCCACCATCACGCTGACCCCGCTCAGCGACGGGCGGCTGCCGACGGGCAATGGCCTGACGCGGCTGCAGACGCGCTTCTGGGGCGACGACGCCGCGCAGGCGAAGCTGCGGCCCTTTGTCGCCGAGAGCCGGCCCATCGACGGCGCGCAGGCCGAGAAGCTGGGCGTGGTCACGTTCGTCCGCGACGACATCGACTACCCCGACGAGGTCCGCCTGTTCGTCGAGGAGCGCACGAGCCTGTCGCCCGACGCGCTCACCGGCATGGAGCAGAACCTGCGCTGGCCGGGGCCCGAGACGATGGAGACGCGCATCTTCGGGCGGCTGTCGGCGTGGCAGAATTGGATCTTCACCCGGCCCAATGCCACCGGCGAGAAGGGCGCGCTGAGCCTGTACGGCAAGCCCGACCGCCCGACGTTCGACATGCGCCGCACCTGACCGACGTCGGCCCTCGACCCGACGAAGGACGGCGAGGGACGAAGAGCAGCGCCGAGAGCCGACGAGACACGACGAGACACGACGAGAGTTGACGAGACAGATCGAATCGCCCGGAATCAAATCCTGCGAATCGCACACCGAAAGGGAATCGCCATGGTCGCCACGATCAGCAACGACAAGATCCCCAACAACGTCCATCTGTCCGACGACAAGCGCCTGCAGCGCGCGCTCGAGCAATGGCAGCCGAACTTCCTGTCCTGGTGGAAGGACATGGGCCCCGAGGGGTTTCAGGAGAAGGGCGTCTACCTGCGCACCGCTGTCTCCGTCGACACCGACGGCTGGGCGGTGTTCGACCACGTGAAGATGCCCGACTACCGCTGGGGGATCTTTCTCACCGAGCCCGAGAAGGACCGCAGGATTCCCTTCGGCGACCACTATGGCCAGCCGGTGTGGCAGGACGTGCCGGGCGAGCACCGCAATTCGCTGCGCCGCCTGATCGTCACCCAGGGCGACACCGAGCCCGCCAGCGTCGAGCAGCAGCGATTGCTCGCCCAGACGGCGCCGTCGCTCTACGACATGCGCAACCTCTTTCAGGTGAACGTCGAAGAGGGCCGCCACCTGTGGGCGATGGTGTACCTGCTGCATTCGTACTTCGGCAAAGACGGCCGCGAGGAGGCCGATGAGCTGCTGCAGCGCCGCTCGGGCAACGTCGACAAGCCGCGCATCCTGACGACGTTCAACGAGCCGATCTCGGACTGGCTCAGCTTCTTCATGTTCACGACGTTCACCGACCGCGACGGCAAGTACCAGCTGAAGTCGCTGGCCGAGAGCGGCTTCGACCCCCTCAGCCGCACCTGCAAGTTCATGCTCACCGAGGAAGCGCACCACATGTTCGTCGGCCAGACGAGCGTGCGCCGCGTGATCAAGCGCGCCTGCGAGCTGATGAAGGAGCACAGCACCGACGACCTGCGTCCCCACGGCGGCGTCGACCTGAGGCTTGTCCAGAAGTACATCAACTTCTGGTACACGGCGTCGCTGGATTTGTTCGGCAATGAGATCTCGTCGAACGCCGCGGCCTACTTCGCCGCCGGCCTGAAGGGCCGCTCCGACGAGCACAAGTACGACGACCACGTCGCCCGCGACGGTACCTATGCGATGGACGTGCTGGCCGGCGACACGATCCACAAGGAGACGATCCCGCTGCGCAATGCCATGAACGAGGTGCTGCGCGACGACTACGTCCGCGATTGCGAGTCGGTGTTGTCGAAGTGGAACGCCGAGACCCGCGACCAGGGCATCGACTTCCAATTCAAGCTGCCGTCGCGGCGCTTCCACCGCAAGGTCGGCCAATGGAGCGAGGCGAAGTTCGACCTCGCCGGCCACGCGATCAGTGAGGCCGAGTGGGACCAGCAGAAGGACTCCTGGCTGCCCACCGAAGCCGAGCGCGCCTACGTGCACTCGCTGATGAAGCAGGTCATCGAGCCGGGCAAGATGGCCAATTGGATCGCGCCGCCGGCCCGCGGCGTGAATGATCAGGCCCTCGAGTACGAATACGTGAAGCTCTGAGCGCCGCCGCGCGGACGCACCGCGCGCGACAAGCCACGGGCGCGTCCGTCGGGTTGACCCGTTGGACGCGCTCGTTTTTTCGCGTGGAGCGACCGCGGGTGCTACGTCCGTGGCAATGCCCGGCGCGCTCTACGCCCTCGTCGTCGTCGTCGCTGCCGCGAGCGGGGCGCCCAATCCGCCGCCGTTGGACGACGCGGCGTCGACGTCGGTCCTCCCACCGTTGGCCGACACGACGACCGCGCCGTCGCCGACCGCGCCGTCGCTGACCGCGCCGTCGCCGACCGCGCCGTCGCTGACCGCGCCGTCGCCGCCCGCGCCGTCGTCGCCCGCGTCGTCGGCGGTGGAGGCACCCGGGGTGGACGCGCGCCCGGTGGCACCGCCCGCGCGCGAGCCCGCGCCTGGGTCCGCGCCGGTCCCCGAGGCCACGCCCGTGCCGCCGTCCGCTCCCGCGGCGCCGGGGTGCTGGTCGTCGGCGCCGTGGGCGCTGTGCGGCGGCCTGGGCGCCGGCACGCTGGGCGCCGTCGTGGGCGGGGGCGTGTGCGGCGTCGGCGGCGGCCTGTGTGGCGGCGTCGTCGGCGGCGCCGGCGGCGCGTGGGCGGGCCTGGCGCTGGCGCCGCCGTTCGCCGTGATTGGCACCGGCCTGAGCCTGAACGTGCTCGCCGCCGTCGCCCTCGGCGCCACCGGCGTCGTCGTCGGCGGCAGCGGCGGCGTCGTCGTGGGCGCGCTCGCGGGCGTCGCGCTGGGCGCTGTGGTCGCCGGCGCCGTCGGCGTCGCCGCCGGCGAGGCTCTGCACGACGAGCCCGCCGAGGCGCCGCCGCCCCGTCGGCGCCGCCGCGGGGTCAAGCCGACGTCGGCGATGGCCTGGTGACGTCGCCGGCGCGGCGCAGGCAGCGCAGCACCACCGCGTACAGCGCGTCGACCGGCACCGGCTTGGCGAGGTGGTCGTCCAGGCCGGCGTCGAGGCACGCGTCGCGGTCCTCGCGAAAGGCCTGCGCCGACACCGCCACCAGCGGCGTCGTCACGCGCCCGGGCAGCGCGCGGGCCACGGCGGGCCGGTCGAGGGTCGGCGTCTGCGTGTCGAGCACCACCAGCGCAGGGTCGATGGCCGTCGCGCGCCGGAGCGCCTCGCCGCTGTCGGCGACGGTGTCGACCACCAGCCCCGCGCGCGCCAGCAGCCGGCGCCCGAGCTCGCGGCTGACGTCGTCGTCCTCGGCCAGCAGCACCAGCCTGCCGGCGTACTGCGTCGGCAGCGTCGCGTAGGCGTCTTCGACAACGGGGGCTTCTGCAGCGTGAAGCGCCCCGGCGGGCGCGCCCGCGTCACGGCCTCGCGAAACGCCATCGCCAACGAGTCGGCCTCTTCGCCGGTGGAGCACGCCGGCACCCCGTGCTCATCGTCCTCGGCCAGGGCGGCGTCGACGGCGCCCCGCGGCGAGCGACCCGCGAGGGAGAGCGCGCGCGGCGCGAGGTGCGCCGGTGCGGCGACCTGCTCCGCGAGGTCCGCGTCGATGACGGCTCGCGGCATCGACGGCTCCCGCGCCGTGCGCGGGTCCTGCCCCAGCACGAGCTTGGCGGCGTCCTTGACCGCGCGCGCGTCGGCGACGCCGCCGAACCCCATGCTCGACAGGGCGACGACGACGGCGTTGTCGCGCCGCGGCTCGACGAGCGAGCGGAAGAACGTGTCCACCGAGTGCCGCAGCGTCCTGAGGGCGTCGGGCACCGCCGCGACGAGGCGGTTGCCGACGACGCCGAGGCTGCGCCCGGCGGCGAGCACGTAGACGTGGCCGGGCCGCACCGCCGCGTCGTCGGTGACGGCGACGACGGGCACCACGGTGGTCTCCTGCGGGATGGCGGCGAGCGCGCTCGGGTGCGTCGGGTCGAGGCGTTGCACGACGACGAACGCCACGCCGGGGTGCGCCTCGACGGCGAAGAACTCGGACAGCGCCTCGCGACCGTCCGCCGAGCAGCCCAGCGCGACGACGGCGCAGCGGTCCGCGCTCTCGAGCGGATCGTGGGTACCATCTTGCTCTTCCCCGGGTCAGTCAGGGGCGCGCCC
>VGSZ01000197.1 GCA_016874845.1 Deltaproteobacteria bacterium
GCCTGGGGCGCCTGGGCGTCGTTGGCACCAGCAGACCCAGCGCGTCAGCTCGCGGCTCGCCAGTCATCGTGAGCTCACCGGGGATTTCCCAGCGCCAGAGTCTCTTGACCGGAGGGGAACAGTGCAATCGTGAGCTCACCGGGGATTTCCCAGCGCCAGAGTCTCTTGACCGGAGGGGAACAGTGCGCGTGACGGACGAAAAAGCGTTCGATGGTCCCGGAGAATCCCGATCAGGCACCGGATCCTCCCTGTCCCAGCCTTGCGTGAAGGTATGACTGGAGTCATACTTGAGGCATGAAGACCGCCATCTCCGTTCCAGACCCTGTCTTCAAGGCTGCAGACCGCCTCGCGAAGCGTCGACGCGTGTCCCGCAGTGAACTCTACACGCGCGCAATCGTGGCACTCCTCAAAGCCGAGGACGACACCGAAATCACCGCCCAGCTGGACCGCACTTATTCAGAGCCAGCCGACTCCGCCCTTCCGACAGAGCTCAGAAGCCTCGCCGCTCGGGTCCTCGACCAGGAGGATTGGTGATGGACCGAGGCCAGATCTGGTGGGCAGACCTGCCCGACTCCGAGGGCGCCACCCCATCGATGAGGCGTCCCGTCGTCATCGTTCAAGCGGACTCCTTCAATCGGAGTCGGATCCAGACTGTCATCATCGCCATCATCACCTCAAACATGGCGAGGGCTGAAGCACCAGGAAACTTCTCAGTCACTTCAACCCAATCAGGCCTCCCCCGAGACTCTGTGGTGAACGTCTCGCAGCTGTTCACGCTGGACCGGATGGCTCTCACAGAGCTGGTCGGCGCTCTCCCTGCGAAACAGGCCCGATTGCTCGACGATGGTCTGCGAATCGTGCTGGGATTGAACCCGTGACATCCATCCTGATCGAACCATCGAACACATCATCCGCGAAAGACCCCGGCCGACGACGGCCGGGGTCAGCCTCCGGGCTGGCCGCATGGGGCGGCCCACCCCTCTCGGCTGTCGCAGATGGTTCGCGATCGCCGAAGCCGTCGCCCGGGTGAAAGACCAGGTGCCGGATGCGGTCAGCGCCGCCTCCCTGTGCAGCGAGCTCGTACTCGGCTGCGTCGCGGGCGCGAAGCCGACGCCCCCAGCGGAATCCACCGACGCGAAAGCAGAAGGCGTGACGGTCGAGCCGGGCGGCGGGCCGTCGCCGCGGTGTCCCGCGACCCGGTAGCCTCCGTCCATGATGCTCCGGACGCTCCTGCTCACCTCGCTCCTCGGTTCGCTGGCCTGCCACGACGGAGGCGGGCCAGCACCAGCACCTGTCGCCGCTGCACCAGCACCTGTCGCCGCTGCGCCTGCACCCGTCGCCGCTGCGCCCACGGTCGCCCCGGTGCCGGCGCCACCACCGGCGCTGCCCCGCGCACGGAGCATGACGCCAACGGAGCAGGCGGAGCAGCAACAGCGGTTCCTGGCGGCGCTGCCGCGCGACAGCGGTCCGCCGACGCAGCAAAGTCCCACCGGCTACACGCCCGACGAGCTCGCCGCCGCTTCGGCGCTCCTGGTCCGGGCCATGGGCGTGACGGACGAAAAAGCGATCGCCGAAGCCGCCGCCCGGGTAAAAGGCCAGGTGCCGAACGCGGTCAGCGCTGCCTCCCTGTGCAGCGAGCTCGTGCTCGGCTGCGTCGCGGGCGCGAACACGGACATCGAGGGATGCCTGACGCGGGCGCGCACCTGCACGACCGACACGCCGTGGACCAGCGAGACGGCCCCGTGCTGTCACGGCAGCTGTGTCGCGCGCTACCGCGCCCGCGTCGCGAAGCGGGGCGGCCAGCCCAAAGACGCCGCCGCAGCGATCACCGAGGTGATCTACGGCGCCCCGGGCGTGCCCTCGTGCATGCCCGGCGTCGACGCCGCCTCCGCCCACTGACCGGCGGAACAGCACATCGACGCAGGCAATGCTCCTGGCGACGCCACGACGACGCGGGCTTTCCTTCGCGGCCGGCAAGCGCAACAACGCCGGCACGCGTGGCCGCTCGTCCTTCGTCGCCGTCGCCGTGCTCGTCGTGCTCGTCGCTGTGGTCGGCGGCGCCTGCGAGCAGGCCCCCCCGCCGTTCACGCCCGAGCTGACGCCGCCGCTCGTCGACCTCGTCGACCCGGGCGTGGGCACCGGCGGCTTCGGCTTTGCCTACGGCGCTGCGTTCTTTGGCGCCGCGGTGCCCCACGGCATGGTGAAGATCGGCCCCGACACGACGGGCGACTTCGGCGAGGTCCGCTTCGTCCACACGTCGGGCCACTGGGCCGATGACCCGACCATCCTGTGCTTCAGCCACACGCACCTGCACGGCATCGGCGTGCCCGCGGGCGGCACCATCGCCGTGATGCCGACGACGACGTACAACCCCGCGCACCCCGCCGCCGTCGACTACCAGGCGACGCGCATCGACCAGGGGGCCGCGCCCGGCGCCTATCGCGTGCGGCTCGCCGAGCCCGACATCCTCGTCGAGCTGACGGCGACAGCGCGCGCCGCGCACCACCGCTACACGTTCCCCGACGGCACAAGCGACGCCACGATCGTGCTCGACCTCGCCCGCGTGATCGTCGAGGGCGAGGTCCTCTCCGCGCACCTCGAGCGCACCGACGACCACACGCTGCGCGGCAGCCTGCACGTGCAGGCCTCGCTGTCGCCGCCGGGCGGCTACGTCGTCTTCTTCGAGCTCGTCGCCAACGCGCCCTTCGAACTGCAGGCGAGCGGCGAGAACGGCGCCGCCACGACGTTGCCCACCACCAGCGCGGTCGTGCGCGCGGCCTTGCGTTTCGGGGCCCGCGACGCGTCGGCACCGGTGCAGCTGCACGTCGGCCTGTCGCTCGTCGATGCCGAGGGCGCCGCCCGCAATCTGGCGGCCGAGCTGCCGGAGTTCGGCCACGACGTTGTCGTCGCCAACGCGCGCGCCGCGTGGACGAAGCAGCTGGGCGGTGTGCGGCTCTTTGGCGGCAGCAAAGACGACCAGGTGCAATTCGCGTCGGCGCTCTACCGGAACTTCCTGATGCCGACGATCCTCAGCGAAGTCGACGGCCGCTTCGTCGGCCCCGACGGCGCCGTGCACACCGCCGATGGATTCACGATGCTCACCGACCTGTCGCTGTGGGACACCTAGCGCAGCACGCAGCCGCTCTACGGGCTGCTGGCGCAGGAATCGGCGCGCAACGTCGGCAAGAGCCTGCTGGCCTTCACGGAGATCGCGGGCTTCGTGCCGGTGTGGACAATGGCGACGGGCGACGCCGACGTCATGATCGGGTCGCCGGGCGAGGTCACCATCGCCGACGCGCTCGCCCGCGGTGCGCTCACCGTCGCCGACGTCACCGCGGCCTGGCCGGTGATGCGCGCCGCCGCCCTCGACGTGCAGAACGAGCCCCCGGCGGGCCGGCAGGGCCGCAGCGACGTCGTCGTCTACGACGCGCTCGGGTACGTCCCGACGACGCGCCGGGCGTCGGTCAGCTCGACGCTCGAGTACCAGATCGACGACGTGGCCCTCGCAACGGTCGCGACCGCCGTCGGCGACGTCGACGCCGCCACGCGCCTGCGCGCGCGCGCCACTGGCTGGCGCCGCCTCTACGACCCCGACACCGGCTTCCTGCGCGGCCGCGACGAGGCGGGCGCGTTCGTCCCCGACGACGCACCCTTCGACCCGACAGCCTTCGGCAGCGACTACGTCGAGGCGTCGGCGTGGCAATCGTTGTTCCCCCTTGACGACGTCGAGGGCATCGAGGCCGTCTACGGCGGCCGCGCCGGGGCGGTAAAAAAGCTCGACGAGCTCCTCACGCTCACCGAGGCCGACTGGGCGACGCGCGACCCCGCGAGCAGCCTCTTTGGCGTGAGCCCCCTGCCCTACCACTGGCAGGGCAACGAGCCCTCGCTGCACGTGTCGGCGCTGCCGTTCGAGCTCGGCAACCGCGCCCTCGGCCAGCGCTTTGTCGCCTGGGTGAAGGCGACGCAGTACCACGCCGACGTCGCCGGCGTGCCCGGCAATGACGACGGCGGCGCGACGTCGGCGACGAACGCGCCGCCCACGACGAAGAAGCCCTCCTCGCGGTGGTCGCGCACGATCTGGTCGCGGCGCAGGCGCACGCCGACCTCGAGCTGCTGCCCGACCACGAAGGCGCCGTCGTCGTCGTCGTCGCCGAAGCGCAGGTCGAGGTCGAGGCGGGCGACGGCGGCTGTGCCCTCAGAGAAGTACACGCGGTGGTTCGGGCCGATGAGCACGGCGAGGTCGTCGTCGGGGCGCTCGTCGAGGGAGCCGAGGCGCGCGCGGTAGAGCGGGTGGGCGCCGGCGTCGGGGAACGACAGCACGTCGTGCAGGTTTGGCGCGCCGCGCACGCCGTTCACCTTGCGCCTGGTGCGGTCGAGGTCGTGGCGGTAGGCGACGACGTCGAGCTCGAGAGGGCCCGCGCCGAGGCCGTAGCGCAGCTGGCCCTGCGTGCGCAGCCAGCTCTTTGCGCATCGAGAGCACGTCGTTGCTGCGGCTCACGCTCGCAAGCTTGCGCAGCGTCGGCGGCGAGGTCGCCATCGTGAAGAACCCGCGGTTGTCGCGTGCGGAGCTGCCCGCCCTCGTCGACGTCAGCGGCGCGATCGTCATCGCCGAGAACGCCGCCCTCAGCTCAGACCCGCCGCCGGGCGTCGCCCACGCCCGCCGTGTCGAGGTGGCCGACAACGAGGTGCTGCCGAACGCGACCGTCGATCGACTGCTCGCGCTGCCGCCGCGCTGAGCTCACTGTCCGAGTGACGCGCCGAAGCGGTCACCGGCTGTGACACCGTCGATCTGTCGCGCCGGCTCAACGACGCAGTCGGCGCCGCCGCTGACGACGTCGAGCACGGCGACGCTGCCGACGGCGGTGTGGACGCCGGGGGCACCGGCGGCCACGCGGGCGCGGGCGCGGACCGCCGGCGACGGGCCGAGCGCCCGCAGGGCCGAGCCAAGGCGCGAGGCCGCGGTACCGGCCGTGCGGCACGAGGTGCCGATCGGCGGCGTCAGCTCATCCGAGAACAACCACATAACGGCGCCCGCTCCGTCGTTGAGGTTGGGAGCGCCGATGGCGAGGCCGTGCACGTCACCGCCGTTCCTCGCGCCGAAGGGCGCCAGCGCGTGGCCGAATTCATCGGCGTCGTCGAAGTCGTTCGGGCGCGCCACCGCCTGCAGCGTCGCGTAGTTGCTCGCGAAGGCGACGAAGACGCCGTTGTCAGAGCCAATGGCGAGGTCGTGGCGTCCGTCGCCGTCTAGGTCGCCTGCGTCGACGATGGCGCGGCCGAAGTTGGTGACGCTGGGGTTCGGCCACTCGAGCGCCGGCGCGGGCGAGACGCCGGCCACGAAGAGGGTGGCGTCGGTGAAGACGAAGACGCCGAGGGCGCCGTTGCCTGCGGCCGAGAAGGCGATGTCGTCGACGCCGTCGCCGTCGATGTCGGGGACGCGCCCGGCGCCGACGCCGCCGAAGGGCAGGCCGCTGTCATCGGCAAGGCCGATGTTGGTCGGGATGACGGCGTCGACGGCCTTGAGCAAGGCGTTCGAGCAGCCGTTCGGCACGCAGATGCCGCGGATGTTGTTGGCGACGTTGTCGCCGGCGCAGATGTCGTTGCCGACGCACTCCGCGTCGCCGAGACACGAGGCCGGCGTCAGCGACCGCGAGCAGCTGTAGTCAGGGCTGAGGCCGAACTGCAGGCCATCGGCAGCCGGCGAAACGGCGGCGGTCCCGGGCATGCCCACGAACGCAGCGCTGCGTTGGGCGGCGCCCTTGCCGAAGCGGAACGCCGCGACCGTCTCACCCGTGCGTCCGTTGCCGGCGAACGAGGCGACGCAAACGTCGTCGACGGCTACGCAGTCAGCGACGCGCGCCGGCGTCAGCCACCACACCAGGCCGCCGGTCAGTCTGCGTCACTGGACGTGGCACCCGTGCTCCGCGAAGAACCTGCAGGAGATCGTCGGCGGCCACGAGGGCGGCGTGAACGACCACGCGGGCCTCGGCTCACGCGCCGCGCTGCACATCATCGCCAGTGACTTCAACGATCGCCTCGACGACGGCGATGGCCACTATCGCTGCTGGTACCGCATGATGAACCGAGACGTGCCCGCCGGACGCTGCGCTGACACGCGCGACCTCGGCTTCACCGATCCGCTCTACGAGGACTGCCGCGGCGACGCGCGCTGCGTGATGAACCGGTCGCGCATCGACTACATCTTCTCGCGCCGCTCCGATGGCAGACCGGTGCGCACGGAGCGGTTCGACGTCGTCAGCTGGGGCGAGGCCCATGAAGCGAGCGTGGCCGCGGGCGGCACCGATCGTCCTTCGAACACCGTGCGACGACAGGGCTTCGCCGACGTCGGTGACCGCTACTCCGGGCACCGCGCACGCAGCGCTTGGCTGTATTACGAGTGAGCGGCGGCGCCGCTGCGCGCTCTGTCGGACCGGGTCTTCGCCATCGACGTCGGAGTCGGCGTCTGCGCGCCGGGGGACCTGCCCCACGAACTCAACGACCCCGCGACACAGGCCTGCGCGCACGCTCCAGGGCGTCGAGGACGAGCTCGAGCCCGAAGGTGAACTCGTCGGCGTGGGCCTGCACGAGCCCGCGCGCACCGACCTTGCCCATCACCGCGCCCATGACGGCGGCGAAGTGGGGGAAGCGATCAAGCGGGACCTCGACGGCCACCGGGAGCTCGTTTGGCGACGTCGGCTTCGGCCAGCTCATCTCCTGCATGGTGAAGCCATAGATGTAGCTGTCGAGGACGAGGAACGCGCGATAGGCGAGCATCTGGTCGAAGCCGTCGGCCATCAACAAGCCCATGATCGTGTCGGCATAGGCGAGGCGCGCCGGCGTCATCGTCGCGCACGACTCGACGATGATCCCCGCCGATGGGTGGCGCAGGAACACCGCGCGCGCGGACATCGCGCGGCGCCGCATGGCCTCGCGCCACGGCGTCCCTGACGGCGGCAGCTCGATCTCCGAGACCACGCGGTCGGCCACGCCGAGCAGCAGATCGTCCTTGTCCGCGACGTGGCGGTAGAGCGACATCGCTTCGACGCCGAGCTTCGCCGCCACGGTGCGCATCGAGAGCGCCTCGACGCCGTCCTTGTCCGCCAGCGCGAGCGCCGCCTCCACCACGCGATCTCGCGTGAGCGGCGCGCGCGCACGGGCCCGGGCGGTCTTCTTCGTGGCCATCACGACCTCGCTCGCGCGCAGCCTAGCCATTCCGTCCGCGAATCCGGCCCGTGCGCCGCACACGAATCCGCGCCTTGACAACCTTGCGCCGTAAGCTTACACTGTACGCACACAACAGGGAAGCGAGTCGTCCCATGCAAGTCGCCTTCGTCCCCCGCTACGGTCCCCCTGACGTCGTCGAGCTCCGGGAGCTGCCGACCCCCACCCCCGGCCCCGGCGAGGTGCGCATCCGCGTGCTCGCGACGGCGGTGACGGCGGGTGACTGGCGTGTACGCAGCGGCGTGCTGCCCCCCGGGTTCGGCGTCTTGCGCGGCCCCGCGCTTGGCTTCGGCGGTCCGCGCAAGGGCGTGCTCGGCACCGACGCCGCGGGTGTCATCGACGCGGTCGGCGACGGCGTCTCGCGCTTCCGCGTCGGCGACGCCGTCGTCGCCTTTCCGGGCAGCGCCATGGGCAGCCACGCCGGCTTCCTCGTCATTGCTGCCGACGGCCGCGTCGTCGCCAAGCCAGCGAACCTGACGTTCGAGGAGGCCGCCGCCCTGCCCTTCGGCGGCATGACCGCTCTCGACGTGCTCCAGCGAGCCGGGCTCAAGGCGGGAGAGCGCGTCCTCATCAACGGCGCCTCCGGCAACGTCGGCACCGCCGCCGTGCAGCTCGCGCATCACTTCGGCGCCCACGTCACCGGCGTGTGCAGCGCTGGCAACGCGGCCCTCGTCCGCAACCTCGGCGCCGACGAAGTCATCGACTACGCCACCACCGACTTCACCGCCGGCGACGCGCGCTGGGACGTCATCGTCGACACCGCCGGCAACGCACCGTGGTCGCGCGTCGAGCGGGTGCTCGCCCCCGGCGGGCGTCTGCTCGTGGTCCTCGGCGCGTTGTCGACGTTGCTCGGCGCGATCCTGCCGCGGTCGCAGCAGCGCCGGATCTTCGCCGGGCCGGCCACCGAGAAGGTCACCGACCTCGAGATCCTCGCCGGGCTCGCGGCGCAGGGCGCGTTCAAGCCGGTCATCGACCAGCGCTTCCCGTTTGCGCAGATCGCCGACGCCTACCGCGTCGTCGACAGCGGGCGGAAGAAGGGCAGCGTGATCGTGTCCCTCGATCCGGCCGCGGCGTCATGTTGATCGACACCGAAGAACGCTGGCCTCGTGCTTCGGCTGCGCGTTCTTCGGCGTCCAGTGCGCCCTCGCGCGCAGGTGGGTCCTCGCTCGCTCCGTGGGCACGCGTGGCGAACGCTCCCGCGGGTTGATCCCACGGCTCACCCGACGAGCTGGCGCAGCGACGTCGACACCGTCGGGATCATCGACAACCCGCCGCCGACGAAGACGGCGACGAGGGCCACCTGCATGCGTGACCGGACAGGCCTGCCTGCGAGTCGCTCGTGGCGCACGAACCAGGCGACGAGGGCGCCAGCGAAGGCGGCCTCGACGATGAAGGCGAGCTCGGGGCGCGTGGCGTAGAGGTCCAGTCCGATCTTCGGCGAGCCGGCGACGAAGGCTTCGTGCGCGAACCCGCTCACGAGATCGCACAGCCAGTGAACAGCCACGAGGCCGGCGCACCACGCCGAGAGGAACCGGCGACGCCACACGCCGTGGACGATGCCGGCCACGAGGAGGGCAGCGACGACGACGCCGGCGCCGCTGTGGCTGTAGATCATGTCGACGTGCAGATCCTTCACAGCGACGTCGAGGAAGCTCACCGGCTCGGTGGGCTCGAGCCCGATGGCAGCGAACACGAACCGCGGATAGGAAGAACGGGGGCACTTTCCGCTGAACCACCCCGCGCCGCCTTCGGGGGTCACCAGTCCTGACCCCCTGCGAAGACACCGGCGATGCCGCTCCCGGGCTGGCGGGGACACGGCTCCGCCCGTCGAATGTCACGGCATCGACGGGCGAAGACCGTTGGCCCCCCGGTGACCTTTGCTTGGCTTCAGGGGTCTTCGAACATCTCCACCGTCGTGGGCGGGGCTTGCGCGTTGACCGCGGGGAGCGGCTCGGCGGGCAGTCGATCCCTGACGGCAGGCTCGCAACGTTTCAGCCGCTGAACGACGTCAACTACATGCACCCATCAACGACAACTACATCGCCCCATCCGGTTGAACGTCCTACTTCTTCTGCTTCGTTGTCGTCGGGGTAGTTGTCGCTGACTGCTCCTTCCTGGCCTGTTCGGCCTTCGCGGCCTCGTCGGCCCTGACGCTGTCGCCGGTCATGTCGAGCACGACGGAGTGATGCACGAGCCGATCGATGGCTGCTGCTGTCGTCATCGGGTCCTTGAAGATGCGATTCCATTCACTGAACACGAGGTTGTGACCTGCCCCGGGAATTTCGGACCACCGATCACATGAGCGGGTCCGCCGCTCGGGAGGTCCGATGAAGAAGAGCCGGTTCACCGAAGAACAGATGGTCAAGGCGCTCCGCGATGCCGACGCCACGAGCGTCGCCGAGGTC
>VGSZ01000198.1 GCA_016874845.1 Deltaproteobacteria bacterium
CGTACACGGCGCCTTCACCCCGTCGCGAGCCGTACAGACCGTGCACGTAGCGGTGGCCGGCGACGCGGCCGAGCGACAGCTCGTGCAGGCGCGCCACCGTGATCTGCCCCGCGTGCGTGTGTCCCGACAGCACGAACGGCACGCCGAGGCTCCAGAGCCGGTCGGCCTCCTCGGCGATATGGGACAGGCCGATGGACGGCAGCGACGGATCGAGACCCCGCGTCGCGCGCACGGCATCGGCGTTGCCGGTGTAGGCGTCGTCGAGCCCCACCACCTGCAGCTTCGCGCCGGCGACATGCACGACGGTGTGCTGGTTGCGCAGCACCGTGGCCCCGGCGCGGGTCAGCGCCCGCACGACGGGGTTCGCCCCCGACCACCAGTCGTGGTTGCCGAGCACGGCGAACACCGGAGCCGAGAAGGCGCGCACGACCTCGGTGAGATCCTCGAGGTACGCCTGGCTGTGGCATACGAAGTCGCCGGTCAGGCAGACCAGGTCGGGGCGGGCTGCGTTGGCCGCCGCCACCGCCGCCACCTGCGCGCGCATCGGCGTCACCGCACCGACGTGCTGGTCGGTCAGGTGGACCACGCGCAGCGGCGTCTTGAAGTGGTCGGCGTGGCTCGCGTGGCCGGCGAACCGGCGCATGACGACGCCTGCGTCCGGGAACCTGTCGGTCGTCGCCGTCGACGTCGTGAGCACCGGCGTAGCCTCCGGGCGCGGCGGCCGCCGGGTCGCGCGCCGCCGGGCGACGGCCACGACGTCGACGACGGGGGCTTTTGCGCCGCGCGTCGGTCTGTCAACGCGTCACGCGCGATGGAGATTCCCTGGGACCAGCTGCAACCGGAGACGCTGCGCGCGTTGGTCGAGGAGTTCGTGCTGCGCGAGGGCACCGAGTACGGCGAGCGCGACGTGCCGCTCGCCGACAAGGTCGACGCCGTGCTGCGCCAGCTGCGCCGCGGCGAGGCGCGGGTGCTGTACGACCCCGACAGCGAGACGACGACCATCGCTTCGCGGTAGCCGCCTACGGTCCTTCGGCACCCGCGCGGGCAACGCGCCGCGTCGTCGGGGTGGTCGGTCGCGCCCGACGCGGTCCGGTGCTGCGCCGGTGCTGTGCCGGTGACGTAGGCGGGCTAAGGTGCCGCCTGTGGCCGTGGCCACGACGACTTCGCACGACGACGACAGCGCAGGAGGCGACGATGAGCGACGGTGGTTCCCGGGAACTCGTGTCCATCAACGGCAAGCGGCTGTGGGGCTCGCTGATGGAGCTGGCGAAGATTGGCGCGACGCAAAAGGGCGGCGTCTGTCGACTGGCGCTCTCCGACCTCGACAAGCAGGGCCGCGACCTGGTCGTCGGCTGGGCGAAGGACGCCGGCTGCAGCGTCGTCGTCGACAAGATCGGCAACGTGTTCATGCGGCGCGCGGGCCGCAACAACGCGCTGCCGCCCATCGTGTGCGGCAGCCACATCGACACGCAGCCGACGGGGGGCAAGTTCGACGGCAACTACGGCGTGCTGTCGGGGCTCGAGATCGTGCGCACGCTCAACGACAAGAAGATCACCACCGAGGCGCCCATCGAGTTCGCCTTCTGGACCAACGAAGAGGGCTCGCGCTTCGTGCCCGTGATGATGGGCAGCGGCGTGTTCGCGAAGGCCTTCACGCTCGAGCACTGCTACGCAGCGAAGGACACTGCGGGCAGGACGGTGGGCGAAGAGCTCTCGCGCATCGGCTATGTCGGCGACGAGGAGCCGGGCGACCACCCCATCGGCGCCTACTTCGAGGCGCACATCGAGCAGGGCCCGGTGCTCGAGGATGCCGGCAAGACCATCGGCATCGTCACCGGCGTGCTCGGGCTGCGCTGGTACGACTGCGTGGTGACGGGCATGGAGGCCCACGCCGGGCCGACGCCGATGGCGCTGCGCAAGGACGCGCTGCAGGTGGCGACGCGGATCATGCAGGAGACCGTCGCCATCGCGCACCGGTATCCGCCGTACGGCCGCGGCACCAACGGCTTCGTGCAGGTGTTCCCCAACAGCCGCAACGTCATCCCCGGGCAGGTGAAGTTCAGCATCGACCTGCGCAACGTCGACAGCGAGCGCCTCGACGCGATGGACCGCGAGATCCGCAGCTTCATCGAGCAGACCGCCGCCGCCACCGGCCTGAAGATCACGGTCGAGCAGGTCAGCCACTTCCCGCCGTGCCCGTTCGAAAAGGGCTGCGTCGACGCCGTGCGCAAGGGCGCCGAGAAGTTCGGCTACTCGTCGATGGAGGCGGTGAGCGGCGCCGGCCACGACGCGGTGTACATGGCGCGCCTGGCGCCGGCGGGCATGGTCTTCGTGCCCTGCAAGGACGGCATCAGCCACAACGAGATCGAGGACGCGAAGCCCGAGCACCTCGAGGCCGGCTGCAACGTGCTGCTGCACGCGATGCTTGATCGCGCCGGCGTCGTCGGCTGACCGGTCCGCGTCGGAAGGCAGGGGCGCGGGCGCTGGTGGCGCCCGCGACTCCTTCGGGGACGCGGGGTCGCGCGCCGTGGGGGCGGGTTGTCGTCGACAGATGGACCCGTTAGGACCGCGCGATCCCTTCGAACACCCTTTTGCTGAGGAATTCCCGATGGCGACCCCGAAGAGCCCTGCTGCATCGTTTGCCGGCGACGAGCTCGTGTTTCTGTCCGCGAAGCGCACGGCGTTTGGCGCCTACGGCGGCGCGCTGAAGAGCCACTCGGCCACCGACCTCGGCGTGATCGCGGCGCGCGCGGCGCTGGTCGCCTCGGGGGTGTCGCCGGCCGACGTCGACGCCGTCGTCTTTGGCAACGTCGCCCAGACGTCGCCGGACGCGATTTATCTGGCACGCCACGTCGGGCTGCGCTGCGAGCTGCCGCAGTCGGCGCCGGCGTTGACGGTCAACCGCCTGTGCGGCTCGGGCTTCGAGGCCATCGTGCAGGGCGCGCAGCTGTTGATGCTCGGCGAGGCGAAGACGGTGCTCGTCGGCGGCACCGAGTCGATGAGCCAGGCGCCGTTTGCGATCCGCGACGCGCGCTTTGGCGTGCCGCTCGGCAAGGTCCCGCCGATGGAGGACACGCTGTGGTCGTCGTTGACCGACACGTTCACCGGCATGCCGATGGCGATGACCGCCGAGAAGCTGGCCGAGACGCACAAGATCACGCAGGAGGAGGTCGACGCCTACGCCGTGCGCTCGCAGCGGCTGACGAAGCGCGCGCAGGACGACGGCACCTTCGACGCCGAGATCACGCCCGTCGAGGTGAAGAAGGGCAAGGAGGTCGTGTCGTTCGTCAAGGACGAGCACAACCGCCCCGAGACGACGGTGGATGGCCTGAAGAAGCTGCCGAAGGTCTTCAAGAAGGACGGCGTCATCCACGCCGGCGCCGCGTCCGGCGTGTGTGACGGCGCGTCGGCCCTCGTGATCACGACGGCGAGCCACGCGAAGGCGAAGGGCTGGAGGCCCCTCGGCCGCCTCGTCGGCTGGGGCGTCGCTGGCTGCGACCCGACAGTGATGGGTATCGGCCCGGTGCCCGCGGTGCAGAAGCTGCTCGCGAAGACCGGCATCACGCTGGCCGACGTCGATCTCGTCGAGATCAACGAGGCCTTCGCGCCGCAGGTGCTCGCCTGCGCCAGGGACCTCGGCCTCGACGCCGCGGGCGACGACAGCAAGCTGAACGTCGACGGCGGCGCGATTGCGCTGGGTCACCCGCTGGCGGCGTCGGGCGCGCGCATCACCACGCACCTGCTGCATGCGCTGTCGCGCCGCAAGAAGCGCTACGGCGTCGGCAGCGCCTGCATCGGCGGCGGACAGGGCATCGCGGTGCTGGTCGAGAGCCTGTGAGGCCCCTGTGAACGTCGCGTTGCGCGCTCCCTCTGGGGCGTGCGCCGCGCGCCTGCCCGACGACGACGACAATCCGCGCAGCGTCGTCGTCGAGCCTGCGTCCGGAGCGACCCGATGAGCCCCTTGTCGAGCGGTGACGAGCGCAACCGGATGGCGGCCGGCGTGTTCCTGCTCGGCGCGGTGCACGTCGCGCTGTTCCTGCGCGGCGGCAACGACAGCGCCACGCCGCTGCGGCTGCTGGTCAGCTTCGCGGCGACCGTCGGGATCCTGCTGCTGGCACAGCGCGCGCGACGACGGGTCCAGGCCCGCGTGCGCGCGCGCCAGCGCGCGCCCGACGCTCCTTCTCCGCCTTCCTCCGACGCCACCACCGAGGTCCCGCGATGACGACGACGCTGCCTGCGACGAGCCCGACCCACGGCGACGAGCTCATCTACGACTGGAACGAGGTGCGTCGGCGCGGCAAGGTCTTTCCGAAGAAGATCGAGCTGTGCGACGAGACGCTGCGGGACGGTATCCAGTCGCCGTCGGTGGTCGACCCGCCCATCGCGACCAAGCTCGAGCTGCTCGAGCTGATGGACTCCCTCGGCATCACGATCCTCGACGTCGGCCTGCCCGGCGCCGGCCAGCGCGCCGTCGACGACGTTCGCGCCCTCGTGCGCCACATCCGTGATCAGAACCTGAAGATCCGCCCGATGTGCGCGGCGCGCACCATCGTCAAGGACATCGAGCCCATCGTGCGCATCCGTGACGAGATCGGGATGCCGATCACCGTCTATGCGTTCCTCGGCACGAGCCCGGTGCGGATGCTCGCCGAAGAGTGGGACATGGATCGACTGTTGAAGTCGACCGAAGAGGCGCTGGTCTACTCGAACGCAAACCACATCGACTTCGCGTTCGTCACCGAAGACACGACGCGCACACCGCCGAAGACCCTCGACCGGCTGTTTCGTCGTGTGATTGAGATGGGCTGCCGACGTCTGACCCTTTGCGACACGGTGGGACACTCGACGCCCGACGGGGTCGCCAACCTGATCGAGTGGACGAAGAACCTGATCGCGGCCACCGGCGAGGACGTGAAGATCGACTGGCACGGACACAATGACCGCGGCCTCGGCGTGCCGAACGCGCTGTTTGCGCTCGAGCACGGTGCGGACCGCGTGCACGGCACGGCGCTGGGGATCGGCGAGCGGGTGGGCAACGCGGCGATCGACCAGATCATCATGAACCTGAAGCTGATGGGCGCCTACGACCACGACGTCACCCACCTGGTGCAGTACTGCCGCCTCGCCGCCGAGGCGACGCACGTCGAGATCCCGGTGAGCTCCCCGCTGGTGGGGCGCGACGCGTTCCGCACGGCCACGGGCGTGCACGCCGCCGCCGTCATCAAGGCCGACAAGAAGGGCGACCGCTTCGGGCAGGCGGCCCTCGCCGACGTCATCTACTCGGGGGTGCCGGCGGGCCTGTTCGGGCGTGAGCAGGAGATCGAGATCGGGCACATGAGCGGCCTGTCCAACGTGCGCTACTGGCTCGAGAAGCGCCGCGTCGTCGCCAGCGACGAGCTCGTGCAGGCAATCTTCGCGCGCGCCAAGGCGACCAACCGCGTGCTCCGCGACGACGAGGTCTGGGACCTCGTCAAGCGCCACGAGGCCGGCGCACCGGCGTAGCGCGCGGGCCCTCGTGCCCACGCTGCGCGGCGGTCCTCGCCCGTCGCGCGCTCCCGCGTCGACGGCGGGCTCAGGCCCGCGTGATCTGCGGCGTGCGCCCGCCCCAGTCGGCCGCGGGCCACATCGGAAGCTGCAGCGCCGCCACCATCCAGCCGGCGACGTCTTCGCGGGAGATGTCGTCGAAGGCGCCAAAGGCCGTCGTCACCTTCAGCCGGTCGGTGCGCTTGCCGTGGGTCAGCCGGGTCGGCCGCGGGCAGACCCAGTCGAGCCCCGACGTCGATAGCACCTGCTCCATGCGGCCGAGGTCCACGTAGGCGTCGCCGATCATCGTCGTGGCCAGAAAGAAACGCATCGCGAGGTTCAGCTGTGGCGCGCTGTCGCCGACGCCGCCGGCGCTCACCGCCACGATCCGCTTCACCCCCGCCGCCTGCATCGCCGGCACGATGCACTTCGCCGCCTGCTCCGCCAGGTCCTTGGCCGACAACGACGCCGACCACGGGTTCGCCGGGTTCTTGCGCTGCTGCCCGATGGAGCACAGCACCGCGTCCTGCCCGGGCATCGCCTGCTCGAGGCCCGGCCCCTGCAACACCTCGCCAGCGACCACGCGCACCCCCGCCGGGGCCGCGTACGACGACGAGCGCGACAGCACCGTTACCGTGTGCCCCGCGGCTTGCGCCAACATCACCACGTGGCGGCCGACGCCGCCGGTGGCACCAACGACCAACACCTTCATCGCCGCCTCTTTCCGCACGACTGTACCGGGAGACGCTCGCACGGATCCCGTGCGCAGGGAAGAGCCGACGCGCGGCCCCTCGGGCTTCGTGGGCGAAGCGTCGGCGGTCAGCCGGGCGGCCACGCGAGGTCGCGGCCGCCAAGGACGTGCATGTGAATGTAATACACGCTCTGACCAGCGTCGTTTCCTGTATTCAGGACGGTTCGGTATCCGCCCGCCGCGACGCCCTTCAGCTCGGCCACCCGGCGCGCGGTGACGAGCATGTGTCCGAGCAGCGCGGCGTGGCTCGCGTTGACGTCGTTGAGGTTCTGGATGCCCTCTTGCTTCGGGATGATCAGCACGTGGCACGGCGCGCCCGGGCTGATGTCGTCGAAGGCGAGGACGAGGTCGTCTTCGTAGACCTTCGAGCAGGGAATTTCACCGCGGATGATCTTACCAAAAATCGTCATGTCACGTCTCCGGGAAGCGTCACGTCCACCGCCAGCGCCCGCAGCGCGCGAAACAGCGTCGGCTCGTCGAAGGGGCGGCCCACCAGCTGCAGCCCCAGCGGCAGCGTCGTCGGGCCCCCCGCGGTCGTCGTCCCCACCGGGACGCTCGCCGCCGGCAGCCCGGCCAGGCTCGCCGGCAGCGTGAACAGGTCGCCCAGGTACATCGCCAGCGGGTCGCTGGTTTTGTCGCCCAGACGAAACGGCAGCGTCGGCGTCGTCGGCAGCAACAGCACGTCGGCGGCGCCGAAGGCGTCGTGGAAGTCGAGCGCGATCCGTCGCCGCACGCGCTGCGCCTGCGCGACGTAGGCGTCGTAGAAGCCCGCCGACAAGACGAACGTGCCGAGCAGGATGCGCCGCCGCACCTCGGCTCCGAACAGCGCGCGCGTCGCCTCGTACAGCGCGCCGAGCTCAGCGCCGCCGCCCTCGGGTGGCCCCCGGCGTGGCCCGTACCGGATGCCCTCGTAGCGCGACAGGTTCGACGACGCCTCGGCCGTCGCGAGCACGTAGTAGGTGGCCACCGCGTGGGCCGCGTGGGGCAGCGCGACGTCCACGATCACCGCGCCGTCGGCGGCGAGCCGCGCGCAGGACTCGTCGAGTGCCCGCAGGATGACGTCTTCGACGCCGCCTTCGGCCCACAGCCCGCGCGGCACGCCCACGCGCAGCCCGCGCACGCCAGCGCCGCCCACGTCGTCGCCGAGCAACGACGGCAACGGCCTCGTCGATGTGGTCGCGTCGTGGGGGTCGACGCCGGCCACGGCCGACAGGAGCAGGGCGGCGCCAAAGACGTCGTCGGCGACGACGCCGACCTGATCGAGCGAGCTCGCGAAGGCCACGACGCCGTGGCGCGACACGCGGCCGTAGGTGGGCTTCACGCCGACGACGCCGCAGAACGCCGCTGGCTGCCGCACCGAGCCGCCGGTGTCGGTGCCGAGGCCCGCGCCGCCGAAGCCCGCGGCCACGGCGGCGGCGGCTCCGCCCGACGAGCCGCCCGGCGTGCGCGCGCGATCCCACGGGTTCTTCGCGACGAAGAACGCCGAGCGCTCGGTAGAGCTGCCCATGCCGAACTCGTCGAGGTTCGTCTTGCCGACGACGACGGCGCCGGCGGCGCGCAGGCGGGCGACGCAGGTGGCGTCGTAGGGCGCGCGCCAGCCGGCGAGCACGCGGCTGCCCGCGGTGGTCGGCCGGCCGCGCTGACACAGGTTGTCCTTCACGGCGACGACGACCCCGTCGAGGGGCCCGCGCGTCTGCCCGGTGGCGCGGCGGGCGTCGCTGGCGGCGGCGATGGCGCGGGCGCCGGCGTCGTCGACATCGAGGAACGCGCCGATGCCGTCGTCGCCGCGGTCGTCGCGGGCGATGCGCGCAAGGCAGGCGTCGACGAGGGCCTGCGACGTCTTCGAGCCGTCGATGAGGGCGCGGAGCTGGTCACGGACGCGAAACATCGCCGTCGAGGTAGCACGACCGCCCGCGTCGACGAAGCCGGCGGACGCCGGGGCGGCGCGCGTCGCGCTTGTCGGCCGGGGGCCGCTGCGCTACCCCGCCCCCATGCAGCGCGCATGGTCCGTCGTTCGTCGGGGCGCCATCGTCGGCCTCACGGCGGCCGTGGCGCCGGCCGTGGTCGCCGGCTGTCAGGACCCGTGCATCGAGCTGGCGCAGCGCATCTGCAACTGCGAGTCGACGGTGATCGAGCGCCGGGCGTGCGCGGCCGACCGCATCACGAGCCAGCAGGGCAGCGTCGTCCTGACCGACGCCGACCGCGACCTGTGCGCCACGAAGCTCGACACCTGCTCGTGCGCGGCGCTGGACGAAAACGACCTCGACGCCTGCGGCTTCGTGCCCGTCGTCGGCGACGCAGCGGCGGGACGCGCGCCGTGACCGCCGACGTGCCCGCGCCGGCCTCGGCCGAAGAGGGCTCGCGCCCGCGCTCGCGCTGGCGCTTCTTGCGTCGTCGTCGTCCACGGCCGCCCGGCTCGCGCCGTCGGCTCCCGTTCGACACACGCAAGGCGCTGTTCATACTGCCCAATGCCTTCACCGTCGCGTCGATCTTCTGCGGCTTCTGCGCGATCGTGCTCGCTGCGCGGGGCAATCTGCCCGGCGACGCTGAGGTCGGCGACCACTTCCTCGAGCGGGCGCTGTCGCAGCGGGGGCCAGCGGCCTTCGACGGCGCGGGCATCTTCTTGTTCTGCGCGGCGTTCCTGGACGCGTTCGATGGGCGCATCGCGCGCCTGACTCGGACGCAGAGCGACTTCGGCGTGCAGATGGACTCCCTCGCCGACGTGATCAGCTTCGGCGTCGCCCCGGCGGTGCTCGTCTACAACTGGGCGCTGCACCCGCTTGGCCTTCCCGGGCTCGTCGTCAGCTTCGGCTTCTGTGCCTGCGGCGCGATCCGGCTGGCGCGCTTCAACGTCCTCGCCGCGCGCGGCACCGGCTCGTCGAAGTACTTCATCGGCCTGCCGATCCCGGCGGCGTCGTCGATGCTCGTCACGGTGGTCATGGCGCAGTCGTGGGGCCTCGGTACGACGGTGACGCAGACGACGTCGGTGATGATCATGGTCGTCGTGCTGTCGTACCTGATGGTCAGCCGCATCCGCTTCCGCACGTTCAAGGATTTCCGCCCGCGGATGAAGACGGCGCCCATCGTCCTCGCCGTCCTGGTCGCGCTGGCCGCCGCGGTCGCCCTGCTGCACGCCCGCCTCGCGCTGGTCTGCGCCGTCGCCGCGTATGTCACCGTCGGCCTCGTCGAAGAGGTCATCTTCTTCAAGAAGCGCCGCCTCGCTGACGAGGCGCAGGCCGCCGCCGACCGTGCCGCCGCCGACCGTGCCGCCGCCGACCGTGCCGCCGCCGACCGTGCCGCCGCCGACCGTGCCGCCGCCGACCG
>VGSZ01000199.1 GCA_016874845.1 Deltaproteobacteria bacterium
CTTCGTCGTTCGTCTCTTCGTCGTTCGTCTCTTCGTCGTTCGTCTCTTCGTCGTTCGTCTCTTCGTCGTTCGTCTCTTCGTCGTTCGTCTCTTCGCGTCCTTCGTCCCGTCGTAGCCGCTCGAGGAACCGCATGAACCACGCCGTCATCGTCGCCACCGGGGAGCGCCCGCCCGAGACTCGTCCCGACGGGCCGCGTGAGATCGTCGTGCCGCGGCAGCAGCCCTGGGCCGACGCGTACCCGTTCCCGGCTCACTGGCTTGGCCTGCCGCGCGCCGCCGGCGGGCGCACGTGGCTGCACTTCGTCGATGAGGGCCCCCCCGACGCACCGGTGATCGTGTTCCTGCACGGCAACCCGACGTGGTCCTGGTACTGGCGCCATTTGATCGTCGCCCTCCGCGAACGGTACCGCTGCATCGCCCTCGACCACCTCGGCATGGGCCTGTCGGACCGCCCGCAGGATGACGACAGCTACCGCCTCGCCGGCCACATCGACCGCGTGCACGTGCTGCTGACGGCCCTTGGCATCCAGCGCTACCGGCTGGTGGGGCACGACTGGGGGGGCTGCATCGCCGCCGGCGTGGCGACGCGCGAGCCGGCCCGCGTCGACGGCATCGTCTGGATGAACACCGCGGCCTTCCGCTCGACGTTCATGCCGTGGTCCATCGCCGTCTGCCGCATCCCTGGCGTGGGCGCGCTGGCGGTGCGCGGGCTGAACGCGTTTGCCGGCGTGGCGACGTTGCGGGCGACGAAGAAGCACGAGCGCCTGCGCGGCGCGGTGCGGCAGGGGTACCTCGCGCCCTACGGCAACTGGCACGACCGTGTCGCCACTCACCGCTTCGTGCTCGACATCCCGCGCGACCCGTCGCACCCGTCGTGGGGGGAGCTGATGTCCATCGAGCAGAACCTGTCGACTCTGAAGGACAAGCCCATCGCGCTGTTCTGGGGTGACGCCGACTTCTGCTTCACGCCCGCGTTCCGCAAGCGCTTCGAGGCCGAGTTCCCCGCCGCCAAGGTGCACGCGTGGGCCGACTGCGGCCACTACGTCGCCGAGGACGCGCGCGAGCGCATCGAGCCGCTGGTGCGCGACCTCATGGCGCACGTCGACGCGCTGACCGGCGTGGCGACGTCCCCGTCGGCGTCGTCGGCGACCACCGCCGACACGTCGGCATCGAAGGCTGCGTAGCGAGAGGGTCCGCGATGCCGATGGCCGAGCCCCGTCCGAGCAAGCAGAAGGCGCCGCCGCCCGCCGCCCCCGCCGTGCGCGACGATGACGACGTCGACGTTCGTCAAATCGTCGAGGCGGTCAGCCACGGACAGCCCAACGCCTGCGACCTGATCCACGAGGTGGCGCGCAAGGCGCCCGACGTCGTCGCCACCTTTGACCGGCGCACCGGCGCGCGGCAGTCGTTCGGGGGCCTGTCGACGACCATCGCCAAGGTCGCCTGCCGACTGAAGAACCTCGGGCTGCGTCCGCGCGATCGCGTCGCGGTCTTCGTCGGCGACGGTCCGCGCTTTGTTGTCGTCGTCAACGCGCTCTTCCACCTTGGCGCCGTGCCGGTGCTCATCGACCCGGGCATGGGGCTCGACAACCTCGCCAGCTGCGTGCGCGAGCAGCGGCCGCGCGCCCTGCTCGGCATCGCCCGCGCGCAGGCGCTGCGGTGGGTGCGCCGCGAGGCGTTCCGCTCGGTCGAGCTCGCGATCGTCGTCGACGGCTGGTTCCCCGGCGCGGTGACGCTGCGGCTCGACGGCGATGACCAGGCTGACAGCTACCTGCCGATGAACCGGCAGGCGTCCACCGAGCCGGCGGCGGTCCTGTACACGTCGGGCTCGACGGGGGCGCCGAAGGGCGTGCTGTACACCCACGGCATGTTGATGGCGCAGGCCATCGCCATCCGCGACCTGTTCGGCATCGATCGCGGCGACGTTGACGTCTGCTGCTTCCTGCCGTTCGCGCTGTTCTCGGTGGCGATGGGCACCACGGCCGTGTTCCCCGACATGGACTTCCGCGCGCCGGCGAAGGCGAAGCCTGAGCGCATCTTCGCGGCCCTGGCCGAGGGCGTCGATGGCCGCCCGGCGACGTCGGCGTTCGCCTCGCCGGCGCTGTGGGAGCCGTTCTCGCGCTGGGCCGAGACGACGGGCACGAAGCTGCACGGCGTGAAGCGCGTGCTCACCGCCGGCGCCCCCGTGCGGCCGCAGCTGCACGAGCGCCTGCTGCGCGCGCTGCCCGACGGCGACGTGTTCACTCCCTACGGGGCGACCGAGGCGCTGCCAGTGGCGTTCATGGGCGGCCGCGCCGTCGTCGATGAGACCGCGGCGCTGACGCGGCGCGGGCAGGGCACGTGCGTGGGGCGCGTGGCGCCCGGCGTGACGGTGAAGATCATCGCGCTGCATGACGAGCCCATCGCCACGCTGTTCGACGCGAAGGAGCTCGGCCCCGGCGAGCTTGGCGAGATCATCGTCCGCGGCGCCTGCGTGACCCGCGCCTATGACGAGACCAGCGATCGCGCGAAGGAGGCCAACGCGCGCTCGAAGATCAAAGACGGGGGCGACGTCTGGCACCGCATGGGGGACGCCGGCTACGTCGACGCGCAGGGGCGCTTGTGGTTCTGCGGTCGCAAGAGCCACCGCGTCGAAAAAGAGGGCGGCGTCGTGCTGCACTCGGTCACCGTCGAGGCCGTCGTCGAGACCCTGGTCGAGGGCACCGGGCAGCGCGCGGCGCTGGTCGGCGTTGGCGAGCGGGGCAAGCAGCGAGCGGTCGTCTTCGTCGAGAGCGGCGAGCGGCCCGTGCCTTCGCTCGAGGCTGTTCGTCCGTTGCCCGGCTGTGGGGCGGTCGATGAGGTTCACTCGTTCCCGGGCAGCTTTCCCGTCGACAAGCGCCACAATGCCAAGATCGAGCGGGAGCGATTGGCTGCTCTTGCTCTCAAGGGCTGACCGGCGTCGCGCCTTCGTCTTCTTCGGTCGATCTGCGCCTCCTGCTCCTTCGTCGATCGACTGGCGCCTGCTGCTTCTTCGTCGATCAGTCTGCGCCACCTGCTTCCTGGTCGGTCGGTCTGCGCCTCGCTGCTGACGTCGTCGTTTGTGGCAGGGATGGTCTGCTGGCGACGTCGCCTGTTCACCGTCGTCTTCGGCGCGACTCAGGGGATGCGTTGCGCCGTACCCGCTGAGAGCCCCCGGCGCCCGGGCGGAGCGCCCGCACCGGCACACGACCCAAGCGCCGGACGGTGACCGTCGTCGAGGCCCTCCGCCGGGCCGGCGAAAGCGGGTCGTGTGCCTTCCGGTGACGACACGCGGCTGCCGTCGTGGTCGTGAGCGCGCCCGTGGCCGCGTGTTCCCTCGTGCTCGTGCTGCTTGCGCTGCTCGTGCTTACGCTCGACGCCGTCGGTTCACGCCTTCGTAGCGAGCTGCGCGAGCAGCGCTTCGCGGCGCGCCGCGTTCTGTGGATCGCACCAGCTCTCGACAAAGACGCGGCGCGACTCGATGGCGCGGGCGCGGGCGCGGGTCAGCGCGTCGTGGCGCAGGTCGAGCTTCGTCTTGCCTACCGCGCGCGGTGACATTCCCTGCCATGTGCGCGCGCGCTCGACGGCGGCGCCGACGACGTCCTCGGCCAGCTCGTCGACGAGGTTGCGCGTGAAGGTCTCGCGAAGGTCGAAGCGCTTGCCGCGCAACAGGACGTCGACGTGACTCTCGTGGCCGACGGCGAAGCGCGCGATCTCGAGCACGGCCGACGGAAACGGCAGCCCCAGGGTCACCTCGGTCAGCCCGAACGCGAACGTCGACGCCGCCTTCGTGCCCGGCAGCGGCGCCACGCGCTCGTCGCAGGCCAGCGCCAGCACCGCGCCGCCGGCGATGGCGCTGCCGGTCAGGGCGGCGACGACGGGGACGCGCAGCGCGAACAGCTGCAGGAACAGCGCCTCGAAGGCGTCGACCCACGCGGCGACGGCGCCGCGGTCCATCGCGTGGCCCTCCTTCAGATCGAGCCCGCCGCAGAAGACGCCGTCCTTGCCGCACAGCACGATGGCGCACGCCTGCGGCTCGTCGACGTCGCCGCACAGCTGCTCGGCCTGGTAGAGCGCGAGCGACAGCTCTTTCACGAACGACGGCGACAGCGCGTTGCCGCGCGGGCCGCTCATGCGGACGACGACGACGTCGCCCTCGCGGGTGGCGGTGACGGACGACGGCGAGGGACGGGGCGGTTTCATGGCATCGACGACTACGACGCCGACGTCGACCTCGCCAGAGCCGACCGCGGACGAGCGCCGACGGCGTCAGCCGCCGACGGCTTCAGCCCGTGCGCGCCTGCGCGCCGAGCGGGGTGGCGCGCGCGCCGCCCATGTCGATGGTGACCGATCCGGCGCCGAGGCCCCCGGCACCGACGTTGAGCGCGACGATGGCGTCGTGGGCGCGCGGCATCAGGGCGTCGCGGTCGGCGGCGCCCAGGCCCGCCGTGGGGGCGGGGGCGACGACGTCGATGCGGATGGTGCCCGGGCGGACCTTGCGGTGGAAGCCCAGGAGCCCCGCCGTCGTCGCGATGGCCATGCAGAGCACGCTCCCGACGAGCAGGAACGTCGCGCGCTGGATGTTCGCCAGAGACCAGCCGAGCTCGCGCAGCGCTTCCATGCCGAAATGATGCGTCAGCCGGTCGCAGCGCCCCAGGGGAGTGTCACTGGCCTGTCATGGTGTCGATCCTGACTGCGTCAGGAATCTGCGGGTGCTGTCGTCCGGATGCGGTGCTTGCGCGCGGTTTTGCTGGGCCAGCGGCCAGCGAACGTCTGGACAACGCGGCCCGGAATGCGGATGACTCCGATCCATGACCGACACCGCGCCCTCCCTGCAGGACGTCGTCGCGTTCATCCGCGACCGCGACCCGCACACCGTGTTCCAGGCCCTCGGCATCGAGGTGACGACGTTCGGGCGCGACCAGACCGTCGTCGAGGTCGACGTCGGCGAGCGGCTGTTCCAGCACGCCGGCATCGTGCACGGCGGCGTCTACGTGCTCTTGATGGAGTCGGCGGCGTCGATCTGTGCGGCGCTCACTGTCGACGTCACGAAGAACCGCGTCGCCGGGCAGGAGATCTCGGCCAGCCACCTGCGCCCGGTCACCGAGGGCCGCCTCGTCGCCCGCGCGCGCCCCCTGCACACCGGCAAGACGTCGATCGTCTACGCCTGCGACGTCGAGTGCGGCGGCCGCCTCGTGTCCACCGGCCGGTGCACGATGGCCATCCGCCCGTTTGCCTGAACGACGGCACCTGCACGAAGACCGCCGACCGCCGTTTCCTGACGCAGTCCGTCAACCGCCGGCGGTTCGCCACGACGACGTTTTCGCGGTTTTCCTTTCGCCGCGCCCCCGCTAGGGATGCCGCGCCCACGACTTTCTTGCCGAAGGATCGCCATGACCCAGGCCAGCCACGAGAAGCGCACCGCCAAGCAGCCCTCGTTCCCCGCGACGTCGAGCAAGGGCAAGCGCGCCGACCTGCCCGAGGGGCTCACCGACGCGCGGCTGGTGCAGGCCTACAAGAACATGTGGCTGTCGCGCCTGCTCGACGAAAAAATGCTGGTGCTCCTGAAGCAGGGCAAGGGCTTCTTCCACATCGGCGCGACGGGTCACGAGGCGGTGCAGACGGCGACGGCGATGGCGCTCACGGCCGGGCGCGACTGGGCCTACCCCTACTACCGCGACCAGGCGCTGTGCACCGGCCTCGGCATGACCGCCGACGAGATCCTGCTGTCGTTCCTCGCCCGCGCCGACGACCCCAACTCGGGCGGCCGGCAGATGCCGCAGCACTACGGCCACCCGAAGTGGAACATCCCGTCGCAGTCGTCGCCGACGGGCACGCAGTTCCTGCAAGCCACCGGCTGCGCGCTGGCTTCGGTGCGCAACTTTGCCGCCGCCCACGCGCACGTCGGCAATGGCAACGGCAACGGCAAGACCGCGCCCGACTACGAGGTCACCGTCGTGGCCGCCGGCGACGGCACGACGTCGCAGGGTGACTTCCACGAGGCGCTCAACTGGGCCAGCCGCGAGCAGGCGCCGGTCATCTTCCTCATCGAGGACAACGGCTACGCCATCTCGGTGCCGGTGCGCGAGCAGACGCCGGGCGGCAAGGTCGCGAACCTCGGTCGCGGCTACGACAACCTGACCACCGTCGAGGTCGATGGCTGCGACGTCGTCGCCAGCTTCACGGTGCTGCGTAACGCGGTGGCGCGCGCCCGCCGCGGCGACGGCCCCACGCTCGTCGTCGCCAGCGTCGTGCGCCTGCTGCCCCACAGCTCGTCCGACGACCAGCGCAAGTACCGCGCCGACGAGGAGCTGGCGAAGGACCGCGCGCGTGACCCGCTGCCGGCGCTCAAGAAGCTGCTGCTCGACCGGGGCGCCAGCACCGAGCTCGAGCTCGTGCAGCTCGAGGCCAGCCTGAAGGCCGAGATCGACGCCGCCGCCGACCGCGCCGAGGCGTCGCCGATGCCCGACCGCAAGACGGCGACTGCGTGGGTGCTGTCGGGTGACGCCGAGCCCGCCTTCGTCGAGCCGAGCCTCACCGGCGACGGCATCGTCCTCGTCGATGCCATCAACCGCGCGCTGTCCGAGGAGCTCGCCCGAGACCCGAAGATGCTCGTGTTCGGCGAGGACGTCGCTGGCGACAAGGGCGGCGTGTTCACGGCCACGCGCGGCCTGACGGCGAAGCACGGCGCGCACCGCGTGTTCAACTCGCCGCTGGCCGAGAGCTCCATCGTCGGCGTCGGCATCGGCCTCGCCGTGCGCGGCTACAAGCCCGTGCCCGAGATCCAGTTCGGCGACTACGTCTGGACGGCGATGATGCAGATCCGCAACGAGCTGGCGACGATGCGCTACCGCAGCAACAACGCCTGGTCGTGCCCGATGGTGCTGCGCATCCCCATCGGCGGCTACATCCACGGCGCGCTGTGTCACAGCCAGAACATCGAGTCGTTCTTCACCCACATCCCGGGCCTGAAGATCGCGCTGCCGTCGTCGGCGCTCGACGCCTACGGCCTGCTGAAGGCCGCCATCCGGGGCAACGACCCGGTGCTCTTCCTGGAGCACAAGGGCCTGTATCGGCAGGCGTGGTGTAAGTCGCCGCTGCCCGCCGGCAGCGATTGGGTGCTGCCGTTTGGCAAGGCCGCCGTGCGTCGCGCGGGCGCCGACCTCACCGTCGTCACCTACGGTGCGCTGGTGCAGCGTGCGCTGGCATCGGCCGACATCCTCGCCGACGAGGGCATCGACTGCGAGGTCATCGACCTGCGCACGCTGAACCCCGTCGACTGGGCCTGCCTCGAGGCGAGCGTGCGCAAGACCGGCAAGTGCCTGGTGCTGCACGAGGACTGCCGCTTCACCGGCTACGGCGCCGAGATCGCCGCCGAGCTCGGCGAGCGGTGCTTCGCGTTCCTCGACGGGCCCATCCGCCGCCTTGCCGGCGAGGACACGCCGGTGCCCTACAACTGGGATCTCGAAGAAGAGATCCTGCCCCAGCCCGAGGACGTCACCGTCGCCATGCGCGACCTCGCTCGCTGGTAGGCGACGGCCGCGAGCATCCTCGTCGCCGCGCTCGTTCCCGGTCGCGTGTCCGCCGCCCACGGCGCCCCTGACGACGACGTCCGGGCTTGCGCGACACCGCCGACGTCGTCAAGAGTTCCTCCGTGCGCCTCGCTTCTCCCCTGCTGCTCGCCACCCTCGGGCTCGTGCCGGTGCTCGCGCTGTTCGTCGTGCTCGACGCGCGTCGCCGCGCGGCGCGGCTGTCGCGGCTCGTGGATGTCGGCCTCGTACCGGCCGTCGTCGTCGGCGCGTCGGCGCCGCGGCGCGCGCGGCTGGCCGTCGTCGGAGTCGTCACCGTGCTGCTGCTGGCGCTGGCCGTCGCCGGGCCGCTGTTCCCCGGCGCGTCGCGGCTCCTGCCGCGCAAGGGGCTCGACGTGCTCTTCGTCGTCGACGTCAGCCGGTCGATGCGCGCCCGCGACGTGCAGCCCGACCGCCTCGAGCGGGCCAAGGCCGAGATCGGCCGCGCCCTCGACGCGCTGGCCGAGCACAGGGTCGGCGTCGTCGCGTTCGCCGGCTCGGCGTTCGTGCAGTGCCCGCTCACCACCGACGTCGAGGCGGTGCGCCTGTTCCTGCGCGACCTCGGCCCCGACACCGTGCCCCAGGGCGGCACCGACCTGACGGCGGGCCTCGAGGTGGCGCGCAACGCGCTGATGGCCGAGGACGAGGCCGCGGGGGGCACGTCGATGACGTCGTCCACCGGCCGCGCCGGACGCGTCGTCGTCGTCGTCAGCGACGGCGAAGACCACGCGATCATCGACGGCGGCAGCCTGCAGGCCGTCGGCAAGGAGCTGAAGGAGCTGGGCGCCGCCGTCGTCGTCCTCGGCGTCGGCTCGTCCCTGGGCGAGCCCATCCCGGTCACCGACGAGCGCGGCCAGGTCACCGGCTACGTGAAGGACCGCGCCGGCCAGACGGTGGTGACGCGCATGAACCCCGAGATCCTGCAGAAGGCCGCCGACGCCGTGGGAGGGGTCTTCGTCGACGGCACCACGCGGCCCGATCTGGGGCTCGCCGAGGTCGAGGCCCGCGTGCGCGGCCTCGAGAAGCGCGACCTCGAGGCGCGCACCGTCGTCGACTACGCCGACGCCAGCGCGCCGTTCGCCGCTCTGGCGCTGCTGTTGATGCTCGGCTGGCTCGTCGTCCCGGAGCGTGTCGCGTGAGCGCGGTCCTGCTTGCCGCGCTGCTCGCTGCGGCGCCGCCCCCGGCGTCGCCCGACGCCCCGCCTTCGGCGCCGTCGACGAAGAGGTCGACGGCGACGGCGCCTGCGTCGTCGCCCGCGTCGCCGCCGCCGCCCGAGCGCGTCGGCGACGGCGACCCGATCTTCACGCGCGACGAGCCGTCGCTGGCCGCGGCGCGCCGGGCGCTCGACGCCGACGACGCCGACCTCGCCGTCGATCGCGCGCGCGCCGCCGTGTCGACCCACGCCAACGAGCGCGCCGTCGTCGAGTACGACGCCGCGCAGGCCCTGCGCGCCCGCGCCCGCAAGGACGCCGCGGCGGCCCAGGCGTCGTCGTCGGCGCCCGGGGGGCCCGCCGGGCCCGGTGCGCCGGCGCCGCCGGCGAAGCCGCCGAACCTCGACGAGGCCATCGCCTCCTTCGAGCGCGCCGCCGGCCTCGCTGTCGACCGCCGGCTGCAGAGCGAGGCGCGCCTCGCCGCCGGCAACGCTGCGCTCGAGGCCGGCAAGCTCGATGACGCCATCGGCGCGCTGCGCAAGGCGTTGGTCGCCGACCCCGCCAACGACCGCGCCCGCCGCAACCTGCAGCGCGCCCTTGAGGCGAAGAAGGCCCAGCCACCGCCGCCGCCCAAGCAAGGTGGCGACGAGCAGAGCGACCAGAAGAACGACGACCAGAAGAACGACGAGCAGGACCAGCAGCAGGACCAGCAGCAGCAGGACCAGCCGAAGCAGGACCAGCCGAAGCAGGACCAGCAGCAGCAGGACCAGCAGCAGCAGGACCAGCCGAAGCAGGACCAGCCG
>VGSZ01000200.1 GCA_016874845.1 Deltaproteobacteria bacterium
CACGGCGTCGAAGCTCGGCGAGGACACGGCGAAGGCCCGCGAGATCCTCGTCACCCGCGCGGTGCGCGACCAGCTCGCCGAGTTCCCCGGCCTGTCGTTCTCGCCACTCGACGAGCGCATCCCTGGCTCGAAAGAGAACTTCCGGGTGACCTACCCGACGCTGCGGGGCTGAGGCCCGCCGTGGCTGCCCCGCACTCTGCACCGCACTCTGCACCGCACTCTGCACCGCACTCTGCACCGCACGCTGCATCGCGCTCCGCACCGCGCTCGTCCCCGCGTCCCCGTGCACCGCCGACGCCGAGGGCGCGGCAGGTGCGGCTCCTGACCGCCGAGCGTGTGCCGCTGTTGCTGCCGGCGGCCGGGCTCGGCGAACGCGCCATCGCCTCCTGCATCGATGCGCTGCTCCTGCTCTTCCTCTTCATCGCCCTCCTGTTCGTCTACACGTTCTGGGGACGCGGCGACCTCGAGCAGGACGTCTCGCAGGCGACGGCGTGGACCGCCGCCCTCGTGGGCCTCGGTCTGCTCGCCACGCTCGTGCTCTACGACGTCACCTTCGACGTGCTCGGCGGCGGTCGTACGCCGGGAAAGCGGCTGGTGGGCCTGCGAGTCGTCGACGCCACCGGTCGCGCCCCCGACCTGTTGACGTCGCTGCTGCGCAACCTGCTGCGCCTCGTCGACATGCTGCCCATCGGCTACGGCACCGGCGTCGTCGTGCTGTTCTTCACCGGGACCCGGCGCTTCGGTGATCTGGTGGCGGGCACCGTGGTCATCCACGAACGCACGCGCGGCCGCCATATGGTCGACCTCCTCGAGCGAGCCCGCGGCTCGTTGACCGTCGCGCCGCCGCCATGGAGCGATGACGACGTGCTGCGCGCCGTCGACTTCGTCGGTCGCACCGAGGGGCTCGACGCCACGGCCGCCGACGCCCTGTGTGCGCGCGTGCTCGCGGGGCTGCCCGCCGTCTCTGGGGAAGGCGCGGCGGCGCGCGCGCGTCTGGCCGCCGCCGTCGTCTTCCTCGCTGACGAGGGGGGGATGGCCGCCCGCCTGCGCCGCCTCCGCGACGTCGAAAAAGCCCTGCGCGCGGCGCTCGACGTCCTTCAGGGGCGCGCCGCCCCGGCCGTCGGCGACGACGTCGGCGAGCGCGTCGACGCTGCGGCGCGCGCCGCGGCGTCGGAGCTGCTGGCGGCGACGCGTCGCGATGTGCCGGCGCGCCTGCTCGAGTCGTTGTCGCTCCTGCTGCTTGAGAGCGACCGCGCAAGACGTCCGCCGGCGCCGCCGGCGTCGCGACGGCTGCAGCGGTTCTTCGCTGTCGACATCCCCACCGCGGTATGGGGCGAGCGCGCCAACGTCGTCCGTGTGGCCGGCGTGCTCGCGGTGGCGGCCGGCGCGGGCTTCGTGGCCGGCGCTCTCGACGCTGACGTCGCGCGCGCGCTCCTCGGCGACGATCTGGCGGTCGAGATCGAGCGTGGCGCGATGTGGACCGACGCCATCGAGCGCGAAGGAAACTTCGCGGCGACCAGCCTGTCGATCATCGCGAACAACGTCGGCGTCGGGCTGCGGGTGTTCGCGCTCGGAGTGCTCGGTGGCATCGCCGCGCTGATCGGCGTCGCCCACAATGGCGTCGCGCTGGGGGCGGTGTTCGGCTACGCGACGCAGCTCGGGACGCAGGGGACGCTCATGCGGTTCATCGTCGCTCACGGCCCGGTGGAGCTCTCGATGATCTGCGTCGCCGGCGCGGCGGGGCTCTGTCTCGGGCGCGCCGTGGTGTCTCCCGGCCGGCGCTCACGACTGCGCGCGCTGCGCGAAGAGGGCGCGCGGGGGGTGCGGCTCGTGGCCTTCGCCACGGTCGGCTTCCTCGTGGTGGGTACCGTCGAGGGGTTCGTATCTCCGGGGCAGCACTTCCCGTTCGTCGTCAACGTCGGCGTCGGCGTCGTGCTGTGGGTGCTGTTCTTCGGCTGGGCCCGCTCGGCGAGCGTCGACGCGCGCTGACCGGGGCGCTGCGCGTGCGGGGCGACGGCGGCGCGCGGTCACAGGCGAGACCGGCCCCCGCTCGCCGAGCGTCCGCCTGCCTGTCGACGACCAGCCGGCGCCGGCCCAGCGCGATCCGGTTTTTTTTGCGGGTGCGCAGTCCCCGTGGGAAAAAACCACATGGCACGGCGTAAGCGCTCGTCCCGGTCCTTCAGCGGACTTGCCCGGCTTGTCGTGGGTCACGCCGTCATGATCGTCGTCGGCGTCACCGTCTCGGGATGCCCGAACGCCACCCTGGTCACGATCTACGAGCCCCAGCGCGGCATGCGCACGCCCACCGTCGTGGATCGCAAGATCGCCCCCCTGGCAGCGACGAGCGTCGCCCTCCGCTGCCTCGAGGAGCCGACCGGCGATCCGCTGAGCCGCATGTTTGCCAGCGCCGAGGCCCGCGACGTCTGTAGCCGGCTGGTCAAGTCGGTCGAGGGCGCCGGCGCCACCGCCAACGTCGTCAGCGCTCCGCCAGGCGAGACCGACGAGCCGTTCGACCTGTACGTCGAGTGGCAGGTCCACGAGGAGCACGGCGCCCGCTCCCCGTGGATGGATGCCGCCTCGACGCTGACCTGCACGATGCTGCCGAGCATCGAGCAGCGCACCTATCGCCACCGCGCGGTGGTGCGCGGCCGCGACCGCAGCGTGCTGCAGACGTACGAGAGCCGCGCGCGCTTCCTCGACTACGACGGCTGCGGGTTCTGGCTCGTGACCTGGATGCTCGACTTCCTGCGCAGCGACGACGAGAAGGTCGGGGGCGATCATGGGCGCCGTCGCTACAGCCGCGATCTCTACCGTCAGATGACCCAGTCGCTTGTCAACGCGCGCGCCCGCTCCGACGTGCTGCGCCTGACGCCGCCACGGTGGAGCGTCAACGCGGCGGCCCGGCCCGTGGCGCCCGCGGCCCCCACCGCGGCCGTGCCCACCGCGGCCGTGCCCCAGACTCCCACCACGACGACGCCCACCGCGACGCCCGCCTCGACGCCCACCGCGACGCCCACCGCGACGCCCACCACGACGCCCGCCACGACGACGACGACGCCCACGTCGGCGCCCACCGCGACGCCCCCCGCAACGCCGACGCCGGCGCCGCCCGCGTCGGGCTCGCCCGTCGACCCCTCGGACGGGAAGCGCTGAGCGATGGAGGTCGTGCTCGCCCTGCTCGCGCTGGCGTCGCTCCCGTACCTCGTCGTCGTCGGGGGCCTCGTTGGCTTCGCCGTCGACGAAAACGGCGTCGGCCCCCTGCTGACGGCGCCCTTCGCGGCCCCGGCCGAAGACGAGGTCTGGTGCGAGCGGCTCGATCTGGCGCGCGGGCACGAGCGGTACCCCGTGTTCGTCCCGCCGACGGATCCCCGCAGCGAGGTCACGCAGGACGTCGACGTGCTCGCCTGCCGCCGCCCGATCATCCGTTCCGGCACGCGCGATCCGCTCGCGGCGGCGGTGCTGCAGGACCTCGACGACCGCGCCAAGGCGTTGACCGCCCTCGCCGTGCCGCAGGAGGCGCGTCCCGCGCGGGTCTACGTCCAGGCGTTCACACCCGATCTGGCGCTGTCGAGGAAGGTCGCCGAGGCCGCGCGATCCGCCCTCGCGGCGCGCGGCCTGGCGGTGCAACGTCAGGCGCCGCTGCCCGTCGCGGCCGACGCTGAGTTGCTGCGAACGCGGTCCACCGCCGAGGCCGTCGACCTGTCCTGCCGCCGCCTGTTCCGCGAAGGCCAGCTCGGCGACGACGACCTGTGGGTCGCTCTCGCCGTCGTCGACCCCCTCGCGACGTCCCTGCACGTGGGCGCCTGCTTCCGTGGACGGTTCACATGGCTGCAGTAGCTCTCCGTCCTCCGGCCTTTCCAGCGACACCGGCGGCTGTCCCGGTGCTCGCCCTGCTCCTGGTCGCGGCGCTCGGCCGCGCGCCGGCCGCCCACGCCGAAGGCACACCCGGCGACGCTGTTGAGGCCGCGCAGGCAGAGGCGCTGCGCGCCCGGGTCGCCAGCCACGTGCACCTGCGGGCGATGAACCTGCTCGACGAGCTGGTGCTCGGGATGAAGACCGCGCCGCCGGTGCAGGAGACGACAGCCGTGGCCATCGGCGACGTCACCGGTCCGTTCGGGTGGGGCACTGGCTTCGAGGCGCTGCTCGAAAATCACCTGATCGACCTGCTGACCCGCCACCCGACGACGCGCCTGCGGCCCGTCCTGTGCGCCGCGTGCCGCGCGGTGACGGTGCACGCGACCGCTGGCGCCACCGTCGTCGCCCGCGGCGTCGACCTGCCCGACGTGCTGTCGCGGCTGGGCGGTACGGGAGCCACACACGCGCTGTTCGTCGACGTCGAGGCCGAGGGCGGCGACGTAGTCATGCGCGCGCAGCTCGTCACGCTGACCCCAGGCCTGCCCATCGTCTGGGCGCGCACGCTGACCTCGAGCACCGCCGCCGACGCGCTGCTGCGCTCCGACGAGCACCTCGTCACCGCCGAGGAGGCGCGGGCGGAGTACCTCGCGGCGCTGCGCGAGCGCGGACGCCTGACCCCCATCGCGCGGGTGGCGCTGCTGCAGTTCGCGCCACAGGAGCAGGAGTTCTTCGACGACTTCACCGGGCTGCCGCTGCCGCCCGCGCTGCCGGTGGCGCCGCTGTACTGGGTGATGGGCGGCGCCGAGCTCGCGTTCACCAACAACCGCGAGTGGCTGGGCTCCCTCGTCGTCGGCGCCAGCTACGTGCCGGTGCTCTACACCAGCGCGCTCGTGCAGGCCCGCCTCGCCCGCCTCGTCAGCGGCAAGGTCGCGTCGCTGGTGTGGCCCAACGTCTACGTCGTCGGCGGGCTGTCGCTGGTGGGGCTGATGGGCACCGAGGCGACCAAGCTGCGCGACCCCAATGGCATCTTCAGCACGCCCACCGAGGACACGATGCACGCGTGGCCGTCGGTGCACATCGGCGTCGACGTCCGGCTCGGGCAGCGCCTCGGCGCGGCGCTGACGCTGGAGCAGACCCCCACCCTGTACAACCGCGCCAGCATCGGCGCGTGGGGGCCGGCGTGGCCGCTGCAGGCGCAGGCCGTCGGCGCCGAGGTGAGCCTGTGGTTCTAGGCCTCGTCGCCCGCGCGCTGCGCCCGCTCGCCGTCGTCGGCGGGGCCGTCGCCCTCGCCGTCGCCCTGTTCGGCGCGCGGCCGGCCTTCGCGCAGCGCGCGACCACCGACGGCGCGCTGGCCCGGGCGCGCGAGGCCCTGCAGCAGGCGCAGCGCGACGGCGCCGTCCCCGTCGACGTCTTCGTGCTGCTGGTGTCGGCGCGGCCGGCCTTCGCCGACACGCGCGCGTCGTACCCCGCGGCGGCAGCGGCGGTCGTCGTCGATGTGTTCGGCGCGCGGCAGGTGCGCGCCTGCGACGCCTGCATGAACCCGCGGCTCGTGGAGGGCCCGCGCGGCCTGCGCTACGACACCGGCGAGCTGACGCTCACCGACGTGCTCGCCCTCGACGCCGCCGCGCGCGGCAGCGCCCCCGGGGCGCGGCTGGGCATCTGGCTCGACGAGACCCCCGCCGGGGTCGCGCTGCGCGTCGTCGATCTGGGGACCGGCGGGCTGCTGCTGGCACGCCACCTCGAGCCGGGGCTGTCCACGCTGCAGCGCTCGGCGCGCCACGTCACGGTGACCGAGGACATCCAGCGTCGCCTCCGCGGCGACTCGCTGACCCATGTGCATTGGAACCTCGGCCTGTATCCCGGCCAGCACGTGGGGCTCGAGCTGCTCGACCAGTTCGGCCCCGAGCGACGCGAACTGGCCGGCCTGTCGCTGACGCTGCTCAATCCGCTCGCCGGCGTCGGCGGCGCCTACCACCACGTGTTCCCCGAGGCGTGGAACGTCGCCATCGGCGCCAAGGTGATCGTCGGCATCCCCGGGCTCGTCATCGAGACCATCAACGACCAGACCGGCTCCGACGCCGACTTCACCGCGTTCATCGGCGGCCCAGTGACGGCGATGGCGACAGCCCAGCTGCCGATCTTCGACACCAACTACGCCGTCTTCGCCTTCGCCGGCCTGCACCTGCCGCGCTTCTCGCCCACCGTCGGCGTCGGCGTGTCGCTCTTGAACGTCCACGTCCTGCCGATCCTCCCTTGAACGGGCTGCGCATGAACCGTCGACCCCACCCCCTGTCCCCGCTGCTCGCCGTCGCGACGCTGGCCCTCGCGTCGGGCTCGTCGTCGTGCGCGAAGCGGACGTACACCTACTATCTGATCGAGCCCGAGGCGCCGACGCAGTCGACCCTCGAGGAAGGCGAGAAGCTCCCGCAGCCGTTCACCTACGGCACCGACACGTCGATGAAGGTGAGCTGGAACGACGGCGACGTGCTCACCGCCGTCGACATCCCGCTGCTGTCGAGCGGGCAGCGCATCGTCATCGAGCACGGCGGGACGCAGGCGCCCATCCCCATCGTGCCGGCGTCGCGCATCGTGCCCCCGCCGCCCACCGAGGCCGACCGCGCGCTCGTCGACGCCTACCGGGAGCGCGGGCTGCGGACCAACGAGAGCGCCCCCGCCGTCAGCCTGCTCGTCGCGCGCGAGCGGGTGCAGGAGGCGATCAAGAGCGGCAACTACGCCATCGGCCTCGAGTGGGCCGAGCTGGTGCTGCAGCGGCACCCGTCGCACCCCGAGTTCCTGCGCATGAAGGCCTCGATCCTGCTGCTCGTCGGCGAGAAGGCGAAGGCCATCCAGACCTACGAGGCCGCCGAGCAGATCGAGAGCATCCCGACGGTCCGCAAGAAGCTCGAAGAACTCCAGAAAGAAGACTGAGGAGCGCCCGTGCAATTCATCGGCCTTGGCCTGTTGTTGATCGTCATCTGGTACGGCTTCCAGGACCGCAGCGGCGCTATCATCTCCGCGTTCGACCCCCACGCCCTCGTGATGGTGGTCGTCGGTTCGCTGTCGGCGGTGACGATGAGCTCTACGCCGCAGCACCTGCTGCGGACGTTCCTGAGCCTCGGCGAGCTGGTGCCCGGCGTCCGGCGCTTCGCGCGCCGAACGAAGCAGCTCGAGAAGGACCGCGAGGCGCTCTGCGCCTTGTGGCGCGACGGCAAGCGCAACGCGGCGGTCGACCACGCTGAGAAGAGCGGCAGCGACGTCATCCGCAAGATGCTCGAGCTGTTGATGAGCCGGTCGCCGTCGGAGGCGAGCGCCAAGGTGTTCCTCGAGCTGCGCCACGGCGAGATCGCGCAGTGGCAGCCAGCGGTACACAACTGGGAGATGCTGTCGAAGCTCGGGCCGTCCTTCGGGATGGTGGGCACGATCACCGGCATGATCTCGCTGTTCAAGAACATGACGAGCAGCAACATGAACATCGGCTCATCGATGTCGCTGGCGCTGCTGGCGACGCTGTACGGCGTTGCGTTCGGCGCCGGGATCGCCGGCCCCATCAGCCACTTCCTGAACCAGCTGCTCGACGATCGTCTCGGCTGCCTCGAGCTGTGCGAGCGCAGCGTCAACGAGATCGTCGCGCTGGCGGAGCGCTGAGCCATGCAACGACGCGCGCGCGGACACGAGGAAGGCTGGCTGCTCAGCTACGCCGACCTGATCACGAACCTCCTGTTGTTCTTCGTCATCCTGTTGACGGCGTCGAACATGAGCCAGGGCAAGATGCAGCAGATCCAGGAGGCGATGACCGGGCAGCACAGCCCCGAGAGCCTCGAGGCGATCCAGAAGGAGCTCGACGCGCGCATCGCGGCGATGGAGTTGAAGGACGTCGTCGTCACCGAGCTCACCGAGGACGGCCTGCAGGTCTCGTTGAACTCCGGCGTCGTCTTCGCGTCGGGTCAAGACGGCATCAAGCCGGACTTCGACCCGGCGCTGAAGAGCATGATGGAGGCCGTCGTCCCCTACGCCGACCGCTACCACTTCGCCGTCGAGGGACACACCGACGAGACGCCGGTGGCGGCGCGTGGGCCGTTCGCGTCGAACTGGGAGCTGTCGGCGGCCCGCGCCATCCGGGTGCGCGATCGCCTCGAGGCCGCCGGCATCGCCCGCGAGCGCATCCGCGTCGAAGGCTACGCCGACACCCGACCGCTCGCCGCCGACAAGGTCGCCGGGCTGACCGACGAAGAACGGCGGGCGCGCCTGCGCCGCGTCGTCGTGAGGATCTTCTGATGACGCACCCCCACGTCCCGCGCCTGCCCGGTCTGCTCGTCCTCGTCGTCGTCGGCAGCTGGGTCCTCGCCGCCGCTGGGGCGCGCGCCGAGCGGCCACCGCGCGCGTACATCCCCGCGTCCGTGCAGCTCGAGCTGCGGAGCGCCGAGTCGCGCTTCGAGAGCGCGCTGGCGCAGGACTGCGCCCCCGACAAGTGCTTCAGCAACGGCTGCGTGTACGTCAGCCACACCACCACCGACCTGCCCCGCGATACGACGCTGCCCGGCCTCGACGGCGAGCGCGGCCCCGGCAGCGTGCCGGTGCAGGACACCTTGACTGAAGTGCGCTGCGGCTTCTCCCACGAGAAGACCGTGAACACGAAGGACGTCGCCGCCCTCGCCCGCCGCCTGGAACAACGCCTCAGCCGCGGCTGGCTGCGCGTCTCGGTGACGACGACCGAGCTCGCCCCCGTGCCCCGCCGCCTGTCCGACGCGCTGTATCCGCCCGACGAGCCCGAGCCCGCGCCGAAGAAGGCCGACGACGAAGAGGACGCTGCCCTCGAGCCGCCGCCGCCGCCGCCGCCGCCGCCGTCGACCCCGCCGCCGCCGGGTACGCTGACGTCGGAAGAGGCGTTGCGCGACCTATGGGAGACGCTGTTGCCGCACTTCGCCTGGATGGCGGCGATCCTGCTTCTGACCCTCGCCATCGTCGTGTTGATCTGGGCGGGCCGCCGCCTGGGCGCGCCGTCGCTGGACGAGAAGGTCCTGCTCGCCCAACTCGCCCACGACCCGCCGCCCGCGCCGTCGCTGTCGACAGAGCCTGTCGGCCCGGGGAGCGCCGCCGAGCCGTCGGCCGAGGACGACGACTTCCTGAAGGCGCAGGAGGACCTCTGGACCGGTCGCCTGTCGAGCGCCTCGGCAGACTCCGACACCATCGTCGCGAACCTGCTGCAGGAGTGGCTGCGGGCGGGCAACTTCCCGATGCTGGCGCGCGCGCTGCTCGTGTTCGGCGACCGCGTGGCGACGGCGCTCGCCTCCGACTCCGATCTCGCCGTCAAGAAGCTCGAGTTCGCCGCCTACTTCCGCGACGTCGACGAGAGCACGCTGCCGTCGCGCGCCGAGTTCTTCCGCCGGCTGAACCAGCACGCCATGGCGTCGACGCTGCTGGCCCAGGACGACGTGAAGCCCTACCGCACGCTGCGCGAGGACTTCGGCTCGTCGGGCGTCGTCGACCTGATGGAGCAGCTGCCCGCGCGCGCCGCGGCGCTGCTGTTCGCGCTGATGCCGCGCGACAGCCAGAGCGACGTCGCGCGCCTGCTGCCCCAGCCGCTGCGGCTGGCGACCGCCGAGCACCTGCTCGCCTCCACCCGCATGGCCCGCGCCGAGAGCGAGTTCATCTTCGGCAG
>VGSZ01000201.1 GCA_016874845.1 Deltaproteobacteria bacterium
CGCCCTCCCCCTCACCCTCGCCTTCACCCTCGGCCGGCTCACAGCGTCGTCCGGAACAGTCCTCGGCGGCGGGAGCACATGCCAGGGCGGCGAGCGTCAGCGCGAGCGACGCGACCGCAACGATCATGGCCGACGGTCGCTGGAGGAGCGACGCTCTTTTCATGGTGGGGCTCTGGTCGGTACGTCGAGCAGGGCGTTCAACCGAACTCTTCCTTCTTGAAGCGGTCCTTGGTGACGCCAAGGGCGTGGAGCATTTCCTCGACGCCCTCCATGAAGCGCGGCGTCGCCGGCACGCCGGTGACCTTGGCCGCTGCGCGCTGGTGCTCGGTGATCGCCGCACCGCAGGCGTAGACCCACACCGTCGACGGGTCGGGCACGATCGTCTTCAGCCACTCCGATGTCGGACGACCACGCAACCAGTGCGCGCCGCGCGCCGACAGGTCATCGCTCTCGGGAGCGCGGGTGATGCGATGGATGAGCTGGAGGCGCTCGGGGAACCGCGCACGCAGCTCTTCGAGCTCGGCGAGCAGGATGACGTCGTCGGCGGTCTTGTTCACATAGACCATCGTGTGCTTCACCGACGGATGCTTGGCCTGCAGCAGCTCGTCCTTCAGCAGCGCGTAATTCGGCACGATCCCCGAGCCGGCGACCAGGTGCAGGACCTGACGCGTGATCACGTCATGGCCCTCGGGCAGCACGTAGGCGCCGGTGTAGCCGATGAACTGCACTGAGCGGCCCTTCATGCCCTCGGACGCAAGGAACGGCGACAGCAGCGGCGGGTAATTATCGTGGGCCGCGTCGAAGCCCTCGGCCTTCACGGTGATCGACACGTACCGCTCGGCGGGCGCCGACGACATCGAGTACGCGCGGTGCTTCTCCTTCTTGCCCTTCAGGTGCTCGAGGAACGCGATCTGCCGGCTCAGCTCGGTGAACTGCTTCGGATCGATGGAGATGAACTGGCCCGCCGTGTATTGCGGCTGCTCGCCGACATCAAACGACAGCGTGACGGTGTCGTGGGTGTTCCTGACGACGTCGGCGCAGGTCGACACGATCTTCTTCAGCGGCCGCGGCCTGGGCGGCGGCGGGATGGCGGCGAGCGACGGGGACGTCTGCGGCTCGGTCACGGCGGTCTCCACGACGAGGGCGGTGCGGTCGACGAGGGTGGCGTGCTTCGTCGGGCTGTTACCGAGGTCGCGCGCTCCTGACCAGAGGCGTCGTCGTCGACGTCGCTCGCTCTGGCAGGGTGCTGAAAGACGCCTTGCGTTCCTCAGCACCCTGCTCGCTGTCTCTCGCTGTCGCCGAGGACGAGCCGAATTGGTCATGGCAGGCAGCTGAAAAAGCCGGGTGAGGGCTTTTTCAGCTGCCTGCCAGACCATCGCGGGAGACACCGGCCCGCCCCCAGAGCGAGACCCGCGCCGAAGAGCAGGCCTCGTGCGCGGTCGGCCGCGTCGTCGCCGCCGAGCCGCGCGCTCGTCACTTGCCCGAGTAGTACTCGACGATCAGCTGCGGATCGACGATCACCGGGACGGCGTCGTGCTCGGGGCGGCTGCGCATCGTGACCACGCCGGCGTCGGTGACGTCGAGGTAGTCGGGCTTGGACAGGTTGTTCGGGTCCTTCAGCGCCTCGGCCGCGCGGGCCTTGTGCTTCGACGTCTCGCGCAGCGCGATGGTGTTGCCCGGCTTCACGTTGAAGCTGGCGATGTTCACGCGGCGGCCGTTCACCGTGAAGTGGCCGTGCATCACCATCTGGCGGGCCGCGGCCATCGACGGCGCGAAGCCGGCGCGGAACACGACGTTGTCGAGGCGGCTCTCGAGCGATGACAGCAGCACGTGGCCGCTGTTGCCCTTGCCGGCGAACGCCATCGCGACGTACTTGCGTAGCTGGCGCTCGGACAGGCCGTAGTGGAAGCGCAGCTTCTGCTTCTCCATCAGGCGCAGCGCGTAGTCCGACAGCTTCTTGCGCTTGGTCGGGCCGTGCTGGCCCGGCGGGTACGGGCGACGGAGCTCGGGATCCGTCCGCATCAGGCCGGGGATCGGAGTGCCGAGGCGACGGATGATCTTCAGGCGAGGACCGGTGTACCGGGCCATGGTGTTCTTCCTTCTGGCGTCGTCGTCGCCGCGGACCTTTGAAGAACCGGCTCCAACCGGAGCAGGCGGACCGTCGGCTTGTCAGGGGACAGCGAACGCAGCGGACGGCTATCCGTCCCGCGCCGCGCGGTCAAGCGGCTGAGGACGTCGGCCAGGGCCCGCGGCCGCGCTCATTGTCCAGATTTTTCGTCGAGTAGCCTTGGAGCGCGAACCCGGGCAGCGACGTGGTCGGCATGCAACGGATTGGCCAGCGTCGGCATCGTTATGGCATGGCACGCTTGCAACAGCCCGACTCATCGTCGACCGAGGGGGGACCCGGCGAGGTCGTGGCGCTGAAGCCATACGCCATCGGCACTGCCGCGAGGCTCGCCGGGATACCACCCGAAACCGTGCGGATCTGGGAGCGCCGCTACGGACTGCTCGACCCGGGGCGCACCGAGGGCGGACACCGCCTTTACTCCGAAGGCGACGTCAGCCTGCTGCGGGCCGTGAAGGTCCTCCTGGACGCGGGCATGCGCATCGGCGCCGTCGCCCGGATGCCCCACGAGCAGATCATGGACGAGGCGTCACGTCGGGCCACCGTCACGGCGACTCCGGTGGTGGAACGGTCGTCCCCGCTCATCGACGAGATCGTCACCGCCGCCCGCGACCTCGACGAGCGCCGGGCGGCGACGCTGCTTGACCGCCCGCTGCTGCTCGCCCCTGGCGACGAGGTCGTGCGCGCCGTGTACCTGCCCCTGCTCGCCCGGGTCGGCGAGCTGTGGCACCTCGGCCGGCTGCCCATCGCTTCAGAGCACCTCGTCGAGAAGATGGTCACTGCCCGCATCCATGCCGTGCTGCAGGCGACGCCGCAGCCCGGCGGTGGCCGCCTCGCGCTGTGCGCCTGCCCAGCTGGCGAGCGCCACGAGGTTGGCCTGCTGGCCGCGGCGTTGTCGCTGAAGTCCGCGGGCTTCGGCGTCACGCTGCTCGGCGCCGACCTCCCCGCCAACGAGCTTGAGTCCGCGGTGCACAAGGTCGCGCCGTCGATGGTGGTGCTGGCCGTGGCGAGCGCGCCGGCCGAGAACGACGCCCGCCTGCTGGCCGTCCTCGACCGCCCGCCGCTGACCGACATCCCGCTGATCCTCGGCGGCTTGCGCGCCCACGCCCTCGCCGCTCGCCTGAAGCGCCGGTCGCACGTCGTCGAGCGCATCGACGACATCGCCGACGTCGCCCGCGCCGTCGCGCGCTGACCGTCAAACCGTCCGCGGTGCCAGCGTCCGTCGCCGCGCAGCGTCGGGAGAACGGCGACGGTCAGGACCTTCGCCAGACGTCGGCGAGCAGCCACGCCGCCGACACCAGCAAGACGCCGTCGACGACGTTGCGGAACATGCGCTCGGGCACCCGTGTCAGCAGCCGCGGCCCGGTGACGGCGGCCAGCACTCCGAGCAGCGCCAGCCACGCCGCCAGCGGGGCCATGCGCGCCGGCAGGATCTCGGTGGCGACGTAGGCGGGCAGCTTGGCGAACTGCAGGAAGACGGCGAAGACCGCGACGGTGGCGACGAAGGCGCTCTTGTCGAGCCCGTAGCTGCGCAGGCCGATGGCCGTCGGCGGCCCCGCGGCGCCGCACAGCCCCGAGATCACGCCGGTGACGAGGCCCCACAGGAGCAATGCGCGATCGCTCATGCGGATGGTTCTCTGCTGGACGCGCTCGACGAACAACGTCGTCAGCACGAGGCCGGCGACACCGAGCAGCAGCACCCGCTCGTCGACGCTGGCGGTCAGCAGCGCGGCGACGAACGCCGTCGGCAGGGACAACGCCGACACCAGCCACAGCGCACGGCGGTCGAGGCTGCGGCGGTAGACCCAGCTCTTGCCGACGTTGTTCACGAGCATCACCGGCGCCGACAGCGCCACCGCCTCGGCGGGTGGCAGCGTCGTCGACAACATCGGGATCAACAGCACGACGCCGCCGATGCCGAACGTCGCCGAGACGACGAAGCCGAAGAAGCCCACCACCGACACGACGACGAAGAACGTCGGCGTCACGCCGAAGACGTCGATGAAGGCAGTGAACGACACCAGCTAGGCCTCGCCGAGCGCGGCCTGCGCCACGGCGAGGGCCGCCACCGCCGCCGTCTCGGTGCGCAGCACGAAGCGCGAGAACCGCACGCCGGTGGCGCCGGCGTCGACGAGGGCCTGCTGCTCCGCCGGCGACAGGCCGCCCTCGGGGCCCACGACGACGGCGAAGCCCCTCGTCGGCGGGTGTGCCCGGAGGTGCGTCGACAGCAGCGCGTCGCCCTCGACGGCGCCGAAGACGACGACCACGCCATCGGCGACGCAGGTCTTCACCTGCTGCAGGAGCGCGGCGCGCGGCAGCGGACCGTGCACGACGGGGGGCCGGCTGCGGCCGCACTGGCGGGCGGCGTCGTTGGCGACGCGCTGCAGGCGCTCAGCCCTCTTGCGGCTGCGGTCGTCGTCGTCGAGCTTGATGATGCCGCGCTCGGCGACGAAAAAGGCGAGGTGGGCGGCGCCGAGCTCGGTGGCCTTCTGGGCGACCAGCTCTACCTTGTCGGCGCGGCTGAGCGCCTGAAAGACCCACAGCGGCGGCAGGCGCTCGTCGTCGACGCCAACCGTGGCCACCGCGAGCGAGCCGGGGGGCAGGAACGCACCGCGGGCCACGCGTCCCGCGGCGTCGAAGACCTCGACGGGATCACCGTCGGCGAGGCGCAGCACCGTGGCGAAGCGATGGGCCACCGACGGCGGCAGCGCCAGGGTGCCGCCAGCGACGGCGCGGCCGAGGGTGTCGTCGTCGAGGAAGGCGCGCCGCATGGGTCGTCGAGGCCAGCCGGGCCGCGCAGGGGCGCTCCGGGCGGACGGGGTAACGCGCCGGCGCTCAGGCCGACTTGGTGGTGTCCGACGTCGACGACGGCACGCGGTCAGCGCCGTGGCCGGAGCTCAGCGAGCGGTCGTCATCGCCGCCCTTCAGCGCCTTCTTGAACGAGTGCACGGCCCCGCCGAGCCCCGCGGCGATCCCCGGCAGCCGGCTGCCGCCGAACAACAGCAGCAGCACGACGAGGATGACCATCAGCTCTGGCATTCCGAGTCCGAACATGGACGACGCTCCTGACTCGTCGGCGGGCGAGTTGAAGGTAGTCGTATCGGTCGCGCCGTCGACCCGCAAGGGGCGTCGGCCGACGTCGTCGACCGTCGTCCGGCGTCAGTCGCGCAGGAAGTGGCAGGTGTAGCCGCCGGGGTGCTTCACCAGGTAGTCCTGATGGTAGTCCTCGGCGCGCCACCACTTCGTCGCCGCCGTGATCTCGGTGACGATGGGCTTCTTCCAACGCCCCGACTTCTGCGCTTGGTCCTTCGCCTGCTCGGCGGCCTTCTTCTGCGTCTCGTCGACATAGAAGATGGCTGAGCGGTACTGGGTGCCGATGTCGTTGCCCTGGCGGTTCGGGGTCGTCGGGTCGTGCATGCGGAAGAACCAGTCCTGCAGGATCGACTGGTAGGTGATCTTCGCCGGGTCGAAGGTCACCTTGATGGCCTCGGCGTGCCCGCTCTTGCTGTCGTGGGTGTCGTCGTACTTCGGGTTCTCGAGCCAGCCGCCGGTGTAGCCGGCCTCGATGTCGACGATGCCCGGCACCTGACGCAGGATCTCCTCCATGCCCCAGAAGCAGCCGCCGGCGAGGACCGCGGTCTCGGTGTGCGTCGTCGTGGCCGCCATCATCGGTGCGCCCTCCTGCTTCACGAACGGGAACAGCGTCGCGTACTGCGGATACCCCGACGCCGACAGCTTGCCCGCCGGGATGAAGCGCAGCGAGGCCGAGTTGATGCAGTAGCGCAGGCCGCCCTTGTCGCGCGGGCCATCGTCGAAGACATGGCCGAGGTGGCTGTCGCCGTGCATGCTGCGGACCTCGGTGCGCAGCATGCCGTAGGCGCGGTCGTCCTTCTCGACGACGTTTTTCTCGAGCGGCTTCGTGAAGCTCGGCCAGCCGGTGCCCGAGTCGAACTTGTCGAGCGACGAGAACAGCGGCTCGCCGGAGACGACGTCGACGTAGATGCCGTCGTCGTGGTTGTTCCAGTAGGCGTTCTTGAACGGCGGCTCGGTGCCGCACTGCTGCGTCACGCGGAACTGCTCGTCGGTCAGCTGCGTCTTCAGCACGTCAGTGGCGGGCTTCTTCCAGGGCACGGCGGACTCCGGGGCGGCGGGTGAGGGCGCGGCCGGCACGACCGAGGGCGCGACCGGCGGCGACGCCGTCGACGAGCCGCCGGTGGCGCCAGCGGTGCAGGCGACGACGGCGGCGACGAAGAAGCTGCTGGCCAGCGCGCGGCGAAGGGTCATCGAGGGCCTCGTAGCGAGGGTTCTGACGACGCGCCACTTGGTCCGCAAGCGGGCGAGCGATCCCGCACGCTGCGCGTGGGGTCAGGACCGCCGGGAGCGGGCGCTTTGCCCACAGGATCGGCGTGCTACGAGCGCGGGCATGACAGTGCGCGTTGCCCTCGCCACCGCGCGGGAGCTCCCCGACCTCGACCCCGACGACCACGGGCTGGTCGCCGCCCTGCGTGACCGCGGGGCCGACGTCACCCTGCCCGTGTGGGACGACCCGGCGGCGCGCTGGGACGTCGACCTCGTCGTCGTGCGCTCGACGTGGGACTACTCGGAGCGCCGCGACGCCTTCGTCGACTGGGCGCGCCGCGTCGAGGCGACGACGACACTGTGCAACGCCGCGTCGATGCTCGCCTGGAACACCGACAAGCGCCGCTACCTGACCGATCTCGAAGATGAGGGCGTGCCGGTGGTGCCGACGCTGTGGCTCACGCGGCGCACCGGCCGCAACGAGGCCGTCGGCGAGCCGCATGGCGCCGACGCCCACCAGCTGGCCGGGCTCGCCGCCGGCGCGTCGTGGGCGAAGCAGGCGCAGGCCGTCGTCGTCAAACCCATCGTCGGCGCCGGCTCCCGCGACACGGTGAAGGTGGCGATGGCCGACCTGCCCGGCATCGGCCAGCGCTTCGTCGACGACAACGTCTTGAAGCAGGGCCTGATGGTGCAGCCGTTCCTGCCGGGGATCAAAGACGGCGAGCTGAGCCTGATCTTCTTCGACGGCGCGTTCTCGCACGCGGTGCGCAAGCAGCCGGCGGCGGGGGACTTTCGCAGCCAGCCCGAGTTCGGCTCGGCGGTGCGCACGGTGACGCCGACGGCGGCCGAGCGCGCGGTGGCCGACCACGCGCTGCACATCTGTGGCGGCGCGCCGTTGTACGCGCGGGTGGATCTGGTGCCCGGCCTCGACGGCAAGCCCTGCGTCATCGAGCTCGAGGTCACCGAACCGTGCCTGTACTTCGGCTGGTGCGACGACGGCGCCGCGCGCTTCGCCGAGCGCGTGCTCGCCCGCGCCGAGGCCGCGCGCGCGAAGCGTCGTTGACCGCGACGAAGCGAGCGCCAGCCCTCAGCCACCCCCACCCGAACGACGACGGAGACTCCGACGTGGCCGACAAGAAGCCGTTGACGCTGCAGGGATACCGCTCGCTGATGGCCGAGCACGACGAGCTCGCGAAGCACGAGCGCCCGCGCGTCGTGCAGGGCGTGGCCAACGCCGCCGCCGAGGGCGATCGCAGCGAGAACGCCGAGTACATCTATGGCAAGAAGCGGCTGCGCGAGATCGACAAGCGACTGCAGTACCTGTCGTCGCTGCTGGGCGACGTCGAGATCGTCGATCCGGCGACGTTGTCGGGTGACAAGGTCTGCTTCGGCTGCACCGTCGTCATCGAAGAGGACGGCGGCGCGAAAAAGAGGTGGCAGATCGTCGGCGAGGGCGAGAGCGACACCGCCAGGGGCTCGATCAGCTGGCGGAGCCCGATGGCCCGCGCGCTGCTCGGCAAGCGCGTGGGCGACGTCGTCACCGTCGAGCGTCCCGCCGGCGAGCTCGACGTCGAGGTGGTCGAGCTGTGGTTCGGCGAGCGCCGGATCGCCTGACTGGCGCGCGCCGGCAGGCCCGCCGCTACGGGCAGCTCGTCGTCGTCGTCAGGCGGTAGCGGTTCTGGTCGTCGCCGAAGCCGAACACGCGCAGGACGACGGCGTTGTTGTTGGGGGCGACGTAACGGAGCTCCTCGTCGTCGTCGGACGACGCTGAGCCGGTGATGCGCGTGCCGCTGCCGTCCTGCAGCTCGATGTCGATGTCGCCGTCCTCGTGCACGAAGTCGGCGAAGAACGTCGTGGTGCAGCCCTGCTGCGGCGTCACACGGAAGAAGTCTTCGTCGATACCGCAGACGACGCCCAGCACGGCGGCGTCCTGGCCGAGCGGCGTCGCCGTCTGCCGGGTGTCGTTGTCCTCGTCGAAGTCGTCGCCGGGGCAGCCGAGCTGGCCGAGGCACGTCTGGTCGACGACGAGACGGTAGGCGTTGCCGGCGGCGGTGTCGCTGCCGTTGTAGAGGATCACGCGGGCGGCGTACGCCGACGGGTCGTCGAGCAGCACGCGCACGCGCTCGACGTCGCTGGTGCCCGCCGAACGCGCGCGCTCGGCGCCGGTCGCGCGCTCGACGACGAAGAGGTCGACGTCGCCACGCTCGTCGACGAACCGCGCCTCGATCTCGGCGATGCAGCCAGGCTGCACCGGCAGCTGCCAGAGGTCGACGTCGGCGCCGCACACCGCGGCGTCGATGGGCACGCCGCGGTCCAGCGTGCCGGCGGCGGCGGCGGTGTCGTTGTCCTCGTAGACGTCGTCGGCGGGGCACACCTGCTCGTCGCCGCAGGTGACCGCCGCCGACAGCGTGTAGGCGACGTCGGCGTTGCCGTCGCCGCGCACCCGCACGGCGTAGGTGCCGGCGCGGGGCACGCGCACGTTCAGCGCCTCGCGCGCGCCGAGCCTCGACGCTGTGCCGACGACGTTGCCGTCAGCGCCGACGACGACCAGATCGAGGTCGTCGAGGGGGGCCGCCCCGTCGGCCTCGCCCTCGCCCTCCCCCTCGCTGGCGTCGGTTTGCGCGACGACGGCGAGGGCGACGGCGCAGTCGGCGGCGGGGGCGTTGATGACGTACCAGTCGTCGTCGCCACCGCAGAAGCGCGCGGCGAGGCTCTCGCCGTCGGACACCGGGGTGGCGGTCGCCTGGGTGTCGTTGTCCTCGCGGTCGTCGTCGACGCAGCCGGCCCCGGGGCCGGCGTCGTGCTCGTCGACGCCGGCGTCGACCACGGTGAACGGCGGTCGGCTTGGCGGCGCCACGCCACCGTCGACATCGCCGGATGGCGGCGGCGACTCGGCGGGGCAGCCGGCGGCGAGGGCGAACGAGCAGGCGACGAGGGGGGGCGATGGCGCGCATCGCGGCGAGAGTAGCCGTCGTTCTGCTCGCCGGCGCGCGGCGAGCCAGGCGGGACGCGCCGGGCACGAGCGCCGGCGGCGGGCGGACGCGCACGGACGGATCCGACGAACCCCTTGA
>VGSZ01000202.1 GCA_016874845.1 Deltaproteobacteria bacterium
CGGCGTCATCAGCGAGCGGTCGCTGCCGTTGCAGTTCGTCTCGGCAGGCGACTCGCCGTCGCAGGGGTGGTCGAGCCCGATGAAGTGGCCAATCTCGTGCAGCGCGATGCTCTGTACGTCGGTGTTCTGCCGGATGCCCCACTGGTGATGCAGCCCGTTGAAGCAGATGTCGGCCTGGGCCCGGTTTTGGCCCGCGACGTCGCCGACGGTGATGCCGAGTGTGCCGGGCCCCATCCCGCACAGCGTGCCGTCCTCATCCCAAAACAGCGTGTTGATCTCGTCGTCGAGGCTCAGCTCGGCGACGCCGGGCTGCTCGAGCTCCTCGAAGCGCAGGCTCGTACCCGGCACGCAGGCCCACGCGCGAAACGAGCTGCGGAGCGCGTCGCCCTCGGCATCGTCGTCGGGGAGGTCGGCGCTGCCCGTCGGGTCGAGGGCGAAGCGGACGACGGAGCCGGGCGCGAACGAGGCGCCGGGAGACGTCTTGTACGCGCCGTCGTAGGCGACGGCGGAACCCGCGGACGCCAACGCGAGCACGGTGAGCGCTGGGGCATGACAACGCATCGGGCGCAGAAGAGCATATCCGTTTGACGGATGCACGATGCCCGCTCCCGCTGGCGGACCATCGGCTCGTCGTACACCCCGTCGTGCACCCCGTCGTGCACCCCGTCGTGCATCCCGTCGTGCATCCCGTCGGGCACCCCGTCGGGCACCCCGTCGGGCACCCCGTCGGGCACCCCGTCGTGCGCCCCGTCGTGCGCCCCGTCGTGCGCCCCGTCGTGCGCCCCGTCGGGCACCCCGTCGGGCTCGCCGTCGTGCCGCGACGCCGTCAACGCCGCCGTGGACCGGCGTCGAGCAACCGCAAGCGCGGGCCGTCGACGTGGTAGCCGGCGACGAAAGGATCGTGGGCGAGCAGCAAGGCGGTGTCGAGATCGACCGCCGGCAGCGGCAGCCCGCGCGGGGTGAGCGCGCGGACGACGTGGAGCATCGCCGCGAGGCCCACGCGCGTCTCCACCATCGCGCCGGCCATCAGCGCGAGCCGGCGACGGCGGGCGAGCCGACCGATGCGCGCCGCGGCCACCGGCCCGCCGTGCTTGACGAGCTTCAGGTTGACGCCGTCGACCCCCGCGTCGGCGAGGGCGGCGACGTCCTCGATGTCGCCGGCGCTCTCGTCGGCCACCACCGGCACCGGCAGGCGGCCTGCCAGTGTCGCCAGGGCCGCCACGTCGGTGGGTGGCGTCGGCTGCTCCAGCAGCTCGACGACAAGCCCCACCGAGACGGCATGGTGGAACAACGCCACCGTACGCGCCGGATCCTGCCCGGCGTTGCCATCGAGGCGCACGCGTGCCTGCGGGCAGGTCGCCGCAAGCTCCGTCAGGGCGTCGCGGTCGCCCGCCTCGCCCCCGGCGGCGTCGGGTCGGCCCACCTTGACCTTGAACGTGCGAAAGCCGCGCGCCCGCCAGCCGACGGCGAGCGCCGCCATGTGCGCGGGCTCGCCGATGGACAGCGTGACGTCTGTCTCGACGACAAAGGGACCGACGGGATCGTCGCCGGGCGTCGAGCCGAGCAGGCGGTGCATCGGCGCACCAAGGGCGTCAGCCCACGCGAACAGCAGCGCGCTCTCGACGCCGGCGCGGGCGACGGGCTCGAGGCCCAACGCGTCGACGAGCGCGCCGAGGCGCGCGTGCCCGTCGAAGCGTTCGCCGACGACCCGCGGCAGCGTCGCGGCCAGCGCGGCCAGCACTTCGGGCTGATCGACGGCGGTCACCGGTGGCAGCGCGGCGGCCTCGCCGAGGCCGTGCCCACGGCGCCCGCTTGGCTCGTGCACGACCATGACCTCGACCAGCGCCGAGCGCGTGGCTTCGACAAGCCCGGTGGCGATCACGAACGGCTCGCGCAGCGGCACGGACAGGGGCTCGACGACGGCGGAGACGATGCGCAGCACGCGGTCTCGGTACTGCGGCGACGGCGGTGTGGAAAGGACGCGACGCCCAGGGCGCGACACCGCGGCCGCGACCTGCCATCAGCGTGTCAGCGCGGCCCCAGCGACGGGCTCAGCGGTCGGCCCTCGGCGTCGCAGCCCATCAGCCGCAGCAGATCGTCGCCCGGCACCGCGAGGTCGAACGCGACGCGCCCGCCGTCGGCGTCGACGCGGGCCTGCTCGAGCAGCCCGGCGAGCTCAGCGTCGCCAGCATCGAGCGCCTGGGCACGAGCCGCAGCGACGACGCCGCCGAGGGCGCGAGCGAGGTCGGCGGCCTCCTCGGGGCTCTTCGCCGCGAGGTCGAGCGACAGCGCGGCAGCGTGGTCGACGGTCATCTGTAGCCGCGTCTCGGTCACCACCGAAGCAAGACGCGCGACCATCGGGTCGTTGGCGTCAGCGAGCAGGTCGGCGAGCAGCGCTGCGCCGACGAGGCCGTAGAGCTCGCCACCGGCGACGCCGTCGGGGAGCCCCGGTCCCGGCGGCGCGCGACCCTCGACGCGATCGAGGGCGGCGCGGACCTGGGCTTCGTCGAAGCCGGTGAACAGCAGGTCGTTGCCAGCGCGGCCGACAACCATCGCCTTGCCGCTGCCGTCGGCGACGCGGTACAGGCGCCCGGTGTCGCCCACGGCCTCGCCCTCGCCGAGCTCGGCGGGCAGCTTGAGCCCGTCGAAGAAACCCGACACGGCGAGCACGTCCTTGTCGAAGGCGACGCGGTCGACGTCTTCGGTGACGTCGACACCGAGCTCGTCCTTGAGTTGGGCGAGCGCGCCGGCGCCGTCGCCTTGCCGGGCCTGCTCGCAGGCCACGAATTTCTCAACCAGCGGCGCGTGGCGGATCGCGTTGATCTCGACGACGACGGCGCCGTCCTTGCCGGGCGACGAGAGCGCCCGCGTCAGGCGGTCGGCGCCGGCGGGACGGGCGGGCTCGGCCGGTGGGGGCTGCCCCGCGCGGCGGGCGATCGCCCGCTCGCGCTCGAGCCGGCGCTGCTTGTCCCGTGGGAATTCGACGGGCTTCATGACCGGCGCCGTCGCCGCGCCGCCGGCGAGGCGGGCCTCGCCGCAGCGGGCCAGCGCGAAGGCAAGCCCGAGCAGCAGGAGCGCGAGCGAGACGAGAACGAATGTGGTCCGGTGGCGCACGGCCCGACGCTACATCGGCGCCGCCGTCACGCGCTCGCCGCGAGGCCCAGCGGGGCGAGCGACGGAGGGTTCGCGACTCCGACGGCGTCGCGCGCGACGGGTGCCGCGATGGCCTCGACGTCGCCGGCGTTGCCGAGGCGGTGCAGCATGCGCGCGTGGGACGCGACCGCCTGCAGGAAGCTGCCCGAGTGCAGGTACGGCAGGCCGTGGTCCTTCGCGCACTGGGCGACGATGGGCGACAGCGCTGGGTAATGCACGTGGCAGATAAGCGGAAACAAGTGATGCTCGATCTGATGATCGAGGCCTCCGGTGATGAACGTGCAGAGCTTCGATCGGCCGAAGTTCGCGGTGGTAAGAAGCTCGTGCTCCATCCAGCCGCGCGGGAACCGCCCCTCGGCGTCGGGGCGGAAGTAGCGGACGCCCTCGACGACGTGGGCGAGCTGGAACACGACGGCGAGCATGAAGCCGGCGACGGCGTGGAACAGCGCATAGCCCACGATCAGGGTGGCGACAGAGTGGTGCGAGAAGCGCAGCGGCAGCGCGACGAAGATGCCGACGTGCATCGCCTTGCCCACGAAAATCTTGGCCCACTCGCGCGCGCTGGTGCGCTCGCCAGTACGGGGGTGCCGACGGAGCGCTTGCTGGATATCTTTGTGATAGACCCAGAGCGCGGACGTCAGCGCGTACAACACCCACGCATAGAACGCCTGCACGCGCTGCCACGGATAGTGGTCGGCGTGAGGCTGGAAGCGCAAGGCCGGGCCCGGCTCGATGTCGGTGTCGGTGGTCGGGACGTTCGTGTACGTGTGGTGCAGCAGGTTGTGGTTGATCCGCCAGGTCGACGACGCGGCGCCGATGGCGTCGAAGGTCCAGGCGACCAGGTCGTTGACGCGCTTGTCGGTGGACGTCGCGCCGTGGATCGCGTCGTGGCTGACGTTGAAGCCGACGCCGGCAAAGCCCGCACCGGCGAGTGCCCACAGGAGCCAGACCAGCGGCACGGGCAGCGGCGCGTATTGCGCGGTGAACAGCGAGCCAAAGGCGAGACCAAGCCAGAACACGGACTTCAGCCACATGGCCGGCGTTGCGGTCTTCGAGAGCCGGTTCTCGGCGAAGTACGCATCGACGCGGGCGCGCAGGTCGCGCTGGAACGCCGAGTCAGCGGGAAAGGTCAGCCTGGTCGCGGTCACGGAGCCTCCGTTGCGCGCCGCGCAGCAGAACCGTGGGGCGGGTCCCGGTCGCGTCTCGCGTGAACAGACTGACCGGGTCGTGTCACGGTGCGGTCAACGCGCCCCGCAATCCGCTGCGTCCGCGGCAGACCGCGGCAGGAGGGTCGATGAAGGACAACGATCCGCGCGCCGTGGCGCTCGCGGCGCTGACCGTGCGCTTCGAAGAAGCCGGTGTCCTGCAGGTCGAAGAAATCGACCGCGTCGTGGTCGCCTGCTCGGCGCTCTGGGCCACCGTCGCGTTCCTCGCGCGCGAACGAGACCGCAGCTCCGGTACATGGCGCTCGCCGCGGGTGCAGCTGCGACGCTACAAGTGGCGCGGCGGGCGCTTCGTGGTCGACAAGCACTTCACGCTCACCGGGCGCGCCCAGGCGGATGCCGTCGGCGCGGCCCTCGCCGCCTGGTTCGCACCGGGGGGCGCCGGACGCGCGCCCGGGGACGACACGACGCCGGCCGCCGACGACGACGGCGACTCGGGCTGAAAGCTGGCGGAGAGACGAGAGGATCGGCGGCTCGGCGTTGTTCCAGCGTCCGTCCGGAACGACGGATTGATTGTCTTGCGGCCGGGCCCCCGCATCGCTTCGAGCGGACCCGGACCGGGGCAGCGCGCAGGTTTTTCCGCTCGTCGCCGGTCTGACCTACCGTCCGCGGCCGCGATGGCGAACGCACGTTCGTCGTGATCTCTTCGCCTGCTCCGTGCTGTTCGTCCTCTGCTCGTGCTCGCGGTCGTCCGCCGACGGGCTCGGCGACCTCGACAGCGACCTCGACAGCGACAGCGACAGCATCGTCGACGCCATCGACAACTGCGACGAGGTCGGCAACCAGGACCGGCCCGACGACGACGCTGACCAGATCGGCGACGCCTGCGACGACGCCATCGACGGCGGCGGCGCCGCCGATGGCGACGACGCCTTCCCGTCTCAGCCCCGGTGACAACGCCGACGACCTCCCCTGCGACGTCGACGAGGTGCACGACGGTGACAACATCGGCGCCGCCGACGCGCGCGACAACTGCCCCGACGTGTCCAACGCATCGCAGGCTGACGCCGACGAGGACGGCCGCGGCAACGACCGCGCCGACGACCGCGACGGCGATGGCATCGCCAACCGCGGCGCCAACTGCCCCCACGTGGCCAACGCCGGTCAGGAAAACGGCGACGACGATGCGCGCGGCGACGCCTGCGCGCCGGCGGTGTGCGGCGACAGCGGCGTCGACGGCGGCGAAGAGTGCGACGACGGCAACGAGGTCGACGGCGATGGCTGCTTGCCGAACTGCCGACGCGCTGCAACAGCGCGTCGGCGACGGCGTCATGCGCGCCGCCGAGGCCTGCGACGACGGCAACACCGACGACGGCGACGGCTGCTCCCTCGCCTGCACCATCGAGCGGGGCTTCGGCTGCACCCTGCCCGGCCCCGGCGGCTGCGCGCCGCTGCGCGGCGACGGCCCGACCCTCGGCGACAAAGAGCGCGACGACAGCGACTTCGTCGACAGCGACGGCTGCTCGTTCGCCTGCCGGCTCGAGCCCGGCTGCGCCTGCGGGGGCCCGTGTGCACGGCGGTGTGCGGCGACGGCCTGCTGAGCGGCGACGAGAGCTGCGACGACGGCGATGGCTGCGACGACCGCAGCGCCAGTGAGCCCGGCTTCGCCTGCGGCACGGGTGGCAAGGGCCGCGTCGCCGTGTGCAGCGACGGGCAGCGGCGCGGCTCCGAGCAGTGCGACGACAGCAACGCCGTCGCCGGCGGTGGGTGCTGGCCGTAGTGCAGCGTCGGGCCCGGCTTCGCCTGCGAGGGCGCACCTGCCTGCCCCTCTGCGGTGAGGGCGTCGTGCGCGCACCCGAGCAGTGCGACGACGGCAACACCGACAACGACAACGGCGACGGGTCCGACTCGGCCTGCGCGGGCGAAGACGGCTTCCTGTGCGACCCCGGCAACCTGACCTGCCTGTCGGTGTGCGGCGATGGCGTGCTGGTGCGCGGCGAAGACTGCGAGGACGATAACGGCGACTGCTGCGACGTAGCGTGCCGCCACGCCGAGGCGGGCCTCGTCTGCATGGCTGCCGCCCTCGCCGCCGGCGCGGTCTGCGACGTCAAGAGCGCGGCCGGCAAGGTGGCGCGCGGCACATTGAAGCAGGAGTTCGACCGCGGCGCTGGCCAGCACGAGCTCGTCGTCGACGCCGGCGCCGCCGTGAAGCTCACCGGCCTGCGTTCCGCGTCGACGCAGCGACGGCCTCTGGTACGATGGGCGGCCGCACGAAGAGGCGGCGCCTGGCGCAACCGCAGGCCGGCGCCGTCAGAGCGGCCCGAGGAAGCGGAACGTGTTGACGCCCAGCACGACGTTCACGTCGTTGATGGCGTCGCGCAGGGTCCGGGCGACGCCCTGCCCGCTGACACCGCGCAGCGCGATGGACACCGGCGACGACTCGCTGCCAGGCGGGAGCGCGACGACGGCGTTGCCGTTGGCGCAGGGGACGTTGATGCCGGTGCTCACGCCGCCGGCGGTGATCTGGATGTCGACGGATGCCGACTCGGTCACGCCGCAGTCGCCGGCCCAGACGACGCGGGCGAACGGCAGGTTCGGCGACAGGCGAACATTGACGGCCGTACGCGCGCCAGTGGCGACGACGTCGACGTTCACCGCCAGCGGGTCGTCGGGGATGAACCCCTGCGTGCGATCGTCGGAGTTGTCGTCGCGGCCGAAGTAGATCGAGTCACCCTCCTGCTGGCGCGTGCCCTCTAGCTCGATGCTCAGGTCGCCCACCGGCAGGCCGGGCAGCTCGACGCGACCCGCGAGGCAGTCGACGGTGACGGCCTCGACCAGGCGCACGCCCAGCGACACGCGAACGTTGATGGTGTCGACGTCCGCCTCGGCGCAGAACACCGTGCGGTCGAACTGCGGCACGGTGCTCGACTGGACGTTCGGCACGTTCACCGTCACGAAGTCCCAGCTGAGTTCCAGCGTCGTGCTCACCGGCTCGAGCTCGACCTCGACGTCGTTGGCGCCAGCGCGGATCGTTTCGCCTTCGACCTCGCCGTCAAACGCGACGTCGACGCCCGACAGGGCCTGCGCCCGCACCGTCACCTGGCCAGGCGCCGGGCCGAGCAGGTCGCCGCTGTCGCCGTTGATGCACGGCACGTTGATGCCGGTGACGTTGTTCTCCTCATCGACGATCTGGATGTCGACGCTGTCGACGCCGGCCTCGGCGCAGCTCTGATCGTCGGGCAGGCGGAAACGCACGCGCACCGTCGAGGCCAGCGCCGTCAGGTTCACAATGCCCACGTCCACGGTCGCCGTCTGGATGACGACGTCCTCGAGGTCGCGCGCGTATAGGACGACGTTATTGGCGTCGATGGCGTCAGCGTGCAGCGTGTAGGTCCCCACCGGGATGTCGGTAAACACGACGCTGCCGACGATGCAGTCGATGGTCTGGCCTTGGATGATGCGACCTTCGGCGTCGAGCAGCTGGGCGTCGATGGTGTCGACCCCCGCTTGCGCACAGAAGGGCACGTTGTCGAAGGTGAAGCGCGCCGTGACGTCGGCGCTGGCGGCGACCATGTCGATGATGCCGAGGGGCAGCGTCTCGCCGGGCTGCAGGTTCTGCAGCTCCTTGTCGCCGCGGAAGCGAACATTGCCGTCGGCATCGATGGCCTCGATGTGCAGCGTACGCTCGCCGCGGGTGCTGATGCCGTCGACGGCGGCCAGACCATCGAGGCACGGCGTGGTGCTGCCGGCGATGGGCGTGCCCTCGGAGTCGATGACCTGCGCGTTGATGGCGTCGATACCGGCGGCGCTGCACGAGCCGTCCCCATCGAAGCGGTAGCGGAACTCGACGCGGCTGACGACCTCGCCGTTGACAAGCGCGAGCTGCGCCACGACGTCGGTCAGCGCGCCGGGGGCAACCTCGACGTCGACGCCCTTGTCGTTGTTGTAGATGGCGACCTCGCCGATGCCGGTCACGGTCATCGTGTAGGTGCCGGCGATGACGTCGGGCAGCACCAGCGAGCCGGCGATGCAGTCGGCGGCGAGGCCGAAGGCGTTGCCGTCCTCGGTGCCCTCCTTGCCCTTCTCGATCAGCTGCACGTTCACCTGATCGACGCCGGCCGCCGAGCAGCGCTGGCTGCCGTCGAACGACCACGTCACGCGCAGGTCCCCGACCTGCGCGCCGCCAAGCGGGATGACACAGGCCTGCAGCAGCAGCACACAGGGAGCGAGGCGCAGCACGCGCATGGGGTTCCTCTTCGTCTTCATCGTCATCATCATCGTCATCGCCTTCTTCGTTCGCGGAGATCGAGTCTGCGGCAGCAGTGATGGCGCGGTCAGGGGGGCGGCTTCTTCGTCGACTCATCATTTTTGCCGGCAGCGCCCTTGCCGGCCGCTCCCTTGCGAGCAGCGCCCTTGGCGCCCTTGCCGGGCTTCGTCCTCGGATCGTCGTCGGCGCCCGCCGCCGAAGACTTCGGCTTCTTCCCCGACTCCTCGAGGGCGCGGCGGGCCTTGTCGGCGGCAGCCTGTTCCTTCTTCTCGAACGCCTTGCGCTCGTCGTCGAGGCGGCGGCGGATCATGCGCCGTTCGTCGACGGTGACGCCGCGACGGCGGCGGTCGAGCAGGTCGTCTTCGTCGAGGTCGGCGCGCGGATCGGCGTTCCTCTGCGACTGGTCGGACGGCGAGGCGCGCTTGCGGCCGGTCGACAACGAGGTGCGCCCCGAGAACGCCCGCGACGAGCCGGGCAGGCTGACCGGGCGCGTGCCGACAGCGCGGCCGGGGCGGGGATCGGTGCCCGGGGGGCGCTCACCCGCGTGGAAGGCGTTGAACGCACCGGTGATGCCGACGAGCAGCGTGACCTCGGGGCGCAGCTCCGACAGGCGCCCGAAGCGATCGGTGATCACGCGGCTCGTGCCGAGGACTTCGGCGTTCATCGCCACCCACTCGGTGAGGTTCCACGCCGCGCCGACGCTGCCGCCGACGGCGGTGTTGCTCTCCTGCGCGAGGTCGGCGTTGCCACCGACGGCGTACAGCGTGCCGAACGCCGTCATCGCCGTCGTCAGCGTGAGGTCGCGGTTCACGCGCCACGCCCCCTGCACGCCGGCGGTGACGCGGTGCTCGAGCAGCCCACCGAGCGGGTCGGAGAACGGGCCCATGCCGACGATGGCCGCGCCTT
>VGSZ01000203.1 GCA_016874845.1 Deltaproteobacteria bacterium
GCGGCGCTGGCGGGGCGCGGCGTGGACGTCGCCATCGCCTCGGGCGGTGGCCGTATGTTCGTGACGATGGACCGCTACGAGTCCGACTGGTCCATCGTCGAGCGCGGCTGGCGCGCCCACGTGCTTGGCGACGCGCCGGCGTTCTCGTCGGCCACCGAGGCGATCGCGGCGGCGCGGCGCGACAAGCCCGGCTGCTCCGACCAGCACCTGCCGCCCTTCGTCGTCGCCCGGGATGGGCGCCCGGTGGGGACCATCGAGGACGGCGACGCCGCCGTCTTCGTCAACTTCCGCGGTGACCGCGCGTTGCAGATCACGCGCGCGTTCGAGGCCGAGCACTTCCCGCACTTTGACCGCGTGCGCCGCCCCGACGTCGTCTACGCCGGCATGATGGAGTACGACGGCGACCTGCACGTGCCGAAGGTCTATCTGGTAGCGCCGCCGACCATCGAGCGCACCAGCGGCGAGTATCTGGCAAAGAACGGCATCCGCACCTTCGCCTGCAGCGAGACGCAGAAGTTCGGCCACGTCACCTACTTCTGGAACGGCAACCGCTCGGGGAAGTTCGACGACCGGCTCGAGACGTACGTCGAGGTGCCGTCGCACCCGCCGCCCTTCGAGGATCGCCCCGAGATGAAGGCCTACGAGGTCGCCGACGCCGCCGCGCGCGCGCTGCGCTCCGGCGACTTCGACGTTGTGCGCGTCAACCTCGCCAATGGCGACATGGTGGGCCACACGGGCGCGCTGGCGCCGACCATCGCGTCGTGCACCGCCGCCGACCACGCGCTGGGCGTCATGCTGCAGGCCTGCGTCGAGCAGGGCGGTGTCTACGTCGTCACCGCCGACCACGGCAACGCCGACGACATGGCCCAACGCGACAAGAGGGGCGCCCCGCTGAAGGACGCCCAGGGGCGGGTGCTGTCGCGCACCAGCCATACGCTGGCGCCGGTGCCGTTCTGCATCGGCGGCCCCGGCTTGCCGGCGTCGACGACGTTGCGCCGCGACCTGGACTCGCCAGGGCTCGCCCACGTCGCCGCCACGGTCATGAACCTGCTCGGCTTCGCGGCGCCCGAAGGCTACGCGTCGAGCCTGCTGGCCGACTGACGCGCGCACCGAAGCACGGCCGCGTCGCGTGCGCCCGGCCGTTCACTCGGTCGCGGGCGCGCAATCGAACAGCTGCGTGCACAGCGCGTCGTCGAAGGCGGTGCAGGCGCGGCATGTGCAGAAGCCGGGGTTCTCGGCCGCCTTGAACAGCGCGAGATCGAGATCGTCGTCGTCGAACGCGCCGTCGCCGCGCAGCGCATCGCAGCGCGCCGGACATTCCAGCGCGGCGCCGTCAACGGCGAGCACGTCGCACGGGTGCAGGCGGCACAGCTCGGCGCAGCGATCGACGCAGGAGCCGTCGTCGGCGTTGGAAGAGCCAGCGACGGCGGCGCTCACCTGCAGCTGCACGCACTCCGCCGCCTCGTCCATCGCCGCGCCGTCCTTCGCGTCGGCGGCGCGGGCGTACGCCGCCTCGGCCGCGGTCTGGGTGGCGGCGATGGTGGCGCAGTCGTCACCGACGGCGGGACAGGCGTAGGTCGGCTCGGCGCTGCGTCCGCACGCGACGGCGGCGATCAGGCAGGCCAGCGCGCCGACGACACGCGCGTGCTGGCGAGGGGAGCGGAACAAGAGCGACACCGCGCGAACAATACTCGATCGCGCCGTCGCCGGTGTCGGGCCTGCCGTCAGCAGCCCTCGGTGGTCCAGCCCGGAGGCAGGCAGCCGTCGGGGAGGACCTGGCAGAAGCCATTCACGGGGTCGAACGCGACGGTCTCGACCTTGGGGCAGTCCCCGACGCACCAACCGGTGCACTCGAAGAACCCGGCGGTGATGGGGTCGTCGACGCACACCGTCTGGTGGCAGCTCTCGCCCGGCGCGCAGTCGTCGGGGCGGTTGCAGTAGCCGTCGGTGCGGGTGCGCTCGCCGGCGTACACGCAGCGCCCGTAGCAGGCGGCGGGGCAGGGCGTGTCGAAGTCGTCGTCGGTGCAACCCGGGGCGGGCTCACAGAACCGGCTGGTGGCGTCGCAGACGACCTCGACACCGCGGTCGGCGCAGTCGGCTCCGCTGACGCATGCCTGCACGGCGCACTCGCAGATCGGACACCCGTCGTCATCGCGACGACGTTCGACGCAGGTGAGCGATGGGCACACGGCAGCGAGGACCGGGCAACGTGGGTCCTCGCTCGCGCCGTCATCGGCGCGCCCAGGGCACTGCGCGCCGGCGAGGACAGCCGTGGCAGCGACGACACCCGCGATCGGGAAGAGGAGCCGGCTTTGACCCACGCGCACCATGCGACCGAACCTAGCAGGGTGCTGAAGACCGCTTTGCGTTCTTCAGCACCCTGCGGGCGTTCTGTCGCTCTTGCCGAGGACGAGAGCGAACGACATCGAGCAGGCCGATCCCCGGGAGCCCTTCGCTGCTTTTCCTGCGGTGCGCTGCCGGCCGACCGCTGCCGGCGACCCCGCCCGCCGGGTTGCGTGGACGGGGTGGACGGCCGTGCGGCCGCCGATCGCAGCGGCGACGATCCGGCCGCGCGTCAACGCGGGGTGGACGAGGGCGCGTCCTCCGCAGCGTCGCCCCCCGCTGTCGACAGGCGGGTCTCGGCGAGGATGGCGGCGAGCACCGCGGCGACGGCGAGGACGGCGCCCGCCCACTGTGCAGCGTCCATGTGCTCGTCGAGGAGCAGGACGGCGGCGCCGACGCCGATCGGGGTCTCGAGCAGCATGAGGACCGCTGCCGCCGACGGCGAGACGTGGCGCTGTCCGAGCATCTGCAGCAGGAACGCGACGAAGGTCGATGCGATGGCTAGATAGGCGACGCTGGCCCAGGTGGCGGCGTCGGGCACGCGGGCCGGCCAACCCTCGAAGAGCGGGGCGATCACGAGCGAGGTCGCGGTCATCGCGAGGACCTGCACCGAATTCAGTGCGAGGGCGTCGGTGGCGCTGCCCAGCCGAGCGAGGAACAAGACGTAGGACGCCGACACGACGGCCATCGCCAGCGTCAGCGCGTCGCCGACGTTCGGCGGCACCGCCGGCGCCTGAGGGTCGGACAGCGCACCGCACAGCAGCGTCGTCCCCGCGGTGGCGACGAGGACGGCGCCCAACTGCAGCCCGCTTGGGCGGCGCAGGCCGAACAGCGGCTGCAGCAGCGGCGTGAGCACGCCGTACAGGCCGGTGATCAACGCGACGCGCGAGACCGGGGTGTACAGCATCGCGACGGTCTGCAGCGCGAAGGCCACGGCGACGACGACGCCGCAGAGGACGCCCGCCCGCCAGGGGATGCGCACGCCGGCGCGTCGACGCAGCGCGAGCACCAGCACCGCCAGCGGCAGCGCGAGGATGAAGCGCGCCGACGTCGCCCACAGCGGCGGCAGCGTCGAGAGCGACACGCGCTGGGCGTAGAAGCCAAGCCCCCAGCACAGCGCCGCTCCGAGCAGGAGCGCGCTGCCACGGAGGGGGGACCGCTGTGGACTCATCACGGCAACGTTCCAGCGGCCCATCGAGGCAGCAAGCCCCGGCGGGAGCCGGTACAGTCCGACGACGGTCCTGCCGCATGCGACTCCTTGGCCACCTCCTCTTCGCGTGCCTCGCCGTGAGCGCGCTCTTCGTCGCTGGCTCGACGTCGGTGGGCGTATTCCAGCTGGTCGGCCGGCCGTTTCCCGGGCTGTCGCTCGTCGAAGAGGGCCTGGTGAATCCGGTGGGGCTGTCATCGTGGGGCGGCGGTCGCGCCGGCTTCCGCATGTGGGACCGCATCATCGCCGTCGACGGTGAACTGGTGTTCTCGAAGGATGACGTCATCGCGCGCGCGCTTGACCGCCCCGCCGGCGCCACCGTGGTCTACCAGGTCGACGGCATCGACGGCTCGCAGCGCTTCGTCGAGCTGCCCACGCGGGTCTTCTCGGCCAGCGATCTCGTGCGCAGCCACTCGATGCACGCGCTGCTCGGCGCCGTCTTCGTCGTGATCGCAGTGCTCTTGTATTTCCTGCGGCCGGGCACCGCCGAGGCGTGGGCGTTCTTCGGCTTCTTCGCCGCCCTCGGCGTCGTCGAGGCCTCCGTGGTCGACATGACGGTGCTGTGGCGTCTGCCCCAGATCTTCCCCGCGGTGGCGCCGTTCCTTGGCGTGCTCGGCTTCATCCTCGTGGGCGTGATCACGCGCGCCTACGCCAAGGTCGAGGGCGCGCGCCTGCTCGAGGGGCGTCCCGAGCGAGGCGAGCCCGGCTTCGACGAGGCCGTCCGCGCCCGACCCCAGCGGCGGATGATCGTCGCCACCGCGGTAGGCGCGCTGGTGAGCGCCGCGCTGGCCGCGGCGATGGTCGGCAGCGACGCCGACCGTACCGGCTACACCGTCGTCGACAGCCTCTTCTACGTCTGGCTCGGCGTCTGTCTGGCGCTGTCGTTCGGCCTGCTCGTGCTCGGATATCTGCGCGGCCGGTCGCCGCGACGGCGCGCGCGCATCCGCCAGATCCTGTGGGCGTGGCCCGTCGGCGCCGGCATCCCGCTGGTCAATCTGTTTTGTGGCCACGTGCTGCACCTGTGGCCGATGTCGCAGACCTGGAACGGCTTCCTGCTGTTGCTGCCGCTGTCGACGGCGGACGCCATCGTGCGGCACGACCTGCTGCGGCTGAACCACACGGCGCGCCGGCTCGTCGGCGGGCTCACCGTCGCCGCCGCCGTGGGCATCGCGCTTGGTTTCGCGCTGTGGAGCGCGGTGTCGCTGCTGAAGCTCGATGACGCCTCAGCGATGGTGGCGGTGGCGGCGCTGCTGTTCGCCGTCGCCGCGCCGGTCACCCACCGCGTGCAGAGCCACATCGAGCGCCTGCTCCAGTCGGCGACCTACGACGCCGGGCGCCTCGTCGCGTCGTTCACCGCGCGGGCCTCGACGGCGAACCAGCTTGAGCGCGTGGTCGCCGACCTGCGTGACACGACGCAGCAGTCCATCGTGCCGACGTTCCTGGAGGTCTGGCGCCTCGATCGCGCCGACGACCGCGCAACGCTGCTGCCGCTGCTGTCCGACGCCTCGCCGCTCGCCGTCGACGACGCGTTGGCGGCCCTGCTCGAAAAGAGCGAGCCGCAGGTGATCGACGATGAGCAGCCGGCGCCGCCGGGCCTCGCGCACGCCGGACACGGGCCGCCCGCCGTCGTCGTGCGTCTGGCGGTGGCCAACGAGCCCGTGGGGCTCCTGGTGGTGGGGGAGCGCAAGGACGGGCGCCCCTACGAGGGCAGCGATGTCTCGTTCGTGGCCTCGTTGTCGGGGCCGCTGGCGGGGGCGCTGGTGTCGACGCTGGCGTTCCAGGCGGTCGAGCGGCTCAACCGCGAGCTCGAGGCGCGCGTGCAGGGCCGCACCGCCGAGCTGGCGCAGAAGAACGAGGAGCTTGCGCTGTTGAACACGCGCAAGGATGAGCTGGTGGCGACGGTCAGTCACGACTTCCGTTCGCCGCTGGCGATCATCCGCCAGAACGTCCAGACGGTGCTGCGCGATCTCGGACAGATGGACCGCGACGACCTGCGGATGTTCCTCGAGGCCATCGGCCGTCAGGAAGACCGCTTGACGTCGATGTGCACAAACCTGCTCGACCTGGCGCGCCTCAAGCAACGCCGTCCACCGCAGACGCTGGTCGATCTGGCAGGCCTGGTGCGCGGTCTCGTCGACGGGTTCCAGATGCGGGCCCGCGACCGCGGGGTCGCGCTGGCCTTCGTCGTCGTCGAGGGTGCCCCGACCGCGGTGCGCGGCGACGCCGATCGGCTCGGGCAGGTCGTGCAGAACCTCATCGACAACGCGCTGAAATTCACGCCCGACGACGGCGCCATCACGGTGCGGCTCGACGCTGACGGCGCCGGACGACTGCGCCTCGCGGTCGAAGACAACGGCTGTGGCGTGCCCGTCGACGCGCTGCCGCGGCTGTTCGAGCCGTTCTTCCAGGTGCCGCGCCAGAGCCACGTCGGGCAGGGGTCGGGCCTCGGCCTCGCGATCGTCAAGGCCATCGTCGACGCCCACGGGGGGGAGGTCGAAGCGCGCTCGGTCGAGGGGCGCGGCACCACCTTCTCGCTGGTGCTGCCCGTCGAGGGCCCGCCGGGCTCGACGCTTCCGCAGCCGGCTCTTCCGAGCTGAGGCAAGCGAATCGAACGGGATCCCGCCCATCGTGGGCGCGTCGGATGCGGGTCATTGGCCGCATTGCGCCTCGGTCCCATGATGGTTCATGCCCCTTCGTCGACACCGCCTGCTGGCGCCGCCGTCGTGAACGTGCGTCCGAGGTGACCGATGCGTGAAGATCTGCTGCCGCTGCTCGCGTGCCCCACGAACCGCGGAGACCTCGTTCTGCGTGTCGACGCATGGCAGGGGCGGCACATCGAGACCGGTGAGTTGGCGTGTCCGACCTGTGCGCGGCAGTGGTGCATCGACCGCGGCGTACCCGACTTCATCGGTCGGCCTCGTGAAGACCGTGTCGTACCGACGACCCGCGGCTTCGCTCGCTACTGGGCTCGCGACAACAGCGTGATCGCTTCGGAGCCAGCGTTCAACGACGAGCTGTTTCGCGACTGGCTGCGTCCGATCGGTCCCGAGCGATTTGCCGATCGGCTCGTGGTCGAAGCCGGCTGAGGCGTGGGGCGGTGGCTGCTGGCCGCGGCACCGCATGGCCCTCATCGGCTTCGACTCCTCCGGCGTCATTCACGTGGCGCTCCGAAACCCCCGCCACCCCGCGAACGTGCACGTCGTGCGTGCCGACATTTTCCATCCGCCGTTCAGGCCGGCCTTCGATGTCTGCTACTCGGTCGGCGTCATCCATCATGCACCAGGCCCCGAGACCGCCTTTGACTGATTGTTGCATGTCGTCCCGCGGGGGGCGCTGCACGTGTGGGTCTATGGCGCCGAAAACAACGAGCGGATCGAACGCTCCGTGTCGCTGATACGCCACGAGGTCACCGCTCGTCTCCCCGACCGGGTATTGGTCGCGCTCTCGAGCGTCGCCGCCGCGAAGCTCGCGGCCTCTTCGCGCCTGTATGTAGCGGCATCCGGAACAAAGAAGGCCTTTTATTGTGACATATGTGTGCGCCACGTGAATCATTATCCACAGCGCTACCTCGACCACATCGTCTAAGACCATCCGGTGCCGCAGCTCGCGCAGCACCTGACAGGTCCCGAGCTGGTCGGCTGGGCAGAGGAGCGCTCGCTCGCCTCGGAGCTCTCGGCGCGAAACGAGAACGCGTGGCGCCTCGTCGTTGCTGCCGATCAGGCGCGCAACGACGCGCTGCGGTCGGTCCCGGGGCCGGCGGCGCGGCGCGACGGGTGACTGCTGCGCCCTCGTCGCGGCCGCCCGCGGTAGCGCGACCGATCCGCTTGACGGCGCTCGCCTGTGGACCCCTGTCGCCGGCCTCTTCGACGAAGCGGACGCGATCGCCCGCGCGCCGGTCGTCACATCCATCGACCAGCGCGTGCTCGTGGCAGTACGCCTCGCGGCTGTCGCCCGTTACGAAGAACCCGCAAGGGCCGCGCGGCTCGTCGAGCAGCCGGGCGACGTGACCCGTCAGCGGCGCCACGTGGTCCTTCACGTCGCGCCGCATCAGCCGGGCTCGATCCATCGACTCGCGCCGCGCCGCGCGGAAGGCGTCGCGGATGGCGACGTAGACCTCGGGGTGGCCGTGGTGCTTCGGCGGTGAGCGGCTGACGACGACCTCGCCGCCCGGCACGCCGACCTCCACGCGGACGCGAAAGAGCCCGCCTTGCCGGTGTCGCCGCCGCGGCGCCTCGATGGCGACGTGACAGCCGACGATGGACGGGCGGACCCGCTCGAGCCAGACGATGCCACGACGCACCTCGGCCTCGACGGCCGGACTCGACGACAGGTTGCGGAACGTGATCTGCGGCTCGGTCAGCGTCCGTGGCCCCCGTGTGACGCCCCCGTGCAAGGCAAGAGAGGCTACGTGTGCGCCGCCGTCTCTCACGATGGCGGATGCGCCGGGGTGGGGACTACTCCTTGACCCGCGTGCCCTGCGGCTTCGCCTTGAATGGGCGGTGCGGCTCAGTGGTCGTCGTCGGCAACGTCACACCCTTCTGCTCGAGGGCGCGCAGTGCTTGCAGCGCTGCTGCCAGCTGGCCGGCGTTGTCCTGCTCGTGCTCGAGGGACGACGCCAGACCGCGCACCAGCGGCAGCAGGCTCGCTTCGATGAGCACCGTCTGCAGCCGCACCAGCTCGGCCACACCCGGGGGCGCGGGGTTGTCGATCCGAACCGTCAGCTGCGCCTGCTCGACCGTCGCTGTCCACGCTGTCGTCAGCGCGCGCGACAGCTGCTCGACGGCGCCGGCGACGACCGCGTCATGGCGGGGCGTGCCCGCCACGGCGAGCAGCCGGGCGGCGCGCTCATCGCCGGCGGCGTCGGAGCGGCGCTGCTGCTCGGCGTGCGCCTGCGCGAGGGTCTGGGCCTGCGCCGAAAGCGCCTGGGCCACCGTCGCACCGACGTCGTGGGCGCCGGCGCGCAACGAGCTCGACCACGTCTGCGCCAGGGTCGCGCCGACGTCGGTACCCAGCGTCGCGCTCAGCGTCGAGCCCAGCGTCGAGCCCAGCGTCGAGCCCAACGCTCGCAGCGACTCTGCGATGGCCTCGCTCGCCTGCAGCAGCGCCGCCGTCGCCTGCGCGGTCTGCGTCGTCTGGGTCTGCGCCTGCTGCGCCGACGCCTGATCGAGGCGCGCCTGCGTCGCCAGCGCCGACTCCCGCGCGGCGGCAGCGGTGGTGGTCGCCGCGGTCTGGATCGACGTCGCGATGTCATCGACGCGCTGGGTCAGCGAAGCAAGGGTGCCGGCGACGCGGCTGGCGGGGTCGTTGCTGTCGCCCTGCAGCTGGATGCGCTCGAAGTTGCGCTTGATCTCGGCCCAGCGCGCCGCCTGCTCGGGCGAGTGGCGCCCGCGCAGGTCGCCGAGCTTCAGCAGGTTCGCCTCGGCGCCGGTGGTGAGCGTCTGGGACTCGCCCTTGTAGTGATCGTCGATGAGACGCTCCAGCTCATCGTCATTCATCACCGGCACGACGCCCTGGGCGAGCTTGGCCATGTTGCGGTAGCTGCCCTGCAGCTTGAACGGCGGCTCAGTGCGGAAGCGATCGTCGGTGGCGGCGGAGGCGACGTAGGCCGCGTTCACCTTCAGCAGCACCGACTGGATCTTCAGCAGCTTCTGGAAGACGCGGGTCAGCTCTTCGATCTCGGCACCCGCATAGGCGTGCTTCAGGTCGGTGGTCGCGACGGGCTCACCCTGCGCCAGCCGGATCAACAGGTGCACGTCGGCGGGGTCGCGCGCGGCCAGCGGCTGCGACGTCGGGTTCGCCGTCAGCGCGTTCTCGAGGAACGACAGGCCGAAGACGTCGCCGCGACCGCCGCTGATGTCGCCGAGGTTGTAGGTGTCGGCGCGGTTCGCGAGCATGTCGGGGATGCGGAACTTCTCG
>VGSZ01000204.1 GCA_016874845.1 Deltaproteobacteria bacterium
ACCGGCGGTGGGGCGACCGGCGGTGGCGCGGGTGGTGGGGCGACCGGCGGTGGGGCGGCCGGCGGTGGGGCGGCCGGCGGTGGTGCTGGCGGTGGCGCCGGTCATGGTGCTGCCGGTGGTGTCGATGACAACGCGGGCGCCAGCGGTGGCGCTGGCGGTGGTGGCGACAACGCGGGCGCTGGCCGCAACGGTGTCGCCGAGCCCGCCGGGGCCCGCGGTCCGCGCCGCTACACCATCGACGAGGCCGCGCAGGACCCCGAGAAATTCTTCTCCCGCTGCGGTCGGCCGCTGTTCCTGTCGGGCGATCTGCTCTTCCCTATCGACGACGACGCGCTGCGCCCCGAGTCGCGGCCGCTGCTCGGTCGCCTGGCGCGGCTGCTGAAGAAGGCGCCCGACGACAACCGCATCCTCGTCGTCACCGGCCACGCCGACCCGCGCGGCGAGGACGACTACAACGACCAGCTCAGCCGCGCGCGCGCGCGCCGGGTCGCCGCCGCGCTCGTGGCGCAGGGCGGGATCGGCGCCGACCGCGTCGTCGTGGTGGGCCGGGGCGAGCGCGAGCCCATCGTCGCCCGCGACGCCCCCGACGACTTGCAGCGCTTTAACCGGCGGGTCGAGCTCGCGGTGCAGTGCCCGTCGCCCGGAGCGCGTCCATGATCGGGCGCGCGCTGCGCGGCTTGTTCGGGCGCCCGTCGCTCGTGGCCCGCGCGGCGCACGCGCCGGTCGCGCTTGTCCCCGGCCGCGTGCCGCTGCACGTCGTCGCCGTGGGCACCGGTGTGCTGCGCGCCGGGTCGCTTCGGCGCTTCGTCGTTGGCGGGCTCGACGACCTCGTCTTCGTCGATGTCGCCGGCGGCGTCGCGGCGACATCGACGGTCACGATGACCGTGTCGTTTCGCGGGCAGCGGGTGGTTGTGCCGCTGGTGGCCGTCGCCGCGCCGTCGCCGTCGCCGGTCGTCGTCGTCGCGCCGTTGTCGCCGCTGGCGCCGCTGGTCGGCGACCCGGCCGTCGCTGTCGCCGTTCCCGCCTTTGCCCTCCCGTTGCCCGATCTCCAGGAGAGCCGATGAACCTGTCGTCGCCCCCGCCTGCCGCACCGTCGTCGTCCTCGTCGTCGTCGCCGCCAACGCCGCGGGTCGCGCAGCATGATCGCTACGACTACGGCACCCTCGACGACGTTGGCTTCATGACCCGCCTGCTGTGGTTCTCGGCCGGCGCCGACGCGCAGCTGCTGGTGCGCTGCCCGCAGAGCGACCGGGTGAAGTTCCAAGGGCTCGGCGGGGTCGTCGCCACCGTCGGCGTGCTGGCGTTCTTCTCGGGGAGCTACGCGTTCTACACGGTGTTCTCGCCCAAGGAGGCCACCGCGCTCGGCGAGCGGCTGGTGCACTGGCCGAGCGTCGCGATGTCAGTCTTCTTCGGCCTCGTCTGGTCGGCGATCATCTTCAACATCGATCGTTTCATCATCTCGTCGACGGGCAAGGGTGACGGCACCGACAAGATCACGCTGCAGGAATTCACCAACGCGCTGCCGCGTCTGGCGATGGCGCTGATCATCGGCCTGTGCCTGTCGAAGCCCCTCGAGATCAAGATCCTGCAGAGCGAGATCGAGAGCGCGCTGGAGAAAGAGCAGAAGGAATTCCTGCTGACGCTCAACGAGGCGAGCGAGGGGCTGGTGGCGCGCGAGCGCGCGGCGCTGCGTGAAAAGGTCGACACGCGGCAGAAGCGCATCGACGACAACGCCGGCGAGCTCGAGAAGCGCCGGCTCGAGATCAACCAGCAGAGAAAGGCGCTGGAGCTCGAGGCCGAGGGCAAGACCGGCAGCGGCGTGGCGGGGCGCGGTCCGGCGTGGCGCGACAAGGCTGACAACCTCGAGCGCATGCAGGCCGAGCTCGATCGCGACCGCGAGAACCTCGGCAAGAAGAACTCCTTGGTGGAGGACGAGCTGAAGGAAGCGAAGGCGTCGCTGGCGGCGCTCGACAGCCGGATCGCCGCCGAAAAGACGTCGAATCTGCAGGTGGCGCGGCACCTCGACGGCTTGATGAAGCGCATCCAGATCAGCCATTTGATCGGTGGCTCGATCCCCATCGCCATCATGCTGCTGCTGTTGTGCATCGAGATGGGGCCCATCTTCTTCAAGCTGATGGTGACCAAGGGCGCCTACGACTACCTGAAGGAGAACCAGAAGCGCCTGGTGCGCGCGCGGGCGGGCATCGAGCCCGAGGCCCGCGTCGTGTCCGACGGCAAGGGCAAGAGCATCCACGTCGACATCCACCACGCCGCCAACGCCATCCTCGAGGAAGAGAAGCGCCGGCTCGCCACCGAGCGGGCGCTGGCCGATAAGTTCCACGCTGAGTGGCAGAGGCTGCAAGCGGCGCGCATCGAGCAGAACCCGCAGGCCTTCGTCGCGCCGCCGCCGCTGGATCGACCCTGAGACGACGACGAGCGTGATGGCCCCGGCATGACGACGACGCTGTCGACCCCGCGCGCGCTGACGCCGCTGTCGCGGCGGCTCTTGCGGGTCTGCGGCTACGACGACGGCATCGTTGCGCGCCTGTCGCCCGTCGACGCGCGCTTCTTCGTCGTGGGCGCGGTGTTGTCGCTGGTGGCCGCGCTCGTGCCCGCGGTGTCGATGGCCTATGGCGCGACGCTGACCCTCGGGCTGTGGTCGGCGCCGCTCTTCTTCTTCGTCGTCGCGGCGTTCGTCTTGAACCTGCTGCGCCTGCACCACGCGGGGTCGGGCTATCCGTTGCACCACCCCATCGAGGGCATCGTGTCGTGGCGCCCCGCCGGCGCCGCCGTCGTGGTGCTGTTCGTCCTGGGCGTGTTCTTCACGCAGCCTTTGGTGCTGCTGTTGTTGCGGCCGTGGCTCGACGCCGAGCTACTGGCGCGGGGGGCGGCGTCGGCGGCGTTGCAGCAGGGCCTCGGCATCGTCGACGTCCACGCGCCGGTCTACGGCCTGATCGCGCGCAGCCACGTCGCGTGGGACCAGCACGGCGGCGTGGCGCTGGCGTGGTCGTTCGGCTGCTCGCTGCTCGTGTGCCTGCCGACGTTGCTCCGCCGCACCGGCGCGCGCGCGGTGCGCCTGTACGAGAGCGAGCGCTGGATCGCCGAGCGCGAGCTGGTCGACGACGCCTGGGCCGAGAACCTCGACGACGTCACCGCCATCCTGCAGGAGACCGCGCCGGGCTTCACCGGGCGCCTGCAGATCCACTACGCCGACCCGCCCTACAACACGCGCCCATTGCTCTTCGGGCTCGACCCGGCGCTGTTGTCGAGCGGGCGCGTGCGCTTCGTCCGCCCCACGGGGCCGATCGAGGCAGCGCCGACGCTCGTCGACGCCCCCGCCGCATCATCGTCGCCGTTGCCGTCCTCGCCGCCGCCGCCGTCCCCCCCGACGTCCATCGCGCCGCCCGTCGTCGCGACCGTGGCGCCGACCCCTGCGCCGCCCGCGTCGCCGCCTTCGTCGTGGTCGCAGCTTGTCGTCACGCCGCCAGGGCCGGCGCCAGTCCTGCCGCCAGAGCCGCCGCCGATGACGACGGCCACGCCTCCCGTGCCGTCGTCGCCGCCGTTGCCTCTGGGGCCCGAGACGTGGGCCGGCCACACGGCGGTGTCGTCCGGGCGCCTGTCGGCGGCGCAGGCCCGCGGTGACGTCACGGGCCTCGTGCTGTTCGTGACCGTGTATCTGGAGAAGCCGCGCGACGAGGTGCTCCGCGCGCTGGCCGCGGCTCCTGCCGACGCGCCGTTGTTCAAGGTGTTCCCCGAATGGAACAAGCTGCCGACCTTGCTGTTGAAGAGCGCCGGCTTCGCGCTCGACGCCGGGCTCGCGCCGCTCGTCGCCATCGCCGTCGACAAACCCGTCGAGCAGGTCGAGCGTCGCCTGCGCGCCGCGCCGCGCGACAAGAAGGTGTCGGGCGTGTTCGCTCCCGAGCTCGCGCGGCGGCTGCTGCGCACGGGGCAGGGCTGACGGCGAGCACGAAGCGGGCGCCGGCGGCCTTCAGCCCCGACCCCGGCGCTCAATGACCTGCGGGGCGCGGGTCACTCGAGAGGGACACAACGCCGGGGTGGGCCTTGAATGGGGCCGTCGCTCGTCAGCCGGAGGCGCCGTCGTCCTCGGGCAGACAGGCGTTGTCTTCGCAGATGAAGTTGTCGCCGGCGTTCTCGTCGCAGTCGGCTTGCGACTGGCAGGGCACGATCAGCTGGTCGGTGGGCAGCAGCAGCGTGCAGCTGCCCAGGACGGCGACGACGACGCACGAGGCGATGGCCAGCGGCGCGAGCCGCGACCCGGCACGCGGGGCTGCCGTGCGATGGACGGCGGCGGGGACGACGAGGCGGTTCATCGCGAGACTCCGTGGACGACGGGGGCCGGGCCGGCGAGCGCGACGGTGCTCGTCGCTGTGGCGGTGTCTGCCGCCGTCGCTGCGGGCACGACGGGCACCAAGGCGACGGGGACCAGCGGCAGCGCCGGAGCGAGGGCCGCGGTGGCCGGCGCCTCGTCGACGAAGACGAAGCCGCGCAGATAGCCGACGGTGGCGACCACGGCGGCGGCGGCGGCGAACAGGTAAGCCATGTCGGCGAACAGGGCCTTCTGCTCGATCTCGGCGCGCACGTCGAAGAGCTGTTCGCCGACGATGGGATCCTTCAGGCCCTTGTTGCAGGCGACGATGTCGTCAGCGCAGGCGAACTGCTGCTGCGCGAGCACGCCCATCGTCACCCCGGTGGCGAGGCTGGCGACGGCGACGCCCGTGGCGACGAAGGCCACGATGCGGCGCTCCTGCAGGCTTGGCTCGTCGACACGCTCGGGGGCCGGCGCCGCAGCGGGCGGCGGCGCCGGCGCCGTCGGCTGCGCCGGCGACTGCGCCGCGGCGGGCAGCGCAAGGGCAGAGGCCACGACGACGGCGACGAGGGATCGAGGGCGCATGTCGGGCTTATGGCATGAACCAGCGGGGGCGCTCAACGTCGACGACGCCGCGGCGCATGGTGTCCGGGCGCTCATCCGCCCTCGCCCTCGCCCTCGCCCTCGCCCTCGCCCTCGCCCTCGCCCTCGCCCTCGCCCTCGGCGGCGCACGCCGCGGGGATGCAGCCGCGGCCAGCGCTCGGGTCCTCGGGGTCGCCGGTGCAGACGGCGCCGATGCCGCAATCGCCGTCTGCGTCGCAGGGGCGGGTGCAGTAGGCGAGGGTCGTGTCCGAGAAGTCGGCGGTGCAGAAGCCGGCGCCGCGGCCGATGTGCTCGTTGCACTCGCCGCCGCCGCGCGTGCAGGGCTGGCCGACAAACTGCTCGTTGCCGCAGGCCGGCAGGCACGGGTCCGACGGCGGCGGCAGCCCCTGCGCGCACTCCTCGCCCTCGCCCTCGCCCTCACCCTCGCCCGTCGGCGCGCACGCCGGCGAGGCCGACGACGCAAGGAGGCCGAAAGCAGAGCACGCGAGGAGCAGCCAAGGCTTCATCATGTGCAGGGCATGGCAGACGCGCATCGCGGCGCAAGGCCGGTCAGGCCGGGGGCCCGGATGGACGCTGCGCGACGACGGCGTCGCGGGCATCGACGTCGACCAGCACGTCGCCGGCCCGCAGCGCCTCGCGCGGGATGCGCTCGGTGGGCAGCGCGTGGTCGACGCGCGTCAGCGAGCCGTCGGCGAGGGCGGACAGCGTCGATGGGGCCGGCGACGTCAGCGTGTAGATGAGGGTGGTGCCGGGCTTGCTGTGCACCTGCACGCCGACCTGCTGCACGACGAGGGGCCCGAAGCGGCAGTGGGTGCGCAGCGCGCCGTTGTCGATCTGGGTGATGCCGGTCTGCGTCGTCGCCTGCTGCACGTAGAGCCCCAGCGCCTTGGCGCGCAGACCGAGCCCGGGCAGCAGCGAGAACAGCGAGAAGCCGACGACGTGGCCCGGCTGCGGTGTCGACAGCGCGCAGAACTCGGCCAGCGGCACCAGCGCGTCGTCGTCGACGGCGGCGAGGCCGGCGCGGCGGCACAGGTCGGCGCGCAGGGCAGGGTCGACGTCGCGCGCGCGCTGGGCGAAGCCCACCATCGCCGACGGCAGCGTCGCGCAGTCGAGCTGCACCCACGCCGGGATGGCCATGCCGCCGAACGCGCGCGCGTTGCCGGCGAGCAGCAGGTGGAAGAACGCCGGCGACGACGGCGCGAGTACGTCGACGAAGGCGGCGTCGTCGCAGTCGCGCATCGCCGGCACGCGGTCGCGCCAGTCGCGGGCCCAGGGGCCGTGGCCGAAGACGAAGGGGACGAGGCTCATGGGTCGGTCCGGGCGGAAGGGAGCGCGCGTGGCGTCGGCGCGGGCCGAGCCGCGTTTGACGTCGACGGCGGCGTGGCTACATGGATCCTCATGCAGTTTCAGGACTACTACGCCACCCTCGAGGTCTCGCGGACTGCGTCGCCGGACGACATCAAGAAGGCCTACCGACGGTTGTCGAAGAAGTACCACCCCGACGTGAACACCGGCGACAAGAGCGCCGAGGACAAGTTCAAGAAGGTGGGCGAGGCGTACGAGGTCCTGAAGGACCCCGAGAAGCGGCGGCGCTACGACCAGCTCGGCTCGGCGTACACGCAGCGCGGCGGCGGCGGCGGCGGTGGCGCCGGCGCGGGCTTCCGCCCCGAGGACTTCGCCGACTTCGGCTTCGGTGGCGGCGGCTTTCGCTGGAACAACGTCGAGTGGAGCACGGGCGCCGGCGGCGGCGGACGCGGAGGCCAGCCGCAGTCGGGCTTTTCGGACTTCTTCGACACGTTCTTCAACCAGGCGCAGCCGGGGTTCGGGCAGGGGGCGCCGCGAGGGCGGCAGGGGCCCGGTGGTCGTCGTGCGGGCGCCGGTGCGGGTGGGGCCGCCGGTGCGGGCGGGGCCGCCGGGCGCGACCCGTTCGCACCCCAGCAGCGCGAAGGCGAGACCCGCGAGGCCGAGATCGAAATCCCCCTCGACGACGCCTTCCACGGCGCCTCGCGCACGGTCACGCTGCAGCAGACGCTGGTGGGCCCCGACGGTGGTCGGCGCGTCGAGGAGAAGACCTACTCGGTGAAGATCCCGGTGGGGATGACCGCCGGGCGCAAGATCCGGCTGAAGGGCGAGGGCGGCCGCGGCCTGGGGGGCGCCCCGGCGGGCGACCTGCTGCTGAGGGTGAAATTCGAGAAGCACCCGCGCTTCGTGCTTGACGGCGACCATGACCTGCAGGCGCGCCTGTTCGTCGCCCCGTGGGAGGCCGCGTTCGGCGCCCGCGTGCCGTTCGCGACGATGGACGGCGAGGTGAAGCTCGCCGTGCCGGCGGGCACGACGTCGGGCGCCAAGCTGCGGCTGAAGGGCAAGGGCATGCCGCGCGGCGCCGGCGAGGAGCCGGGCAACCTGACGGTCGAGATCGTGGTCGTCACGCCGACCGACGTCACGCCGCAGGAAAAGGAGCTGCTCGAGCGCTGGGCGGCGCTGCGCGCCGCCTGGGATCCGCGGGCTCGCTGATCCGACCGGCCCGGGGGCCGCCGACGCGGGCGAAGGCGGCGGTCAGGGCGTCGGGCCGGCGGCGCAGTCGACGCGGGCCGTGACGTCGCGCGACAACGTCACCGTGCGCACCGCGCCGCAGCCGACGACCTCGACGGGACCGCACCACACGCCCTGCAGGTGCGCGTCGCCGTGCACCGCCTCGCTGCGGGCCAGCCTGTCGGCGCTGGCCGGGCTCGGGCGCACGACGACGTCGCCAGCGCCGTGTGCGAGGTCGAGCGCGCAGCCCTCGAAGTGGGCGAGCAGCACGCCGCCCGCCTCGACGTCGGCGACGTAGCCGCGGCGCTGCCACACGACGTGGTCGGCCGGCTCCTCGATGACCACGACGCCGTCGACCTGCACGGCGTGGACCGCGAGCAGGTCGACCCGTGCGCGCCGGGCCTCGCCCACGAGCGTCCGCACCGGGGTGACGAACCGCGAGCGCAAGAGCGGCGGCGCCAGCGAGGCGCGGGCGTCGTCGCGCAGCAGCACGGCGTCGCTCGTCGGGCTGTTGACGAACGCATACGCGGGGAACCCGCCCTGCGTGGCACCAAACAGCCCGCCCACGCCGCGCAGCGGGTCCCAGCGGAACAGCGCCGCGTCGTCGACGAAGCGCGGCTGCACGAGCACGAGCGGCCACCGGTACCCCGCCGCGCGCGGCGGCTCGCCGGCCGGCCCGAGCGGCGCGTCGACGGCGCGCAGCAGGTCGACGACGACGGGGTCGGCGTTGGACGCGACGTGCAGCTGCCGGGCCCACAGCGTCGCGGCGAACGCGCTGGCCACGCAGGCGACGGCGACCACGGCGCGGACGCGGCGCGTGGCGCGCTCGAGGGGAACCGCCGCGCACAAGAGCACCGCCGCGAAGGGTAGCGGTCGCGGCGCGAGGTGCTGCCACGACGCCGCGCTCCACGGCACGACCAACGGCACGAGCAGGAAGAGCGCGCCGCTGCCGACGAGGGCGCGGTCGACGCGCGCGCGGCCGCGCAGCGCGACGATGGCGACGACGGCGACGGCCATCGCCAGCAGCAGCGGCGCCTGCCGCCACGCGGGGCCTCCGATGGTCGCCGCGCCCCAGCTCAGGAGCCGCAATGACCACGGCAGCACCTCGTGGCCGCCCTCGCTGGCGCCGACGGCGCCCGTGCTGGTGGCGACGGTCAAGAGCGCCGCCGGGAGCGCGCCGAGGGCAACGTAGCCGGCCTCACGCGAACGTGCGGCGCCTGCGGGCGCCCGCGCGACCGCGACGATGAGCCAGACGAAGCCGGCGAGCGCCGCAGCGAAGAAGTGCGCCAACGCCGCGACGAGCAGCAGGCCCGACAAGAGCGCCCGCTGGGCCACCGACGGTGCGGGGCGCGCGAGTGCGAAGGCGACGACGCCGAAGCCGAGCGCGGTGCCGAAGCAGAACGCGAAGAAGCCCATGTAGAACGACCAGCCGAACGCCGTCGACGCCGCCAGTAGCGCCAGCCAGGCGCGGTCGCGGTGGGCGGCTTGGACGAGCCCCGCGGCCGCGAGCATCCACACGAGCACCAGCACCGTCGTCGCCGCCCGGTAGGCGTCACGCCAGCCGAGCAGCGGCTCGAGCCCGGCGAACAGGTCGATGAGCCCGCGGGTGCTGACTGGCTCGTTGGCCACGAGGAACCGCGCGTGGTCGAAGGCCGGGTCATCGAGGTGGGCGCGCGCCAGGGCCCCGAAGATGTGCCCCGGCATGTCCTGCGCGGGCACCCACGGCGCGCACCAGACGACGTCGACGGCGAGAGCGACGAGCAGCGCGGCGGCGGCGACGAACGCGACGCGCTCGGGTCTGGTCATGGCGGGGCCGGACACCGCCCGACGATAGCCGACGTCGGCATGGACGTGGTCGTGGACGTGGTCGTGGACGTGGTCGTGGACGTGGTCGTGGACGTGGTCGTGGACGTGGTCGTGGACGTGGTCGTGGGCGTCGACGTGCGCCAAACCTGCTATGTCCCCGCAGTGC